>NC_014100.1:1241499-1551874 GCF_000092285.1 Caulobacter segnis ATCC 21756 | reverse complement strand
ATCAGGGGCTGAGGACCGCCGCCACGGCCAGCCAGGGCCGCCTTCAAGGCTAGGGCGAAACGCGCCAGCTCGCCGCCCGAGGCGATGGCCTCCATCGGGCCGAACGGCGCGCCGGGGTTGGTCGAGATTTCGAAGGCGACGCGGTCGAGACCCGTCGGGCCAGCGCGGTCCTCGGACAAAGGCTCCAGCGCCACGCGGAACCTGGCCTTCTCCAGCTTCAGCGGCGCGAGCTCGGCCTCGACAGCCTTGGCCAGGGCGTCGCCGGCGGCGCGGCGTTCGGCCGACAGGGCCTCGGCGGCGTAGAGATAGGCCTCGCGGGCCTCGGCGGCCTCCTTGTCGGCGGCCTTCAGCGCGTCCTCGGAGGTCTCGATGGCCTGCAGGCGGGCGGCGAATTCGGCGCGCTTGGCCGGCAGATCCTCGACCAGGACGTTGAGCTTGCGGGCTATGCCGCGCAGGGCGAACAATCGCTCCTCGGCCTTCTCCAGACGATCGGGCTCGAACTCGAACGACTCGGCGACCGCGTCGATGGCGGCGCTGGCCTCCTGGGCCTCGACGATGGCGCGGTCGACCGCTTCGCAGGCGGCCGAGAGCTTGGTCATCGCGGCGCCGTCGGCGGGGGCGCCGGCCTGCAGGGCGCGCTCGCGGGCGCGCTCCAGGGCGCGGTAGGCCTGGGCCAGCTTGCCCGACAGGCTGTCGCCGCCGAGCGCGTCCTGAGCCGCGGCGATGTCGGTGATGGCCTTTTCGGCGGAGCTCAACAGGGCCCGCTCGTCGGCGAGCGCCATCTCCTCGCCCTCACGCGGGTCCAGGCGATCGAGCTCCGAAAGACGAAGCGTCAGCTCCTCGGTCTCGGCGGCGGCGCGGCCGGCGAGGTCGCGCAGACCCTCGGCCTTCTCGCGCGCGGCTCGCCAGGCGCTCCAGGCCGAGGCGACGGCCGACACCGACACGCCGCCAAAGGCGTCGAGCAGGCCGCGATGGGTCTTGGGATCGAGCAGACCAACCGTCTCGTGCTGGCCATGGACCTCCAACAGCAGGCCGCCCAGATCCTTGAGCACCCCGACGCTGGTGGCCTGGTCGTTGACGAAAGCGCGCGACCGACCGTCGGGCGACAGCTGCCGGCGCAGGACCAGGTCCTCGTCGCGGGCGTAGTCCAGGCCCTTGTCGTCGAGATAGGCGAAGGCGGGATGATCGGCCGGCAGGGCGAAGATCGCGGTGGCCGAGGCGTGGCCGGCGGCCCCTCGCCTCACCAAGCCGGCGTCGGCGCGCGCGCCCGTCGCCAGGCCCAGGGCGTCCAGAATGATCGACTTGCCGGCGCCGGTTTCACCCGTCAGCGCGGTCAGGCCCTCGCCGATGGCGAGGTCCAGGCTCTCGATGAGCACGACGTCACGGATGGATAGGCCGATCAGCATGACGCGCAGGATCGCCGGGAATCAGAGTTTTTCAAAGCGCCAAGGCGGAACGAAACGGGATCGAAGCTCGATCCCGTCGCCATTACATGCCCAGCACGCCCATCAGGCCGCCCTTCTTGGACTTCTTCTCGCCCGGAGGCGCCAGGGTCGTGCCCTTGTCCTTGGACAGAATCCGCTCCAGCGCGTTGCGCTTGGCGCCGGCCTTCAGAGGCTCGACGGCGGGCCTCAGGCCATTGTCGTTCAGCAGCCTGTAGGCGTCGGCGTACCAGCGATCGCCCGGGAAGTTGTAGCCGAGCACCGCGCCGTTGCGCTTGGCCTCGTCCATCAGGCCCAGGGTCAGATAGGCTTCGACCAGGCGGTAAAGCGCCTCGGGCGTATGGCTGGTCGTCTGGTGACGCTCCAGCACGGCCTTGAAACGGCCGATCGCGGCGAGGGTCTGGCCGTTCTTCAGGTAGTAGCGACCGATGGCCATTTCCTTGCCGGCCAGCTGGTCGTTGACCATGTCGATCTTCAGGCGCGCGTCCGTGGCGTATTCGCTGTTGGGATAGCGCTGCACGACGTCGCGCAGGGCGGCCAGGGCCTGTTCGGTCGCGGCCTGGTCGCGGTTCACGTCGACGATCTGTTCGAAGTAGCAGACGGCCTTCAGATAGTAGGCGTAGCTGGCCGACGGATTGCCCGGGTACAGCGAGATGAACCGGTCGGCGTCGCCGATGGCGTCGTTGTAGTTGTTGCCCATGTAGTGGGCGTAGCCGGTCATCAGGATCGAACGGCGCGACCATTCCGAATACGGGTGCTGGCGTTCGACCTCGCGGAAATAGTCGACGGCCTCGTTCCAGTTGCCGCGATCCAGGCGATCGGCGCCGGTCGAATACAGCAGTTCGACAGGACGTTCTTCGTAGGCGAGGCTCGGCTTCTTGGACTTGCCGGCGCAGCCCGCCACCGACACGGCGACGAGAACAGCGGCGATAGTGACGGCCGAACGTCCCGAGAAATTACGAAGCACGGAGTCTCTCACCCTCGAAGCAAACATGCGCCCCTGCGCCGTGCAAGGCTTCTACACCACGCCACGGAAGGCGCAAATGCGAAGGCCGAGCCCCGACTTCCGGAGACGCTCTTAAACCGCTTCAGCCAGTT
Source organism: Caulobacter segnis ATCC 21756 (assembly GCF_000092285.1). Taxonomy (NCBI): domain Bacteria; kingdom Pseudomonadati; phylum Pseudomonadota; class Alphaproteobacteria; order Caulobacterales; family Caulobacteraceae; genus Caulobacter; species Caulobacter segnis. The sequence continues at coordinate 1,549,334 of NC_014100.1, read as the reverse complement.
CCGACGCGAGGGCGCGCAGGCGCCAGGCGCGCGGCTGGGCCAGCAACGCTCGAACCACGGCGTTATTGAGGCCGTGACCGGCCAGAACGCCTTCGAAGCGGCCAAGGATGGGCCTGCCCAGCACATAAAGATCGCCGATGGCGTCCAGCGCCTTGTGGCGAACGAACTCGTCCTTGCGGCGCAGGCCTTCAGGATTGAGCACGCGATCACCGTCGATCACGACGGCGTTTTCCATCGAGCCGCCACGGGCCAGACCGATGGCGCGCAGGGCTTCGACGTCGCGCACGAAGCCGAAGGTGCGGCAGTCGGACAGTTCCGAACGGAACGATTCTTCGTCGATCACGAGGTCGACGGCCTGACGGCCGATGGCCTTGCTGGCGAACGCGATCTCGAAGGCGACTTCGAATCGGTCGGCCGGCAGGAGCGCGGCGCGCTTGTCGCCCTCCTCCACCATGATCGGCGCGAGAATCTCGATGTACTGGCGGACGGCTTCCTGCTTGCGGCGGCCGGCGCGGTCCAGGATCTGGACGAAGGGCTCTGACGAGCCGTCCATGATCGGCACTTCCGGGCCGTCCAGCTCGACGACGCAATTGTCGATCGACAGGGCCGCGAGGGCCGCCATCAGGTGTTCGATGGTCGAGACGCGGACGTCGTCGGCGTTGCCGATCACCGTGCCCAGTTGCGTCTGGCAGACCGCCTCGGCGGTGACGGGGACGCGATTGTCACGGTCGTGAACGTCGGTCCGCACGAAGACGATCCCCGCGTCCGGGGCGGCCGGGCGCACGACGACGCGCACGTGCGCGCCCGTGTGCAGACCGATCCCGGCGAAGATCACCGGTCCTGCGACCGTGTGCTGAAAATAACCCGAAGCCGACACCAGAGACCCTTATCGTTGGACGGACGAACCGAAGTCCGCCGTTTTCGCCCCGAGTTAGCATGTAGGAGTGATGCTGCGTCGCGGCAAAGCAAGTCCTGTTTCGGATTGTTACGCCCTAAGCACCTGACTTTATTTCACTTTTATTACGAACGCGCGCGCAACGAAACAGAACGCCGATCAGCGATCTGTGGCCGGTGAATACCCACCAGTCTTGCCCTAGCGGCGGGCGAAAAGCGGGAATAGGCTCCGCCGCCAAAGGCATAACCGCTTCCGGGAAATTCGGTTTCATGATCAAGAGCTTGCGTTTCGCCGCCTCCGCCGCCGCGCTGTCCCTGGCCTTGGTCGGGACGGCCCATGCGCAGACGCCGCCCCCGAAGGCCCCCATGCCGAAGGCCCACGTCTTCACGGCCAAGGACATGGCCAGTCTCGATAGGCTCAGCGACCCGCGCGTCTCGCCGGACGGGCGCTACGTGCTCTATTCGGTGCGGACCATGGACTATCCGGCCAACAAGGCCTCGATGTCCCTCTGGATCGCCGACCTGAAGACCAAGATGGCGCCGCGCCGGCTGAAGATCTCGGACGGCGGCGCCAGCAGCGGCCGTTGGAGCGCCGACGGCAAGTCGATCTACTTATCGTCCAGCCGCGCCGGTGGGACCGAGCAAGTGTTCAAGACCGACGCCACAGGCGAGACGGCGACCCAGGTCACGGCGACGCCGTTCGACGTGCAGGCCTACAAGGTCGCGCCGGACGGCAAGACGATCGTCGTGGCGCTGGCCGTGTTCCCCGACTGCGCCGACTTCGCCTGCACCGAGGCGCGCCTGGCCGCCAAGACGGCGACCAAGGCCACCGGCGTCGTCTATGATCGGCTCTTCGTTCGCCACTGGGATACGTGGGCCGACGGCGCCCGCAACCACCTGTTCGCCTACGCCTTGGATGGCCAGGGCGTGGCCACCGGTCAGCCGATCGACCTGATGAAGGGCTTCGACGGCGACACGCCGACCAAGCCCTATGGCGGCGACGAGGACTTCACGATCAGCTTCGACAGCAAGAGCGTGATCTTCTCCGCAAAGGTGGCGGGCAAGGACGAGGCCTGGACCACCAACTACGACATGTGGGGCGTCCCGCTGGACGGCTCGGCCAAGCCGGTCAACTACACCGCCGACAACAAGGCCTGGGACACCACCGGGATCGCTTCGCCGGACGGCAAGCTGATCGCCTATCGCGCCATGAAGCGCCCCGGCTTCGAGGCCGACCGCTTCGCGATCATGATCTATGACGAGACAACCCAGAAGCTGCGTGAACTGGCCCCGACCTGGGACCGCTCGGCCGACGCCATCGCCTGGAGCCGCGACGGCAAGACGATCTACGCCACGGCCCTGGATGTGGGCCAAGGCAAGCTGTTCGCGATCGACGTGAAGAGCGGCAAGGTCACGGCGCTGACCGGCGAAGGCCACGTCAGCGCCTTCGACGTCGGCCCCAGCGGCCTCGTCTACGCCTCGGACTCGCTGAAGAGCCCCTCGGAGTTGTTCGTGCTCCCGGCCAAGGGCCCGGTGGTGAAGGTGGCCAGCGTGTCCAGCGACGCTCTGAAGGACGTCGCCTGGGGCGAGCCCGAACAGTTCAACTTCAAGGGCTGGAACGACGAGACCGTGCACGGCTTCGTCCTCAAACCCGCCAACTTCGATCCGGCCAAGAAGTACCCGGTCGCCTTCCTGATCCACGGCGGTCCGCAAGGCTCGTTCAGCAACAGCTGGTCCTATCGCTGGAACCCGCAGGTCTACGCCAACGCCGGCTACGCCGTGGTGATGATCGATTTCCATGGCTCGACCGGCTACGGCCAGGCCTTCACCGACGCGATCAGCCAGCACTGGGGCGACCGTCCTCTGGAGGATCTGCAGAAGGGCTGGGCCTTCGCGACCCAGAAGTACTCGTTCCTGGACGCCGACCGCGCCTGCGCCCTGGGCGCCTCGTACGGCGGCTACATGGTCAACTGGATCGCCGGCAACTGGAACGCGCCGTGGAAGTGCCTCGTCAATCACGACGGCGTCTTCGACACCCGCGCCATGGGCTATTCGACCGAGGAGCTGTGGTTCACCGAGTGGGAGAATGGCGGAACGCCCTGGCAGCCCGGCACGACCTACGAGACCTTCAACCCCGCTCTGCACGTCGACAAGTGGGTCAAGCCGCAGCTCGTGGTCCAGGGTCAGCTCGACTACCGCATCCCTGTCGAGCAGGGCCTGGCGACGTTCAGCGCCCTGCAGCGCAAGGGTGTGCCCAGCAAGCTGCTGTACTTCCCGAACGAGAACCACTGGGTGCTGAAGGCCCAGAACTCGGTGCAGTGGCACAAGGAAGTGCTGGACTGGCTGGACCAGTGGACGGGCAACACGCGGCCGGGCCGCTAAAACTTATCCGACCTCCCCGGCGAACGCTGGGGCCCAGATGCCAAAGCGCCCGCGATCCGGAAGGTCGCGGGCGTCCTTGCATGAACCTCAAAGCCATACGATCTGGGCCCCGGCATTTGCCGGAGAGATCGGGAGAGGCCCTAAAGCCGCCCCGTCGCCACCGCGAAGGTCAGTCGCGCCTTCTTCTCGAGCTCGCCCATCTCGCGTCCCGACACGTAAGGCCGAGCCAGGGCCGCCGGGGCCACGGCTGGGAACGCCGCCACCGGCAGTCCCCTCACCTCTCCCCGAGCGGCTTTCAGTTGCGCCTCGACGCGTTGCTTCACATCCGCCTGCGTCCAGCTTTCCGGCAGGCGCGAGCGCCCCGCCGACTTCAGCCGCCAAAGTCCCGCCAGGCCCCAGGCGCGCGCCGCACCCTTGACCGCGTGCGGGTTGGCGCTCGGATCGAGACGGCGCGCGGCCAGGACCGCCAGTGCGCCCGCCGTGCCGTCGACATAGGCCATCACCGCCGCCTCGTCCTTCAACGGCCCCTCGTCGAGATCGATGAAGCGCGCCTCGGACAAGGCGGCCAGGGCGTTGGGATCTAAGCCCGACGCGGCCAGGGCCTCGACATTCGGATGCTTGCGGGGCGCCTTGCCGGCCGCGACCTCCTCCATGGCCTCGCGCCACCAAGTCAGACGAATCTCGCCCATCAGGGCGTTGGAGACGCCGCCAGCCACGCGGGCCAGCTCGTAGTTCAGGCCATAAAGCGCGATCACGTCGGCCCGCGCGGCCGGGTCGGCGATAAAGCGGGTCGTCAGCCAGCGGTCCGGATCGACGCGGCGGACCAGGTCGTCGAGGGTTTCAGTGTCGGCCATGAGCTCAAAAGAAAAGGGCCCGTCGAGTTGACGGGCCCTCCCCTTACAGCGTGTCGCCGTCGGCGTCAGCCGAACAGCGTCTGGTTCATCGCCATGGTCGCCAGCATCGGGATGCTGAGCAGGGTGTTGGTGCGCGAGAACAGCATGGCGGTCTTGGCGGCCTTGGCCTTGGCGTCCGCGTCGGCCTCGACCAGGCCCAGGGCGATCTTCTGGTTCGGCCAGATGAAGACCCAGACGTTGAGGAACATCACCGTGGCCAGCCACATGCCGGTACCGATGAAGGTGAAGCCCATGTCCGCGCCGGGCGTGTAGCCGCCGGCCAGGCCCAAGCTGAAGGCTTCCAGCAGGTAGCCGCGGCTATAGGCCAGGATCACGCCCATGACCCAGGTGGCCAGAGCGGCCCAGCGGAACCAGAACAGGGCCTCGGGCGCGATGTACTTGCTGACCGCCGGCTTCAGCTCGGCCGGGATCTGCGGCATCACGCGGATCTGCACGAAGTTGAAGTAGTACAGCAGTCCGATCCACAGGATGCCGAACAGCACGTGCAGCCAGCGGAAGATGGCTTGGAAATAGACCAGGCCGTGCCCCTGTGGGCTGTGGCCGTAGCCAATGACGATCACCAGGGCCAGCACGAAGCTGACGATGATGGTGTTGCGGAAGTTGGAAAGCAGTCCAGACATCGGTTTCCCCCTCGGATCCCTTTTCCTTGGAGGGGGACCATAGGGGTGTTTTCGGAGTCGGGCAAAGCCGGCATATCGCCGGTCTTCGAGCGTGTCAGACCGCGATCAGCGCCGCCGCCAGTCGCCGGCCCTCGCTGGCCAGCACGTTGTAGGTGCGGGCGGCCGCCTCGGTGCTCATGAACTCGAGGCCGATCCCAGCGGCCTTGAGGGCGTCGCGGACGGGCCGCGGCGGCAGGGCGTTCACAAGGCCCGTCCCCAGCAGCACGAACTCAACCGCGCCGCCGGCGGCGAAAACCTCGGCGAACGACTCGGGAGTCAGGTCCGCCAGGGCGGTCGCGGCCCAGTCGCGCGCCTGATCGTCGAGGATCAGCAGCGAGCCGGGCCGCCAGACGCCGGAGACCCGAAAGCCGCCGCCGCCCCAGGCGTCGATGGACGGCGGTTGCCGCATCAGGGGCGCGAGGCCGCGCCGAACTTGACCGGCGTGGCGTCGTCGTCGTTGCGCTTGACGCCCCACACCAGGATCAGCGGCAGGGCGATGTAGATCGACGAATAGGTGCCGATGATGATGCCGAACACCATGGTGAAGACCAGCGGGAACAGCACCGGACCGCCGAACACCATCGTGCCGCCCAGGGCCAGCAGGGCCGTGGTGCCGGTGATGATCGTCCGCGACAGACGCTCGTTCTCCGACAGGTCGATGATGTCGCGCAGCGGGGTGGTCTTGTACTTGCGCAGGTTCTCTTTCAGGCGGTCGAAGGTGATGACCTTCTCGTTCATCGAATAGCCGATGACCGTCAGCAGGGCCGCGATTTCGGTCATCGAAAACTCGATGCCGACCACCGACAACAGGCCCAGGGTCAGGACGATGTCGTGGATCACCGCGACCACCGCGCCCGTGCCGTAGGACAGGCCGAAGCGGAACCAGATGTAGCCCAGCGTCAGCAGCAGGGCGACGCCCAGGGCCTTGAAGCCGGACATCAGCAGCTCGCCCGAGACCTTGGCGCCCACTTCCGAGCGGCTGGTCACCTTCAAGTCGGGGAAGCGCTTGACCAGCTCGCGCTCGACATTGGCCGAGGCGGCGCTGGGGGCTTGCCCCTCGGCCGGCAAGAACTTGACCATGGCCGAGTTCGGCTGGCTGGCGAAGCCCTGGACCTGGGCGTCGTGGACGCCGATCTGGTTCATGGCCGAGCGCAGGTCAGCCAGGGGCACCGGCCGCGACATGGCGATTTCCAGGGCGTTGCCGCCCTTGAAGTCGATGCCGAGGTTCAGGCCTTGCACGAACAGCGAGGCGACCGAACCGACGATCAGGATCGCCGAGAACACGGCCGCAACCGGGGCCCAGCGCACGAAGCGGAACTTGGTGGCGCGGGGGATGTAGCGAATGAGGGGCCAACGCATTGGTCGGATCTCCTATGCGATCGGCAGCTTCTTCGGCTTGGCGGTCTTGAACCACCAGCCGATGAGCACTTGGGTGATGAAGATGGCGGTGAACAGCGAGGTGAACACGCCGATCACCAGGGTCCAGGCGAAGCCCTTCACCGGGCCCGAGCCGAAGCTGAACATGATCAGGCCCGAGATCAGGCTGGTGATGTTGGCGTCCAGGATCGAGGTCAGGGCCAGCTTGTAGCCGTGGTCGGCCGCGGCCATGGGCGTTCGCCCGGCGTTGGCCTCGTCGCGCATCCGCTCGTAGATCAGCACGTTGGCGTCGACGGCCACGGCCAGGGTCAGGATCAGACCGGCGATGCCCGGGAAGGTCAGGGTCGCCTGGGTCATCGACATGATGCCGACGATCAGGAGCACGTTGACCACCAGGGCGATGGCCGCGAAGCCGCCGAACAGGCCATAGGCCAGGATCACGAACACGAACATCGACACCGCGCCGATGGCCAGCGAGATCGAACCGGCCTTGACGGCGTCGGCGCCGAGCTCGGCGGTCACGGTGCGCTGGTCCTCGACGTTCAGCGGCGCGGGCAGAGCGCCCGAACGCAGCAGCAGCGACAGTTCGTTGGCGCTCTGGACGGTGAAGTTGCCGGTGATGATGCCGCTGCCGCCGGTGATGGCGCTTTGGATCGTCGGCGCGGACAAGACCTTGTCGTCCAGCACGATCGCGAAACGCTTGCCGATGTTCCGGCCGGTCATTTCGCCAAACTTGCGCCCACCCGAGGCGTTGAAGGTGAGCTGAACGACAGGATTGCCGCTCTGCGGATCGAATTGCTGCTGAGCGTTCGTCAGCTCTTCGCCCGACACAATGGCACGCTTCTTGACCACGTAGTACGGCGCGTACTGGTCGCCCGGCAGAACTTCCGAGCCTGGCGGGATCCGGCCGGCCTGCATGTCTTCCGGCGTCACCGTCTCGTCGACCATCTGGAAGGTCAGCTTGGCCGTCTTGCCGATGATGGCCCGCAGCTTCTCGGGATCGCTCTCGCCAGGGGCCTGGATCATGATCCGGTTTTCGCCCTGGCGGTTGATCGAGGGCTCCTTGGTGCCCAGGCTGTCGATCCGGCGACGGATCGTCTCGATCGACTGGTCGACCGCCTTCACCGCGTCGGCCTTGATCGCTTCCGGCACGAAGCGGACTTCGATGCGGTTGTCGCCCTTGCCCGAAACCGAGACGTCCTTGCCACCGATCGCGCCGGCCAGCGGCGCGCCGAGATTCTTGCGCAGCAAGTTCAGGGCGTCGTTGTAGCGGGCGGGATCGCCGATCCGGACGCTGATGATCTCGCCCTGCTGGTTCAGCTCGCCGAACGGGATCTGCTCGCTCCGCAGCTGGGTGCGGGTGTCTTCCATCAGGTTCGACAGCCGCTCGCGGTGCAGCGCCTCGGTGTCGACCTCATAGAGAAGATAGGAACCGCCTTGCAGGTCGAGGCCGAGGTTCAGCTTCTGGTGCGGCAGCCACGCGGGCATGGCGTCCAACGTCTTCTGCGGAAGGACGTTGGGCAGGGAGAACAGAATCCCGAAGACCACCGACAGGGTGACGGCGATGATCTTCCAGCGGGAGAGGGTCAGCATGGATCAGCAGCTTTCAGGCGACGTCGCGGGCGACGCCTCGAGACAGGGTGGGTTCGCCTTAGTTCTTGGCGTCGTTGGCGGCGGCCGGCTCGCCCTTGGCGCGGACTTCCGTGATCATGCCCTTGACGACCTTCACGGTGACGCCTTGGGCGATCTCGACGCCGACTTCCTTGTCTTCGACACGCACGATCTTGCCCAGCACGCCCGACGACAGGACGACGCTGTCGCCGCGCTTCAGGTTGGCGAGCATGGTCTGATGCTCCTTAGCGCGCTTCTGCTGCGGACGGATCAGCATGAAGTAGAACAGCACGACCATCAGAAGGATCGGGGCGAGCTGCAGGATTTGAGCGTTCAGGCTGTTCATGGAGACTCCAAAAAATCCAATGAGGCGCGCCGCCTTACATAGGGTCGCGCCAAGTCGGCGGAAGCTATGCGTTCGCCTTCCCTTTTGCAATGCGAGCGAGCGAGGGTATGGAACGGCGCATGACCGACGCGCTCCCCACGCTATTTGGGCCCCTGCTAGCCCGCATCGCCGACGCCTTGGAGCGCCTGGCTCCGCCGCCGCCGGCCACGCCGGATTTCTCGGGCGCGCGTCTGTTTCGGCACGAGCCCGTCTCGGGCGCCTTCGCCCCCGCGCCGGACTATCCGCTGGCGCTGGACCTGCTGGTCGGCATCGATCGGCAGAAGGCGCGCTTCGTGGAGAATCTGCGCCGCTTCGCCGTCGGCCTGCCCTGCAACCACGTGCTGCTCTGGGGCGTGCGTGGCACCGGCAAGAGCTCGGTGACCAAGGCCGCCTTCATGGCTATGGCCGACAGCTATCCGGACCTGAAGCTGGTCGAGGTGGATCGTGACGAGGTCGCGGCGTTGCCGCCCCTCTTTGATCTGCTGCGCGCCAGGGCCGAGCGCTTCGTCGTCCTGTGCGACGATCTCTCGTTCGAAGACGGCGCGGCCGCGGCCAAGGCGCTGAAGTCGGCGCTGGAAGGCGGCGTCTCGGGCCCGCCCGAGAACGTGCTGTTCGTGGCCACCTCCAACCGCCGCCACCTGATGCCGCGCGACCACGTCGAAAGCCAGGGCGCGATCGCGGCGGCCGAGAACGCCGAGGAGGAGATGAGCGTCTCCGACCGGTTCGGCCTGTGGATCGGTTTCCCGCCGATGGACCAGGACACCTATCTGGCCGCCATCCACGCCTATGCCGAGCGCTTTGGCCTGGAAGCGCCCGATCTCGATCGCCGCGCCCTGCAGTGGTCGACCCAGCGCGGCGGCCGCTCGGGCCGGGTGGCCTGGCAGTTCGTGCGCGACCTGGCGGGCGAGTTGGGCGTCAAGCTGCCGGGCTAGAAGAAAAATCCTCTCCTCAAGGGAGAGGTGTCGGCGAAGTCGACGGAGAGGGAAGAAGCAGGCTCATCAGCACCTCCCCTCCGGTCGCTTCACGACCACCTCCCCCGCTAGGGGGAGGATGGAGCCTTAACGCGGCAGCAGCAGCCCCGGATCGACGGGCTTGGCCTTGTCCTTGACCGTCGGCGCGTAGCGCATCTCGAAGTGCAGCTGGGGCTCGTTGACCCCGCCGGTGGCGCCGACCGCACCGATCTGCTCGCCCCGCCTCACCTGCTGGCGCATCTTCACGGTGGTGCTGGAGAGGTGCGCGTAGGCCGTGACCCAGCCGTCGGCGTGCTTGACCAGCACGAGGTTGCCGAAGGTCGGCACCTGGTTGCCGGCGTAGGCGATCTCGCCGTCGGCGGCGGCCAGCACCGGCGTTCCCTGCGGCGCCCGGATGTTCAGGCCGTCGTTGCGCTGGCCCGTGCCCTTCACGCCGAAGTCGGAGATGACTTCGCCGCGCAGCGGCCAGTCGAACTTGCCTTTGCCGGAGGCGATGATCTCGGCCTCGGTCGGGGCGGCGCTGCTCTCGATGATCGGACGCGACGAGGCGGGCGGCGGGCTCACCGGTTGGGCGGCGACCGGCGCGCTCGGGCGCGGATAGCTGGGCGTGTACGGAACCGGCGCGGATGGCGTCGAGGGGGCGGGAGTCGGCGTCTCGACCCGGGCGTAGGTGTTCGACGGCTCGGCTGGGGCCGGCCTCGCAACCGTCGTCGTGGTCTTCAGCGGGCCCTTGTCCCGGAAGCCGTCCGGCAGACGGATCTTCTGGCCCTTCTTGATCGTGGCGGTGGCGCGCAGGCCGTTCTCGGCGGCCAGGGCCCGGGCGGTGACGCCGAAGCGCTTGCCGATCTCGGCCAGCGTATCGCCGGACTGGGCGACATAGGCCTTCTGCTCGCTGGCCGGGCCCTTGATCTTCTGGCCCAGACGCAGGGTCTGACCCTTCTTGATGTTGTTGTCCTCGGCCAGATCGTTGACGTTGACGTCGAACTTCTTGGCGATCGAGGTCAGGGTGTCGCCCGACTTCACGGTGTGAACCTGGCGCTTGCCCGCGACCTCGACCACGGCGCCCGTGACGCTGAGCGAGGTCGTGCTGACGGTGGTCGGCTCGGCGGCCGGCTGGCGCGAAGGCCGCGACGACACGCTGGAGCGGGTCGGGGCCGGGGCGGCCTCCTCCTCGGCGACAGCCGTCTCCGGCGCGGCGGTTCCCGGGACGACCGATGTCGTCTTGACCGGGCCCTTGTCCTTGTAGCCGTCGGGCAGCAGCAGCCGCTGGCCCTTGCGGATCGAGGCGCCGGTCGACAGGTCGTTCTCCTCGGCCAGGGCCGAGGCGGTGATGGTGAAGCGCTTGGCGATCGCGAACATCGTGTCGCCCGTCTGGACGACATAGGCCTTCTGCTCGCTGGCGGGGCCGTTGATCTTCTGGCCCAGACGCAGGGTCTGACCCTTCTTGATGGCGTTGTCCTTGGCCAGGTCGTTGACGTTCACGCCGAACTTCTTGGCGATCGAGGTCAGGGTGTCGCCCGACTTCACCACATGGACCTGCGGCTTGCCGTCGACCTCGACCACGGGCCCCGTCACCGAGGTGGTCACGACGGTCCTGGGCGGAACGGAGCGCAGGGTCGGCTGCGGCGCCGCGCGGGCTGGCGCGGGCGGCGGCAGCTCTGACTGGGTCACCGGCGCCAGCGGCTGGGACTGGACCGGAGCCGGTGCGGTGGCCACCGTCGGCGCGGTCGCCACGGCGTCGGACTCGGCGCCCGCCTCGGGCGCGGTGGCCTGAGGGGCGGCGCCTTGCGACGCTGAGGACGGCGGCTGAGTGATGGGGAAATTCGGCGTGGGCATCCGCGTCGCGGACGCGGGGGCCTGTCCCTCACGCGTCGAATATTGCGGGGCGGTCGCACAAGCGGAGAGCGTTCCAGCCGACAGGGCGATCACCGCCGCTTGCGTCCACAACTGCCTCATGACGTCTCCTTTCCCGTCGGGCCTTCACAAGGCGCCGCCAGGGTGAATCAAGTCTTAACACCAAGGCCGCCGGACCACGCCCGACGCCCCAAACTCACTGGTCCTTGGCGACGCCGGCCAGCAGCGGCACGAACCGCACGTCGCAAAGGATTTCGACCCGGAAGCCCCCCTTGCCGTCGCCCGCGTAGCGGCGAAGGCTCTGGACTGGCCCCTTCCCCACCGGCGCGACCAGCACGCCGTTAGGTTTCAGCTGCGAAAGCAGCCTCTTGGGATCATCTTCGGCCGCAGCCGTGACCATAATGCGGTCGAACGGCGCCTGTTCGGCCCATCCCTCGCCGCCATCGCCGAACTTGGTGATGACATTGGTCAAACCAAGCTTCTGGAAGCGGCCCTCCGCTTCCTTCATCAGCGTCCGATAGCGCTCGATCGTATAGACGAGGCGCGAGACCTTGCTGAGGATCGTCGTCTGGTAGCCCGAGCCGGTGCCGATCTCCAACACGCGCGCGCGCGGCTCGACCGTCAGGGCTTGGGTCATCAGCCCGACGATGAACGGCTGGCTGATCGTCTGGCCGCAGGCGATCGGCAGGGCCGAGTCCTCCCAGGACCGGTCCTTGAACAGGTCCGGCGTGAAGAGGTCGCGCGGCGTGGTCTCGATGGCCTTCAGCACCTGGGGATCGGTCACCCCCTGGTCGCGCAGGGCCTGCATCAGGCGCGGCAGATCGGCCTTGGCGTTCTCCGCCGCCTTGGTCGTCCGTCCGCTCATTCGCCCCCCCGGGAGGGATCGGAAGACGTCTTAAGCTTGGGCGGCGCGCCCCCCAGCAAGCTCTTCAGCTTGTGGACGCTCTCATGGTGCGTCAGATCGATGTGCAGCGGCGTGACCGAGATCTTGCCCTCATAAACCGCTCTCAGGTCGGTGCCTTCGGCCGGCTCCGAGGCCTTGGCCGAAAAGCCCATCCAGTAATAGTCGCGGCCGCGCAGGTCCGTGCGCTTTTCCATGTTGCGCAACAGGCCGTCGCGGAAGCCCTGGCGGGTCACCTCGACCGCTGCGACCTTCTCGGGCGGCAAGGCGGGGAAGTTGACGTTCATGACGACGTCGGCGGGCCAGCCCACCTCCAGCAGGCGTTGGACGATCCCCGGACCGAAATGCTCGGCCGTCTCCCAGTGGGCGACGACCTCGTCGTGGAAGAAGTTCATGGTCTGGGACAGGGCGATCGACCGGATGCCGTGGGCCATGCCCTCGATCGCGCCGGCCACCGTGCCCGACAGGGTGACGTCCTCGGCCAGGTTCTGACCGCGATTGACGCCCGACAGCACCAGGTCCGGCGCGGGGCCGTCGATCAGTTGCTGCACGGCCATCATCACACAGTCGGTCGGCGTGCCCTCGACGGCGAAGCGCCGGTCGTCCAGCTTCCGCACGCGGATCGGGTCCGAGAGCGTCAGGGCGCGGCTGGCGCCCGACTGCTCGTACTCGGGCGCGCAGATCCAGACGTCGTCGCTGAGCGCCCGCGCGATCGTCTCGAGCGCCTTCAGGCCCGGGGCGTGGATGCCGTCGTCGTTGGTGAGGAGGATCCTCACGCCGCGCCCCCGATATGCGTGATCCCGCCCATATAGGGCTGCAGCACGGCCGGGATGTGGATGCGACCGCCCTCGTCCTGGTAGTTCTCGAGCACCGCCACCAGAGTCCGTCCGACGGCCAGGCCCGAGCCGTTCAGGGTGTGCACGAAGTGGCCGCCCTTTTCGCCGGTCTTGCGATAGCGGGCCTCCATGCGGCGGGCCTGGAATTCACCGCAGTTCGAGCACGAGCTGATCTCGCGGTACATGTCCTGAGACGGCAGCCAGACCTCGAGGTCGTAGGTCTTCCGGGCGCCAAAGCCCATATCGCCGGTGCACAGCAGCATGGTGCGGAACGGCAGCTCCAGCTTCTTCAGCACGGTCTCGGCGCATTCGACCATGCGCTGGTGCTCGGCTTCGGACTGGTCCGGCGTGGTGATCGAAACGAGCTCGACCTTGTAGAACTGGTGCTGGCGGATCATGCCGCGCGTGTCGCGACCGGCCGAGCCGGCCTCGGCGCGGAAAGACGGCGTCAGGGCCGTCAGGCGCATCGGCAGCTCTTCCTCGGCGACGAGCTGCTCGCGGACGATGTTGGTGAGGGAGACTTCGGCGGTGGGGATCAGCCAGCGACGAGAGTGCTTCAGTACAAGCTCCCGAATACCGCGAAGCTCATTTTGCTCAGCTATTTGAGAAGCGAGAGAGGAGCCCTCAGCGACCGGTTGGTGCTGATCGAGATATGCGAGCGCTTCTGTGACGCCTCGCTCAACCTCTGTCACGTTCCCAGTGAAGAAGAGATCGTCTTCGAACTTGGGCAGTTGCCCGGTCCCGAACAGAGCCTCATCGCGCACCAGCAGCGGCGGGCTGATTTCCGTGTAGCCATGCTCGACCGTCTGCAGGTCCAGCATGAACTGGCCGATCGCGCGCTCCAGGCGGGCGATCTCCTTCTTGAGCACCACGAAGCGCGCGCCGCTCATGCGGGCCGCGGCCTCGAAGTCCATGCCGCCGAGGGCCGCGCCCAGGTCGACGTGGTCCTTGGGCTTGTTCAGCTTGCCGGCCGGCAGCTTGGCGGCGTCGCCCCAGCGGCGCTGCTCGACATTGCCGGCTTCATCTTCGCCGACCGGAACCTCGGGCGCGGGGATGTTGGGCAGGCTGGCCAGCAGGTCCTTCAGCTTGCCGCCCACCAGCGCCTCTTCTTCGGAGGCGGTGGCCATGACGCCCTTCAGCGTCTCGACCTCGGCCATCAGGCGCTGGGCCTCGGCCTCGTCCTTCTTGGCCTTGGCCATGCCGATCAGCTTGGAGCTCTCGTTGCGCTTGGCCTGGGCTTCTTGCAGAGCCGTCTGCGCCGCGCGCAGCTGGGCGTCGAGCTTCACGGCCTCGGCGGCCGCGCCTGAACGTCCCTTGGCCGACCACTGGCGGTCGAAGGCTTTGGGGTTGTCGCGGATGGCCTTGATGTCGTGCATCGAACGCAAGCTCGGAAGAGGCGGTGGGAAACGCCCTCTCTAAGGCGCGTCGGCGGGGGCGCCAAGCGCCGCGACGCCCCAATGGGTCAAGACGGCGCGCGCCCGGAAAGCGCGGAGCGTCGGAATGGGTGCGACAGCGCGCCGCACCCAATTCCTACCTGTTAACGAGAATTAAGCGCCCTTCCACACCCCGACTTAAGGGCGATCGCCGAAAAGCCGCGACCAATTCAGTACGCGTTTTTGACCTTTACGGCCCTCCCCGGCCTTCTCGATCATTCAGAGGATTTTTGAACCATGAAGACCTTCGCCGCTTTCGCCGCCCTCGCCATCGCCGCCGCTGTCGCCGCTCCGGCCGGCGCCGCCACCAACGAAGTCCGCGTCTCGATCGCCAACAAGAACTCGGTGCAGATCGAAACCGAAATCAAGACCGCCGCGACCACCGTCTGCTCGACCGTCGCCAAGACCCAGATCGATGACTGCGTCGACGGCGCGATCATGAGCGCTCACCGTCAACTGGCCTCGATCCTGCGCGCTCGCGAAGGCGGCAAGACCCAAGTCGCTCAAAGCGTCTCGGTCGTCCGCATCTCGCTGAAGGGCAAGACCGCGGATCAAGTCCACGCCGAAATCCGCACCGCCGCCCAGACGGTTTGCAAGGCTCAGCAGAACTTCAGCGTCGTGACCTACCAAGCCTGCGTGACCGACACGGTCCGCGCGGCCAAGGCCCAGCTGCAAGCCCGCGTCGGCGCCGCCGCCTAAGGCTTTCGCCTCGTCGAAACAAAGAAGGGCTCCGCGATCCGCGGAGCCCTTTTTCGTGTCTCTTAGTCCGTCAGACCCGCTTCTTCGTCTTCCCGCTTCCGCCGACGCTCGATCAGCCACACGCACCAGATCGAGACCTCGTAAAGCAGGCACAACGGCACGGCCAAGGTGATCTGGCTGATGGGGTCCGGCGGCGTGACGATGGCGGCCAGGACGAAGACGGCGACGATGGCGTACCGGCGACCGGTCCGCAGCATCTTGGAATCGATCAGTCCGGCCAACCCGCCCAGCGACAGCACGACCGGCAGCTGGAAGCTGAGCCCGAACGCCAGAAGCAAGGTGGTGACCAGCGTCAGATATTCGGAGACGCGCGTCTGCAGCACGACCTTCACGCCGTCGCCGACGATCTGCTGGCTCAGCGAGAACCACAGCACGAACGGCAGCATGATGTAGTAGACCAGCGACGCGCCGATCAGGAACAGGACCGGCGAGGCGACCAGGAAGGGCAGGAACGCGTTGCGTTCCTTCTTATAGAGACCGGGCGCCACGAACCGGTAGAGCTGCCAGGCGATGATCGGGAACGCCAGAATGATGGCGCCGAACGCCGACAGCTTGATGTTGGTGAAGAACTGCTCCAGCGGCGCGGTCGCCTGCAGGGTGATCCCCGCCATGGCGCTGGCCGGAACCGACTTCAGACCAACCAGGGCCAGCAACAGGTCGAAAGACCCATGCTTGCCGCCGGCGTCTTCCATGGCCTTGAGGCCCTCGGCGACGGTGAACGGTCGGACCAGGAACAGGAAGATCGGCTTCACGAAGGCGAAGCACACGCCGAACGCCACCGCGATCGAGGCCACGCAGATGATCAGCCGCATGCGCAGCTCGATCAGGTGATCCAGCAGGGGCGCGCGCGACGCTTCGATCTCGTCGTCGGTGTCGTATCCAAGCGCCTTGTCGTTCACGAGACGATGTCCGTAGCTTTGGAGCCGCCGGCCTTGGCCGAGCGCTTACGCGGCGCGGGCGTTGCTTTGGGAGCCTCTACGGTGAGGTCCTTCTTGGCGGCCGCCCGCTTGCGCGGGGACTTCGCCGGTTCGACGATCGCCGGCTCGGCGACCGCCTTCTTGCGCGGGGCGCGCTTGGGTTTCTCGACGATCTCGGCGGTCGGCGGCGGCAGGATGGAATTGTCGGCCGGCGCCGCGGGATCATGCGCCTGCGCGCCAGCGTACGGGTGCATCTGCGCCGCGCCGCTGCTCAGAGAGGCGTCGATGTCGGCGAACACCTGGTCGGCGCCGCCCTCGCGGACCGCGTCGGCGGCCGCCTGCACAGGGTTCGAGAACTGGCCGGAGCGCATCGCCTGAACCTCGCGGCGCAGCTCGTCGAGCTCGGACTGGCGCGCCATCTCGTCGAAGCTCGCGCGGAACTCCGAGGCCATGCCCCGCATCTTGCCGACGAACTGGCCGAGCTTTCGCAGCAGCGCGGGCAGGTCCTTGGGACCGACCACGATCAAGGCGACGGCGGCGATGACGAGAAGTTCTGTGCCGCCGATATCAGGAAGCATGGACGCGCCTTAGAGCGGCGGGGTCTTGAGACCCCCCGGGAAGTGTGGACCAAAACGCGCGGAGACCGTCCCCGCGCGCCTCAAACCTTACGACTTGCGAAGCTCTTCCGCCTCGGCCTCGGTGCGCGGCAGGGCGCCCTTGGCCTTGTTGTCGGCGACTTCGCTGCTGGTGTCGTCCTTCAGGCCATCCTTGAACGCCCGGATGCCCTTGGCCGCATCGCCCATGATGCCCGACAGCTTGCCGCGGCCGCCGAACAGCAGCAGCACCACGACGGCGACGATGATCCAGTGGATAGGACCGAAGCTTCCCATAACCTAGACTCCTTGCGACAGCGCCAGATAGCCGCTGCGACGCGTCGTTACAACATGCCCTGGAATATAGGCGTTCGCGGGGCCGGCCACCATCGTTCGCCCCGGCGGCGGGGGTCTAGGGGCAAAAGGGCAAATTCTGCTCGGTCAACATGACCAACCGGCGGGTCCCCGCTTGAGGCCATACGCCGCAAGCCTTTGAAATCCATGACATCGAGCCGCTGGCGCGCTTCTTGCCAAGATGTCGCACCCTCATTGCGGGAGCGTCCGTCTTGTCGATTTCCTCGATCGGTTCCTCGTCGCCCTACGCCTATGCCGGCGTCAGCGCGTCCACGTCCTCGCCCATCGGCGAGCCGTCGGCCAAGGACGAGTTCCTGAAGTTCCAGTCCAAGTCCCCCGCCGAGAAGATGCGGGCCATGATGCTGGCCAAGCTCGGCGTCACCGAGGAGCAGCTGAAGGCGATGCCCCCGGAAGAGCGGAAGAAGATCGAGGACAAGCTCAAGGACATGGTCAAGCAGCAGGTCCAGAACGACATCGGCAAGAAGGGCCAGACGGGCCTGGTCGCCGACATCCTCGCCTAGCGAAGGACCTTAGCCGTCGGCCTTTTCCGGCTCGCCCAGAAAGTCCTGGGCGAACTCCGGTGTCTCGCCGTCGTCCAGATCCAGCGGATCCTCTTCGTCGCCGGCCGGGCGCAGGCCCAGCGGATCCGGCACGTTGAAGCCCGGCGGCAGATTCATCTCCAGCAGGCCCGCCGCCTTCATCTCGGCGATGCCCGGCAGGTCGGCCAGAGTGGCCAGCCCATAGTGCTCCAGGAACGCGTCGGTGGTGCCGAAGGTCACCGGCCGGCCCGGCGTGCGACGACGTCCCCGCATCCGGATCAGGCCCAGCTCCAGCAAGACGTCCAACGTGCCGCGACTGGCCTGGACCCCGCGCACCGCTTCGATCTCGGCGCGGGTGACGGGCTGGTGATAGGCGACGATGGCCAGGGTCTCCTGGGCGGCCTTCGACAGGCGGCGCGGCTCCTCGCGCTCCTCCGTCATCAGGAAGGCCAGGTCGTGGGCCGTCTGGAAGCGCCAGCGCCCGGCCACCTCGACCAGCTCGATCCCCCTGCCCGCATAACGCGCCCGCAGGCCCGCGATCCCGGCGGCGATGTCCGCGCCCTCCGGCAGGCGCTTGGCCAGGTCGACGTCGCTCAGCGGCTCGGCCGCCGCGAACAGCAGCGCCTCGATGCAGCGCTCCACGAAGAGAGGATCCAGCTCGGTGGTCATTCGGCGATTTGCAGCGGCTCGGACCGCGTGCGCAAGTAGATGTCCTCGAACGCGTCCAACTGGCGGGCCTCCAGCACGCCCTCCTTCACCAGCTCCAGCGAGGCCGAAAGGGTCGAGGCCAGGTACGACGCCGGCGTTGGCCCGTCGTCGTCCTCGAGCGCCTGTTCGATCGGCGCGACGGACGACAGGACCGTCCAGTCCTCCATCTTCGGCAGCAGGCTCCGCAGACGATCGCGGGCGTCTTCCAGCGGATAGGCGGTCGGCGGCCGCGGGGCGTAGTGGCGGCTGTGCTCGCGCTTGCGCTGCTCGATATAGGCGCTCATCAGGCCGTAGAGGTCGCCCTCCAGCCGCGTCGAGGAGACGATCTTCACCGCCTCGGGGTCGCCGCGCATGAAGACGTCCTGGCGTAGGATCGGCCGCTCCTTGAGGGCCTCGACGGCCTTGCGCATGACGTCCAGCTTGGCCAGGCGGAAGGCCAGTTGCGCGGCCATCTCCTCGGCCGGCGGCTCTTCGGCCTTCGGCTGTTCGGGCTTGGGCAGCAGCAGGCGGGATTTCAGATAGGCCAGCCAGGCGGCCATCACGAGGTAGTCGGCCGCCAGGGCGAAGCGAACGCGGCGGGCCTGCTGCACGAAGGCCAGGTACTGCTCGGCCAGACGCGTGATCGACAGCTGCAACAGGTCGACCTTCTGGCTGCGCGCGAGCGCCAAAAGGACGTGCAGAGGACCTTCGTAGCCGTCGATGTCGATGACGAGCGCGGCGCCGTCTTCGGCCGCCTCCTGGGCGGCCTCGAAGTCGAATGTGGGCTGGAAGCCCGTGCTCAAGCGTACTTTCCGTCAAACGCCGCATCAAAGCGGGCGCGGGCCTCGGCGACGTCGAAAGGCTCGGGAACCTTGACCAGCCGGTTCATGACCGCCTGGGCCCGGCGGCGCGCCTCCTTGGACATCTTGCCGACGCCCGACATCACGGCCTTCATCTCGGCCATGTCGCCGTTGCAGTGCAGGACGACGTCGCAGCCCGCGGAAAGGCTGTCCTTGGCGCGCTGCTTGAAGTCGCCGGAGAGCGCCTTCATCGACAGGTCATCGCTCATCAGAAGCCCGTCGAAGCCGATGGAGTCGCGGATGATCTTCTTGATGGCCTTCTTCGAGGTGGTCGCCGGGTTCTTGCGGTCGATCGCCGTGTAGACGACGTGGGCCGTCATCGCCATCGGCATGTCGGACAGCACCCGGAACGGCGCGAAGTCGCGGGCGTCCAGCTCGTCCAGCTTGGCCTTAACGACCGGCAGCTCCAGGTGGCTGTCGGCCATCGCGCGGCCGTGGCCGGGGATGTGCTTGATGATCGGCAGGACGCCGCCGGCCAGCAGACCCTCGGCCGCCGCGCGGCCCAGCGTCGCCACCTGCTCGGGCGTGTCGCCATAGGCGCGGTCGCCGATGATCTCGTGGCCTTGCGGGTCCGGCACGTCCAGCACCGGCACGCAGTCGACGTTGACGCCCAGCGAATGCAGGTCGTGGGCGATCAGGCGGGCGCCGAGGCGCGTGATCTCCCGCGCGACCAGCGGGTCGTTGGCGACCAGCTCGCCATAGGCGCGGCCGGGCGGATAGGTCCGCCAGTGCGGCGGCTGCAGGCGGGCGACGCGGCCGCCCTCCTGGTCGATCAGGATCGGCGCGTCAGGCCGGCCGACCGTTTCGCGCAGGGCGGCCGTGAGGGCGCGCACCTGGTTGGGGTCGGCGATGTTGCGCTTGAAGAGGATGAAGCCCCAGGGCTTCACGTCCCTGAAGAAGGCGGCCTCCTCAGCCGTCAACGTGGTCCCGGCGCAGCCGAGGATGGCGGCGGAAGAGGCGCCCATCAGCAGGCTCATTTGACGAAGCAGGACTTGCCCGAGGCGGCGATCGCCTCGCAGAAGGCCTTGGCGGCTTCACGGTTCGGGAAGCCGGTGACCGAGGTGCGGTAGAGGGTGGTTCCGTTCTTGTCGACGGTCTCGACCTTCTTGCCCTTTCCGGCGGCGAGGCCCGGGGCCAGGCGCACGGCGTCCGTCCAGGCCTTGTCGGCCAGGGCCGGCGAGGACAGCGCGCCGATCTGCACGGAAGCGGGACCGGTGGCGGTCGCGACCGGCTTGGGCGCGGCGGCGGTCGGCGCGGCGGCGACGGGCTTGGGCGCCGGCGTGGCGGCGGCGACCTGGACTGGCTTCGGCGCGGGCTTGGGCGCCACCGCGTCGGTGGCCAAGGACTCGATGGTCGGCGCGGCGGCCGGCTTGGACGGCGGCAAGGCGGCGGACTGCACCGGCGCGGTGTTCAGCGGAACGGCGGGACGCGGCTGCGGCGTCTCGGGCGGGGCCGCGAAGGTCGCCGACGGTTGCGCTTCATCGCTCTGATAGATCTGAAGCCCGGCGGCCGGATCCTGCGGCTGGCTGTTGGCCGGCGGCGGCGCCTTCATCTCGGCGACCTGCGACCCCACGGCGGGCGGCGGTTCGTTGGGATTGCGAATGCCGCCGCGATAGACAAGCGCCACGCCGACAACGAGCGTGACCAGCACCACCGCGCTGATGATCAGGGTCATGGGCAGCGGGCGGGCGCCGCGCACGGGCTGACGCGCGTCGAACGACAGAGGCGCGTCGGTGGGCGGCGTGTAGGCCCCGCGGTGCGGATCGGACATCTTAAGCTAAGCTCCAAAAACTCGGGGCGCGGATCGAAAGCCTCGAATCGGCCGCGCCGGCCTTAGGTTACCCCAAGGCCGCGCCGTCTCAGAAGCATTCGCGCCGCTCAGTTGCGGGTCGAGCCGAGCTCGTCCTAGCCGCTTCGCCCCGGCGATCGGAAGCCTAGTTCCAGACGTCGAGATGAAACAGCTTGCGGTGCTCTTCTATCGCGAAACGGTCGGTCATGCCCGCGATGTAGTCGCACACCACGCGCGCCCTGCCCGCTTCGTCGCGGTTCTGCGACTTGGCGAACCAGTAGGTCGGAAGGACCTCCGGCTCCTTGAGGAATAGCGCGAACATTTCGCCGAGAATACGGCGGGCCTGGCTGCGCGTGCGATTGACGCGCCAGTGGCGATACATGCGCTCGTAGAGGAACGAGCGCAGGCGGGCCAGGTCCTCGGCCATGTCCGGCGAGAAGGCGACCAGGGCGTGGTCCAATCCCCGCACGTCGTCGGCCGACTGTACGCCGGTGGCCGCGGCGCGCTGCAGGGTCTCGCCCATCACGTCGTCGATCATGGCGCCGATCATGCGGCGGATGGCCTCCAGATGGGTCAGGCGCGGGTCGAGATCCGGCCGCTCGCTCTTCACCGCGAATAGGATCGGGCCGATCAGCGGCACGTCCATCAGTTCGTCCAGCGTGAACAGGCCCGCGGTCACGCCGTCGTCGACGTCGTGGTTGTTGTAGGCGATGTCGTCGGCCAGGGCCGCGACCTGGGCCTCGGCCGAGGCCCAGCTGTCCAGGCCCAGCTCGTACTCGTTGTCGTACTTGGATATCGCCTTCCAGGACGGCTTGCCCAGCTTATTGGTGACAGGGCCGTTATGCTTGATGATCCCTTCCAGGGTCTCCCAGGTCAGGTTCAGGCCGAGAAAGTCCGGATAGCGGTGCTCCAGCTCGGTCACGACCCGGAAGGTCTGGACGTTGTGGTCGAAGCCGCCGTACTCGCGCATCTGGATCTCGAGCTCGTCCTCGCCGGCGTGGCCGAACGGCGGATGGCCCAGGTCATGGCCCAGAGCGATGGTCTCGGCCAGATCGCTGTCCAGGCCCAAAGCCGTCGCCAGCGAACGCGCCACCTGCGCGACTTCCAGCGAATGGGTCAGGCGGGTGCGGAAGTTGTCACCCTCGTGCGCCACGAAAACCTGGGTCTTTTCCTTCAGGCGACGGAAGGCCGAGGTATGGATGATGCGGTCGCGATCGCGCGCGAACGGGGTCCGGGTGCGGCTCTCGTCTTCCTGGAAGCGACGGCCCTTCGACTTGAACGGATCTTCGGCGTAGGGCGCGCGCGGGACGAAGTACGGGACCTGAGACATAAACCGCCTTTATCGCGTTGGTCGATTTGGCCCCTTTCGAAGAGGCCGCGACACCCTCATATAGGGCGAAGGTGACTTTTCCACAGCCATGACCCAAACAGACTTAACGCTTTCCGAAAACGCCGCTCGCCGGATCAAGGCCATCGCCGCCAGCGAGGGACGCACGCTCATGCTGCGCGTCGCGGTGGACGGCGGCGGCTGCTCGGGCTTCCAGTACCGCTTCGACCTGGTCGACTCCGTCGAGGACGACGATCTGAAGATCGAGCGCGACGGCGCCGCGGCGCTGGTGGATGTCGTCTCCCTGGCCCTGCTGAAGGGCTCGGAGATCGATTTCGTCGACGAGCTGGCCGGCGCGGAGTTCCGGGTCCGCAACCCGAACGCCAAGTCCAGCTGCGGCTGCGGCGTCAGCTTCTCGATCTAGCGCCACGCGGCGCCTTGAGCCGCTCAGCCTTGGGCCCTAGCTTCCCGGCTCAAGTCTGGAGTCCTCGATGCGCATCGCCACCTGGAACGTCAATTCGGTCAACGCCCGCCTGGAGCGTGTGCTCGGCTGGTTCGAGGCCGAGGCGCCCGACGTCGCGGTGCTGCAGGAGATCAAGTGCGTCGACGAGAAGTTCCCCGCCGAGGCCTTCGAGCGCCTGGGCTACAACGTCGTCGTCCACGGCCAGAAGACCTATAACGGCGTCGCCCTGCTCTCGAAACACCCGGTCGAGGACGTCCGCAAAGGCCTGCCTTTCCTGTCCGAGGACGAGGTCGACGAGCAGGCCCGCTATGTCGAGGCGGTGATCGGCGCGCAGACGCCCTTTCGGGTGGTCGGCATCTACCTGCCCAACGGCAATCCGATCGGGACCGAGAAGTTCGACTACAAGCTTGCCTGGATGCGTCGCCTGCACGCTCACGCTCAAAACCTGCTGGCCTTCGAGGAGAACCTCGTCATCGCCGGCGACTACAATGTCATTCCCGAAGCCCAGGACGTGGCCAACCCCGAAGCCTGGCTGGGCGACGCCCTGTTCCGCCCCGAAAGCCGCGCCGCCTTCCGCGCCCTGAAGAACCTGGGCCTGACCGACGCCTACATGCAGACCGACGGCGCGCCGGGCGGCTACACCTTCTGGGACTATCAGGCCGGCGCCTGGCAGCGGAATCTCGGCATCCGCATCGACCACCTGCTGCTGTCGCCCCAGGCCGCCGATCGCCTGGAGAACGTGGTGATTCACCGCGACGAGCGGGACAAGGAAAAGCCCTCCGACCACGTCCCGGTCGTCGGTCACTTCCGCGTCTGATGCGACGGCCTGCCCCTCTGGGCGGGAATCGCAAGCGCCGCTAGTCTGCCGCCCATGAGCGAACTCGCGCGTCTTTTGCTGTTCGTGGCCATCGCCGGCACGGCGGTGACGTTTATGGGCAGCTTCGCCATCTGGTACGGCGACGAGGATCGGCGGATTCGCCGGGCTCTGCGCAACGTGCTCAAGAGCGAGCCCGAAGGCGTCATCGTGGCGCGAGGGCGCGGCCGCGGCGCGGGTTTCTCCTTTTCCACCAACCTGTTGGCCGTCGCCTGGGATCGTGGCGGCTGGTGCCTGGTCTATCGGCTTGAAGAGCTGACCGGCGCGGAGCTGCTGGTCGACAACCAGGTGATGGGGCGCGTCTTCCGGGGCGAAGGCCGCCGCGCGATCGACCACATGTCGCCCCAGGCCGAGACCGTCACTCTGCGGCTGGTTTTCGACGACCCGCGCCATCCGGACTTCACCCTGGACCTCTGGGCGCCGGGCGATGAACAGCGCCGCGAGAGCCGCTCTTCGTCGGAGCTGGTCCAGGAAGCCAACCGTTGGCTCGCCCGCTGCGAGGCGATCGTCCGTCGTCCGCTGCCGCCCCGCCCCGAGAAAGCCGCGCCGGCGACGGTCGCGGCGCCGCCCCCGCCGCCTCCGCCGCCCCGGCAAGCCTCGCCGACAAGACCTGTCGCGCCGCCGCCCCAGCCGGTCGATGACGATCCGTACGAGAACGACCCGTACGAGGACGACGAGACGACGTTCGATCCGCCCCCGGCCTCCGCGCCCGTCGCGTCGCCGACATCGCGCCACTCGACCTTCGATCAGGTGGCGCGCCCGGCCGCCGCGCCGTCGCGGTCAGTCGAGCCGGACATGTTCGACGATCCGCCCTGGGACGACGACCCGCCCGCGTCGCTCCCCCAGCCAGAGCCGGCCTACAAGCCCGTCTCCAAGGCCAAGCGCGAAACACCCAGCGACCAGAACGAGCTGCCGTTCGACCTCGACGACTGAACGTCGGGCGGCGAGCCTTAGACCCCGACGGCCTGCTCGACCGCCAACGCGAGATCCAGCGCCCGAGCGGCTTCCGCGCCCGTCACCACGGGCCTCGGCGCCTCGCCGCGCACGGCGGCCAGGAAGCCGGCCACCGACAGGCCCAACGGGTCCTTGCCGGCCGGCGTCTCGGTGAAGTTCTCGATCAGCGGGTACGGCGTGGTGTTGCGGAAGGCGCGCGTCAGGAAGTCGATCTCGACCTCGCCCGACGGATAGACGACCTTCATGGTCCGCTCGCGCGCCTCGGCGACGCGGGAACTGTCGAAGACCGCGGTGAAGCCGTTGTCGAAGGTCGCCTCGGTCTTGACCCAGTCCAACGAGGTCGAGCGGGTGATCGCCCCCTCGCCTTCCACCGCCACGGGCTCGCCGTCGCAGAGCGCCAGGGCCAGGTCGATGTCGTGGATCATCAGGTCCAGCACCACCGAGACGTCGAGATTTCGGTCCGAGGGCGTGCCGCGACGCACGGCTTCCAGGCGCAGCGGCTGTTCGGGGATGTCCAGCAGGCCCATGGCCTGGAATACGACCCGCTCCTGGTGCCCGCAGGCCAGCGGCACGCCGGCCTTGGCGGCCGCGGCGACCATCTTGTCGGCGTCCTCGGGCGTCACGGCCAGGGGCTTCTCCGAATAGACCGGCTTGCCCGCCTTCAGCGCCGCCAGCGCCGCGCCCGCGTGATGCACGGCTGGCGTCGCGACGGTCACCACGTCGACG
Source organism: Caulobacter segnis ATCC 21756 (assembly GCF_000092285.1). Lineage (NCBI taxonomy): Bacteria > Pseudomonadati > Pseudomonadota > Alphaproteobacteria > Caulobacterales > Caulobacteraceae > Caulobacter > Caulobacter segnis. Next base: position 1,524,275 of record NC_014100.1, on the reverse strand, counting down.
GCCGCCAGGAAGGCGTCCATGTCGTCGAAGGCCAGCGCGCCGAGCGGTTCGGCGAGAGCCTTGGCTCGCGCCAGATCGACGTCGAACACGGCCGCCAGAACCACGTCCGGCAGCTCGACATATTTCTTGGCGTGATAGCCGCCGAACACCCCGGCGCCGATGACGCCCGCTTTCAGAGTCTGGGTCATGGCGCGCTGTCTACTCCGCTTCGCGACGGCATAGAAGCACTGGAGCCTTCGTCGCGGACGCGCTAAACATCCGTTTAAATTAACAACGCTTGGCTTGGCCAAGGGGAGGAAGATCATGACCACGTCGCGCGAGATCCGCCTGAAGAGCCGTCCTGTCGGGCTTCCCCAGGCCTCGAACTTCGAGCTGGCCACGGTCGACCTGCCCGCACCCGGTCCCGATGAAGTGCAGGTGCGGAACCTCTGGATGTCGGTCGACCCCTACATGCGCGGCCGCATGTATGACCGTCCCAGCTATGTGCCGCCCTTCCAGCTCGGCCAGGCGCTGCAAGGCGGCGCGGTCGGCGAGGTCGTCGCCTCCAACGACCCCGACTTCAAGCCGGGCGACATCGTCAGCTCGATGTTCGGCTGGCGTGAATACTACAACGCCTCGCCCAAGGCGCTCGCGGCCGGCGGCCTTGGCGCGATCACCAAGCTCGACACCCACGGCATTCCGCCCCAGGCCTTCCTGGGCGTGGTCGGCATGCCGGGCCTGACCGCCTATGTCGGCCTGCTGCGGATCGCCGCGCTGAAGGACGGCGACGTCGTCTTCGTTTCGGCCGCCGCCGGCGCGGTGGGTTCGGTCGTCTGCCAGATCGCCAAGCTGAAGGGCCATACCGTGATCGGCTCGGCCGGCGGTCCCGAGAAGGTGGCGTTCCTGAAGTCGATCGGCGTCGACCACGTCATCGACTACAAGGCCACGCCCGACGTCGTGGCCGAGCTCGCCAAGGTCGCCCCCAAGGGCATCGACGTCTATTTCGAGAACGTCGGCGGCGTTCACTTGGAGGCGGCGATCAACTCGGCCCGCCCCTTCGCGCGCTTCGCCCTGTGCGGGATGATCTCTCAGTACAACGAGACCGGAAAGCCCGAGGGTCCGCCGAACATCATCCAGGCCGTCGGCAAAAGCCTGCGCCTGGAAGGCTTTATCGTCTCGAACCACGTCGACATGTTCCCGCAATTCGCCAAGGACATGGCCGAGTGGATCAAGGCCGGTAAGATCACCTGGAAGGAAACCGTCGAGGAAGGCGTCGAGCGCGCGCCGGACGCCTTCGTGAAGCTCTTCACCGGCGAGAACCTCGGCAAGATGCTCGTGAAGCTGGCCTAGGTCCCTAGTCGCGGGGTTCGAGTTTCGACACCTCGAGCCCCGTCGGCGTCTTCTTGAACTGGAACTTCACGCGGTCCCCGGGTGTGATCGGCGCCTCGGCCAGCACGTCCGCATAGGCCTTGAACTGGTTACGGCCAGGCTTGAGTCCCGCCGCGCTCGCGCCGTCGTGATCGAGCGTGAGAATCTGCCCCTCCAGGCTGGAGATGACCCCCTGGGCTTCATAGCTGGGAAGCGCTTCGGTGGACGCCACGGCCTCGACCGCGGCCGATTTCGTCCGAGGCCTTTCGGACGCATCGCCGCAGGCCGCCAGCGCGAAAAGGCTTGAAAATATCAAGAAGCGCCGGAAATTCATCATCTTAGCGGAATTCTCCCAGAAGGCGAGCGGGGCTCGCCTGGCGCGCGGTTAGTGCATTTTCTCGCAACTGCGAAATCAGCGTGATTTCTGGTAGCGAATTTGTGATCGAGGTTTTACTGTGTGCATCACCGGTGCTTCTCCACGCCGGTTTTCGCCGTCATGAATCCGTCACGCGCGCCTACACGGTTCACCTATCGAACCCGAGACGACGCGGAAAGGGGCTGCGGCGGCGAAACACGCGGAGAGAGCCCGGTTCGCCGGAAAAAGTCCGAGATCTGACGATATGAGCGATCGTTCCGCCCTCTTCGACGTGCGCACCTCCACGAGCGTGTCCCTCGATCAGGTCGTGCAGCGGCGGGACACCGTCGAAATCCCGGTCGAGGCGCCGCTGGCCATGCCGGTCCAGCCGCTGGGCTTCTGGCAAGGCGGTCCGCGCCGCGCCGCCGCGATCGTCGCGAGCATGTCGATGCGGCGCTGGATCGTGGCGGTCGCGACCATCGTCATGGGCGTCGCCGGTTGGAAGGCCACCTTCGACACGGTGGCGCTGGGCGGCGTGACCCGGCTTGAAGCCATCGTGCTGACCCTGCTGGCCCCGCTGTTCCTGGCCCTGTCGCTGTGGTTCTGCACGGCCGTGGCCGGCTTCGTGATCCTGCTCGGCAAGCCCAAGGATCCGCTGGGCATCGACAGCGAAAAGCCGACGCCCAAGCTGCACACCCGCACCGCCATCCTGATGCCGGTGCACAACGAGGACGCCGCGGCCGTCTTCGCCCGTCTGCGCGCCATGGACGCCTCGCTGGCCGAGACCGGCCTGAGCCGCCACTTCGACATCTTCGTGCTCAGCGACACGCGCGACGCGCAGGTGGCGCTGGCCGAGCAGGCCTGCTTCGCCCGCTTCCGCCGCGAGGCGCACAGCAACGTCTACTACCGCGTCCGCAAGGAAAACACGGGTCGCAAGGCCGGCAACATCGCCGACTGGGTCAGCCGCTGGGGCGGCGCCTACGAGCACATGCTGGTGCTGGACGCCGACAGCCTGATGACGGGCGACGCCATGGTCCGCCTGGCCGACGCGATGGAGCGCCACCCGGGCGCCGGTCTGATCCAGACCATGCCGATGATCATCAACGGCCAGACGATCTTCGCCCGCACCCTGCAGTTCGCCACGCGCCTGTACGGCCGCGTCGCCTGGACGGGCCTGGCCTGGTGGTCGGGCACGGAAAGCTCCTTCTGGGGCCACAACGCCATCGTCCGCACCCGCGCCTTCGCCGAGACCTGCGGCCTGCCGCACCTGGCCGGCCCCAAGCCCTTCGGCGGCGAGGTCATGAGCCACGACGCCCTGGAAAGCGCCCTGCTGCGTCGCGGCGGCTGGAGCGTGCACCTGGCCCCCTATCTGGAGGGCTCATACGAAGAGAGCCCCTCGAACCTGCTCGACTTCGCCACGCGCGACCGTCGCTGGTGCCGGGGCAACATCCAGCACGTGCCGCTGGTCGGCCTGCCCGGCTTGCACTGGATGAGCCGCCTGCACCTCATCATCGGCGTGCTGAGCTACGCCCTGTCGCCGCTGTGGTTCATCGCCCTGTCGGCCGGCATCACCTCGCGCGCCCTGATGCCCGAGCTGAAGAAGGCGGCCTTCACCATGGCCGACCTGCAGGCCGCGGCGCACGCCCTGATCGACTGGCGCGAGATCCAGGCCACCGCCTGGGCCATGATCATCACCTTCGTGCTGCTGTTCGGCCCGAAGATCCTGGGCGCGATCCTGGTCCTCAGCCGCAAGGCCGAGGTCAAGGGCTTTGGCGGCAAGCGCCGCATGGCCGCGGGCCTGGCCGTCGAGATGCTGCTGTCGGCCCTCGTCGCCCCGATGCTGATGTTCACCCAGACCCGCGCCATCGTCGAAATCCTGGCCGGCAAGGTCGGCGGCTGGGCCACCCAGCGCCGCGACGCCGACAAGGTCAGCTTCAAGGAGGCCTCGGCCGCCATGGGCTGGATCAGCGCCGCCGGCCTGATCCTGGGCGGGACCTTCTGGTTCACGCCGGACCTGTTCACCTCGACCGCCCCGATCCTGCTGGGCCTGGTGTTGGCCGTGCCGCTGACCATGCTGGGCGCCCACAAGGTCGCCGGCCTGAAGCTGAAGACCAACGGCCTGTTCATGACCCCGGAAGAGCGCCGCCCGCCGGCGATCGTCCGCGCGGCCCTGGGCCCCTCGTGCGAGCCGCCGATCCGCTGGTTCGCCCGCAATGGCCGCCCGATCGGCCCGACGACCAAGATCCGCGACGCGGCATGATATCGGCGCGTCAAGCGCTTTGATGATCTGGCCGCGAGGCTCCCGGAAGAGTAGAAGCGCGACTTCCTCTCTCTTTCGGAGCCGTGCGCCGTGTCGCGTCTGTTCAGCGCCTATGTGATCGTGGACTGGAGCGCCGCGGCCAAACCGAGCACGGGGGCGGACTCCATCTGGATCGGCGTGCTCAAGCGTGACGTGCGCTTTCGGCTGAGCTTTGAGAGCTACAATCCAGCGACCCGCGCCGAGGCCGAAACGCGCCTGGCGGCCATTCTTGACGACCTGAAGAAGCGCGGCGAGCGCGCCCTGGTGGGCTTCGATTTCCCCCTCGGCTTTCCGCGCGGCCTGGCCAAGGCGCTGGCCCTGCCCGGTGACAAGCCCTGGCGCGCGGTCTGGGATCAGCTGGCCAAGATGGTCAAGGACAAGGCCGACAACACCAACAACCGCTTCGGCGTCGGCTCGGAGATCAACCGCCGCTTGACCGGTGGCCCTTTCCCGTTCTGGGGCTGCCCGCCCAAGGACGCTCTGACGACGCTGCAGCCCAAGCGCGTTCGCGAGCACGGCCCTGACGACCTTCCGGAGTTCCGCCTCGCCGACAAGGCCGCCCAATCTTCCGTTAAGGGAGCGGGCGCGCACTCGATCTGGAAGCTCTATTACAACGGCTCGGTCGGCGGTCAGGCGATCGTCGGCATCCCCGCCGTGCGCCGCCTGAAGGACGCGCGCGGGGACGCCGTCCGGATCTGGCCGTTCGAGACGGGCTTCAAGGCGCTGACCGAGGCCGATCTCGAGGGCGTCGCCGTCGTCGCGGCCGAAGTCTATCCGTCGCTGCTGAAGGCTGTCCCCGCTCCGGGCGAGGTCAAGGACCTGGCTCAGGTGCGCGAACTGGCCGAACACTTCGCCAAGCTGGACGAGACCGGCAAGCTGGCCGCCGCCTTCGCCGCGCCCAAGGGGCTCGATGAAGACGCCCTGGCCGTGGCCGAGACCGAAGAAGGCTGGATCCTGGGAGCCTAAGCGCCCTCGTTCGCCAGCTTGCGGTCCCGCAGGTCCAGGATCCTGAACCGCGCCAGCAGGAAGCCGGCCGCCAGGAAGCTGGTGGCGATCACCGACAGCACCACGCCATTCAGGCCCATGCCGCGCGGGATCGCCAGCCACCAGGCCAGCGGCCCCATGACCAGCGCGTAGCTGATCAGGTGGGTGATGGTCGGAACCCAGACTTCCCCCCGCGCCCGCAGCGCCTGGGCCGCCACGACCTGCACCGCGTCGGGGGCCAGGAAGAAGCAGGTCAGGACTAGGGCGGGCAGGATCAGCTCCAGCGCCGCCGGATCGGTCGTATAGGCCAGGGCCACCCAGTGCCTTGTCGGATAGAGCAGCAGGCCGGCGATCACGCCGATCACCGCGATCACGGCGAAGGCGATCCAGCCCGCGCGGGTCATGCCCGCGGGGTCACGCGCGCCATAGGCTCGCCCGACGAGAACCGCCGTGGCCGAGGCCACGCCCAGCGGCACCATGAAGATGACCGCCGAGACGTTCAGCACCACCGCCCAGGCCGCGACGGCCAGGGCGCCGATCCAGCCCGCCACCAGGTTCATGCCGGCGAAGGCCGAGACCTCGAAGAAGTTCGACGCGCCGGCGCCATAGCCGATCCGGCGCTGCTCGATCTCGGCGGGACGATCGCGCGCGGGCTTGTCGAAGACGCCCAGGTCTCGCGCCTCCCTCATGCGCAGCACATAGATCGCCAAGGCGACCAAAAGCGCCAATCGGGCGGCGAAGGTCGACCACGCTCCACCGGTGGCCCCCAACGCCGGAAGGCCGAACGTCCCAGGCACGAGCAGCAGGTTGGCGGCCAGGTTCACGAGGTTGGCCAACCACATCATCACCGCGCCCGGCGTCGGCCGCGCCAGCCCCTCCAGCCAGAAGGTCAGCACCACGGACACCGAGTAGAGCGGCAAAGACAGGGCGAAGACGATCAAAGGCAAGGTCGCGCCGTCGGCCAGGCCGTCCTTCAGGCCCAGGCTATGCAGGAACAGCGGTCCCAGCAGCGCTTGCAGCGCCATGCCGCCCAGGCCCAGCCAGAGACTGTAGGTCAGCCCCCTCCGCAGCACCGCGCCGGTTTCGTGCCGCTTGCCGGCCCCGATGGCGCGCGCGGTCATCACCTGCACGCCGACCAGCAGGCCGACGTTCATGGTCACGAAGATCGACGACGGCGCCCAGGCCATGGCGTGGAAGCCCAGTTGCTGGGCCGAGTAGTGGCCGACGACGATCGCGTCCGTCAGGCCCATGACCATGATGCCCAGACGCGACAGGACGACCGGCCCCGCAAGACGGAGCAGTTCGATCAGATCGGTCAGAATGGGGCCGCGCGGCCGCTCGGGAGGGAGCGCCGTTCCGGCCGCGTCGCGCGGCATCGAAGTCACCAATGTCAAAGAAGGCGCGCAAGGTGGCTTAAGCCCCCTTCTCGGGCAACCGCTTTCGGCAGCGGTTGGAACATCGCGCCCCGCCAGTGGTTTTCCGGGCTCACCCCAGGAGGCATCCATGGCCGAGACCCAAACGCCCGAATTCGAACAGGCCGGCGAACGCGCCGCCGAGGCCGAACGCGCCATTCAAGCGCCGCTGGACACCAAGGAGGAACGCTCCTTCCAGCCGAAGGACGAGGAGAAGTCCGAGGCCATGCAGGCGGGCGCGCGCCCCTACCCCGCGCCACCCTTCCCCGAGCAGCACCAGAGCAAGCCCGGCGACGAGCACCGGCTGGATCCCCCGCCGATGTACGACGCCCCCTTCTACAAGGGCTCGGGCAAGCTCGCGGGCATGGTCGCCCTTATCACAGGCGCCGACAGCGGCATCGGCCGCGCCGTGGCGGTGCTGTTCGCGCGCGAAGGCGCGGACGTCGCCATCGCCTATCTGAGCGAGGAGCGCGACGCCGAACAGACCCGCATGGCCGTCGAGATGGAGGGCCGTCGCGCCATCCTGCTGCCCGGCGACGTCGCCGATCCCGCCTACGCGCAGGCCGCCGTCGAAAAAACCGTGGAGGCGTTCGGCCGGCTCGACGTGCTGGTCAACAACGCCGCCTTCCAGGAGCATGTCACCGACTTCGAGGACCTGACCGAGGAGCACTTCGACCGCACGCTGAAGACCAACCTCTATGGCTATTTCCACATGGCCAAGGCGGCGGTGAAGCACCTGCCCAAGGGCGGCGCGATCATCAACACCGGATCGGTCACCGGCCTCATGGGCAACAAGGATCTGCTCGACTACTCGATGACCAAGGGCGGCATCCACGCCTTCACCCGCTCGCTGGCGACGCATCTCGTCGACAAGGGCATTCGCGTGAACGCGGTCGCGCCCGGGCCGGTGTGGACGCCGCTGAACCCGGCGGACAAACTCGGACCGCAGGTCGCCAAGTTTGGGAGCCAGACGCCGATGAAGCGCCCGGCCCAACCCGAGGAGATCGCGCCCGCCTACGTCTTCCTGGCCTCCCCCCAGACCTCCAGCTACATCACCGGCGAGATCCTGCCGATCATCGGCGGCTACAGCGGCGGCTGACCCGGCCACGTGCTAAGAGCGACTCCTGTTCAAGGAGTCGCCCATGGCCCGCCGCGTCGCTCTCGTGTCCCTGCTCGTCGCCGACTATGACGAGGCCATCGCCTTCTATGTCGGCAAGCTGGGCTTCGACCTGGTCGAGAACACCGACATGGGAGGCGGCAAGCGGTGGGTGGTCGTGTCTCCGGGCTCCGACGGGACGAATTTCCTGCTCGCCCGGGCCAGCGGCGATCAAGCCGAGGCGATCGGCCGCCAAGGCGGCGGCCGCGTCTGGCTGTTCCTGCACACCGACGACTTCGCCGGCGATCACGCCCGGATGAGCGCCGCCGGCGTGAAGTTCTTGGAAGAACCGCGCCACGAAGCCTACGGTACGGTCGCGGTGTTCGAGGATCTCCACGGGAACCGTTGGGACCTTCTGCAGCCGGGGGCTTGAAGACCGTATGACGCGCTTGCTTGTTCTGATCGCGACGCTTCTCGCGTTCGCGTTCCCCGCCCTGGCCGCGCCCAAGGGCGGCAAGGTCCGGGTGCTCTATCTCGATCAATCCGTCGGCTTCGTGCATGCCCCGGTCATGCCGCCGAAGACCAGCAATGGCCCCACCTTGTCCGAGATCGCCATGGCCGAGATCGGGGCGCGCTCAGGCGCGTTCACGGTCCGCTCGACCCGTGACGCCAGCACGATCACGCCGCAGACGCTGAAAGACATCGACGTCCTGGTGTTCTACACGACCGGCGCCTTGCCGATCGCCCCGGCGACCTGGGCCGCCATCCAGGACTGGATCAAGAGCCGCCGGGGCGGCTTTGTCGGCCTGCACAGCGCCACCGACACCGGCTGGACCTATGACGGCCCCGGCGAGACCTACACCGCCTTCATCAACGGCAAGTTCGGCGGCCACCCCTGGACGCAGGGCACGCCGATCACCGTCCAGGCCTTGGGCGGCGCCAAGGAGCCGATGAACCAGGCCTGGCCGCGCCGCTTCGCCTACGCCGAGGAAATCTACCAGTACGCCGACTACGATCCGGCCAAGGTGCGCGTGCTGCAGGCGTTGGACTTCGGCGACATACCCCTGAAGCGCCCCTGGTTCGTGCCGATCACCTGGACGCGCCAGATCGGCCAAGGGCGGCTGTTCTACACCAACCTCGGCCATACCCCGAGCACGTGGGACGATCCGCGCTATCGCCGGCAGATCGTCGACGCCGTGCGCTGGACGGCCGGCCGCCTGCCCGGCGCCGCCAAGCCCAATCCCGACGAGCAGGCGCTGTGGGCCCTGCGCTCCCTGCTGGCCTATGCGGGACACTCGCCGACTGAGATCGATCAGCGGGCCGCGCGGCTGGCCAAGGCCGATGCTGCATGGCTGCGCGAGGCGGCGGCGCGCGCGGCGGCGCTGCGCCCCCTGTGGCCGATGAAGCCCGACAGCGATCGCGCGCCGTTCGACGCGGCCTATTCTGCGCTGCTCGCCGAGGTGCTGGCCAAGTCCGCGGGCTGATCGGACGCGAAGGCTTCGGCAGCGTAGGTCCGCATCTGGGCCGCGACGTCGGCCGGCCAGGCGTCGATCCGACTCCCGAAGCTCTTGTCGTCGCCCGCGAACAAGGCGCGCATCGCCTCCTCGAAACCCGGGAGATCTCCCGCCATGGCCGACGCGAAGCGGTAGGCGACCTCGCGAGCCTTCCGGATGCGATCCGGCCCGTCCGCGGCGCGGCTGGCGGCCTCGACCAGTTTGCGCAACGCCACCGAGGCGCCGCCGGGCTGGCTGGCCAGCCAATCCCAATGGCGGGGCAGCAGGGTGACCTCCCGCGCGACCACGCCCAGCTTGGGCCGGCCTCTCCCACGCGGAGCCTCCACCGGGGCCAGGCGGACCGCGATGTCCTCTGGGCTTCCGCTCAGGTCAAGGTCGACGACGCGGCCATCTGGACCAAAGACCAGCACCCCAGCCGCGTCGGCCAACGCCCTCGCCGCCAAGGCGGCCTCCAAGCGCGTTCCGACCGCCACGCGGTCATGGCCGCGGAAAACGACATAGCGCTCTTCCATCAGTTCAGCCCCCGGGCGCTGAGCGTTCCGATCCAATGGGCGCGGCGGTCCTTCAAGCGGCTGGCGCGGCCAAAGGCGTCCAGCCCCTCGGCGTCGATGGTTTCGATCGGCTCGAAGGCGAAGGCGTCGGCGCCGTGGGCGTTCCAGGCCGCCTGCAAGGTCGGCTCGCGGTGCGATCCTTGACGCAGGCTGAACCACACGCCGCTCTGGCGCGTCGAGAGGTCCGGTGTCGCGCCGACCCACACCTCGCCGCTGGCCAGACAGCGGACGGCGTAGACCCCCGCCTCCACCTTGCGTTCCTTGTATGCGCGCAACAGCGCCTTGCGTCCGGACATGATCGCCTCCTGGACGCACTTCTACCCGGATAATAACCCGAGTCAATATTACCCGGAAGAAATTATGCCGGGATCGGCCGGTAGGCGACGTAGCCGCGCTCGACCATGCGGCGCATGGCTTCGTAGACCGAGGTCAGTTCCTCGTAGGCGGAGCGCAGGTGGTGCAGCCGGGCCACCTGGGCCTCCGACAGCGTGTGCCCGGCGTCGGCCATCGCCACGGCTTCCGACACCCAACGCGCCCGCGCGGTCGAGGCTGCGACGGCGAGGCGCTGGAATTGCTCGCCCTCTACTCGCGGAAGGGAAACGGACAGAACCGCCTTGTTCGAGGCGAAGGCGGTGTAGTCGATCTGTTCGAGATAGCCACGCATGCGACGTTGGACCTGCGGGTCCGTATCCGTAGGTTCGAAATGGTCGCCCGCGCGGCGCGTACTGGATGTCATGATGGACATGACGACCTCCGACCCGGCCAAATCAGCCGCCCAGAACACCAGGGTGCGACAGACAGCTTAAGGACGTGTTGAGACGCCGGTCATCTGTCGTTCGCGCCCCCTAGAGCAGTTTTCGGAAGCCGATACGCACCGTACGGCCCAGCGGATCCAAGTAATCGCGCTGGTAGGCCTGCGGCGTTTTGCCGTTCTGGTCTCGAACCGTCTGCTTGGCGTCAAGGATGTTGTCGAAGTTCAGCGACACCTGCGCGCCCTTTAGGATCGGGAAGCGATCCACCGCCTTTTTCCGCGCGCGGGGACGCTGAAGTTGGCGAAGAAGTTCACGCCCACCGTCGCCAGATCCGAGAAGTACAGCGTCTGGCCGCCGGTGGAGCCGCCGTTCACCCAGGTCGAGTCCTTCCAGGTTCCGCTGAAGCGCATGCCCAGGCCGTCCTTGAAATAGCCGCCCTGGATCTGGACCTCGTGCCGGGCCTGACCGGTGCGCGAATTGATCGCCGATCCGTCCAATTGATCCAGCGCCGCCAAGCCCTTGCGGATGGTCACTTCGTCGGTCAGCCGCCAGGTATGGTAGACCGAAAGCTGGAACATGCCCTGGCCCGGACGCATCAGGCCCGGAGGCGGACCGCCGGGACCGCCGGGGCCGCCCGGACCGCCGCCGGGCGGGCCGCCAAAGCGCATGCCCCCGCCGCCGGGCCCACCGCCGCCCAGGCGCCCACCGCCAAAGCCGCCCGCCGCGCCGGCGGTCGGCTGCCCGATAGGTTTGAACAGGTTGAAGCCCCAGCGGACGTTCTCGCTCTCGGCGCTGGCGAAGTTCACCGGGCGCGCGTCGATCGCGGTCAACCGGCCGGTGGCGTCTCGCGTGAAGCGCTCAGGGAAGGCCGCCTCCAGGTCCGGCGTGATGGCCGGAAACGCCGAGATCATGTTCTTGGTCTCGGCGTGGGTGTAGGTGGCGTTGAACGTCAGCTCGATCTTCTCGAACGGCTTGTAGTTCACGCCAAACTTCTGGACCTGCCGGTTGTCGTTGCGCAGCGAGGCGTTGCCGCCGTCGGTGCGGGTGACGAGGACCGTCTGACCGGTAGAGAAGTCGAATACCGAGACGTTGGGCGTCACCACCACCGGATCATTGATCTGGTTGGTCGTCGGCGCGCCCTGCTCGTCGGTGTAGCTGGCGATGAAGCTGACCTTCTTCATCGGCGACCAGTTCAGGCCGCCACCGAGCGTGGTCAGGCCGCCGAGGTCCGACAGGTCTTCATAGCCGAGATTGAAGTTCAACGAGAGATCGCCGGCCTTGGCCAGGAAATCCTGACGGGTGCTGGTCAGCGGCAGATTGAAACTGCTCTGGAAGCTCTCCGTCGTGCGGGTGATGTCGCGCGTCGTGGTGACGCCCGAGCGGACCGTCTTGGAATCCAGGCCCTTGCTGTTGGCGCCGACCTTGAACGTGGTCTGCAAGGGGCCCGCCGGCAGCTGGAACAGGTTCCCGTTCAGCACCAGTTCGGCGCTGGCCGAGGTCGAGACCGAGTGGGCGGTGTCGGCCGCGAGAGTCTTGTAGAGGCTCGAGGAGATTACGCCGAAGGGATTGACGGTCGGGTCGCCCGCGGCGACGGCGGCTTGGAACGCCGAGGCGTCCAGTCCGCGACCCGTCGTGGTGTCGGTCGCCGTGCGGTCGAAGTCGCCGGTCAGGTTCCAACGCCAGTCCTTGACGCGGCCGTTGGCGGCCATGCTGACCTGCGTCCTCAGCGTATCGACGTCCCTCGACAACGAACCCGGCGCGTCGATGTAGCGATAGCCGGTCACGGCCTGGGAGAAGGGCGAGAACGGGCTGCCGGCCGGCAAGGTGAAGGTCACGCCAGGCAGGCCCAAAAGGGCGTGGCTGCTGGTGTCTTCCAGGTTGCCGCTGATGGTCAGCTGGGTCTGCTTGTTGAGATCGCGACTATAGGCCCCGCGCAGGGTCGCCTTGTCGGATTGGGAGATCAGCGATCGGTCTCGGGTCAGGTCGCCCGTGTTGTAGGTGTTGGCCAGGCCAGCGTAGTCGGAAAGGCTGGCCTTACCGCTCAGCGCCGAGCCTGGGACTCCCGCGTAGGTCACCGCGCTTCCCGTCAAGCTGGACAGGTCGGCGATGCTCGCGCCGCCCACGCCCGCGATATTGCCCGTCAGATCGTAGGGCAGGCCGTTGGCCGCGCGGACGATATTCCGGTCGGTCTCGAGCAGATAGGGCTCGTGGGAAAGCTGGACATCGACGTTCCAGCGCTTGTCCCCGTCGATATGGACGCGATTGCCGCCCGCGGCCGGCGAGGTTCGACCGCCATCGGTGGCCACCGTCGCCGAAGCCTGGGTCTGCAGCGCGTTGTAGTTCTTCTTGAGGATAATGTTCACGACCCGCTGGTCGGCCTTGTAGCCGTAGCTGAGCGCGACCTCCTCGGGCAGGATCTGGAAACGCTCGATCGCCTCGGGCGGAATGCCCTGGATCTCCTGGAACCCGGAGATCCGGCGACCATTGACCAGAAGCACAGGGCCGCTGCTGCTGTCGCGGCCGCGCGTGCTGGTGGTCTGGGGCGACAGCATGGTCAGCAGTTCGCCGATGCTGGTCGCGCCGAAGCTCTGGATCTCGGCTTCGTTCAGCTCGATCTCGGGCTTGATGTCGCCCTCGACCTTGCCCCGAGGGTCGGCCTGGATGACCAGCCCTTCGACCTCGTTGGGAGCATCGTCCTTCGTGGTCGTTTGCTTCTGCTCCTCGACGGCCGGAGACGCGGGCGACGCGGGCGCTGTCGCGGCGGCGGTAGGATCGAGCGCGGCGGCGGCCAGCCCGTAAAGAAGCACGGAAAGGGTCATTCAGCCCACGGAACATGAGTTGCAAGCAAAGCCGCCGCTCTTGCGGCGCAACGCTTCAGGGGGCTGCTCCTTACGGGCCAGCGTCCCGCGTCGCAACGCCCCGGGGCGTCAGCGAAAGACTATGTGTGATAAAGCGCGCACCAGTGTGTCCTGGGCGCGCCTCGCTTAGGGTGAAGCTTTGAAGCGTGGTCACATTCCGGTGGCCAAACATCACTCTTTGCAATGATGTTTCATCATGGAAACAAAGCGTGGATTGGACGCCGCCCGCCCTCACTTCAGGGAATGCTCACCTGGATCTTCGCCATCAGCGCCTCGATCGCCTTGGCGTGACCGTTGGCGAGATCGTCCGATGGGAAAATGACCATCGGCATGTCAGGGGCCAGGCCCCTGCCCTCCATGTCTCGCCCATCCGACGTCTTGTAGAGCTCGGCCGGAAGCGCGAACGCCCAGCCGTTCGGCAGGGGCTTGGGCAGTTGGTCCGAATAGGCGCCGTGGGTGACGCCGCCCACCTGCTTCACGTTCGGCAGCGCCTTCATCATCAGGCCGAAGGTCTCGCCGGCGCTCACGGTGATGTCGCTCGTGACCAGATAGACAGGACCGGTGAAGCGCGGTCCGTTCGCCGGCTCCACCGTCACGGGCTGCGGCGTCGCCTTGGCGCCCACGGCGACCTTGGAATAGGCCAGACGCGGCTGATCGGTGAACCGGGCCGCGATCGCGCGACTGATGGTGTCGTAGCCGCCGCGGTTGTTGCTGACATCGACCACCACGGCCTTGGCCCCGGTGAAGGCGGTCAAGGCCTCGTCCAACACGGCGTCCAGCGGGCGTGGATCGTCCGGCGCGGCGTTACGGGCGAAGGCCCCCATGGTCACGACGTTCAGGTAGCCGATGTCGCCGGCCCGTCCCCAGAAGATCCTGTTGTTGGCCGCCTGCCGCCCTTTGCCCGCCAGGATCTGGGTGAGGATCCCGTCGCGATAGGCCTGCAGCCAGGCCTTCTCGCCGCCTTCCGGGTCGGCGGCGCGCACGCGCGCCAGTGTCGGCGACACGCCGGGCTCCAGGTCCCGTTGGTCGCCGCCAACAACGCCGTGCAGCTCGACGTGGGGGTCATCGAGCCCCGCCAAAAGGTCCGAAAGCGCCGTCCAGAGCTGAGCATCCGACGCCTGCGAGCCAGCCTTGGTCAAGGCGCTCGCACGGCGCGCCGACCAGTCCAGGCCGCGCTCCGCCGAGTGCGGGTAGACCGCGGCGAAGGTGTCGGCGACGAAGGCCGTGATGCGATCCGCTGTCCAGGGGGCCGTGGAGACGCAGGCCGCCGGCAAGCTGGAAAGACGGTCGAACAGATAACGCGTGCTGGCGGGGTCGCCCGCGAGCGTGATCGTCCCCTGCCCTTCCGCGCGCCAGACGCCCATGACCCCGTCCGGATCGGGCTCGCGGCGCGGATCGGCGTAGCAGGCCCCGCCGGCCGTCTGGAACAGCTTGCCGCCATCGGGGCCGAACTCGACGATCCAGCCGTAGCCTCGGGACTTCCACACGCCGCGCAACTCGGACGCGACGGCGCCCTTGGTCTGAACCGGCCAGAATGGGCTTTCGGCGGACGCGGGCGCCGCGAAGGCGAGGACGGCGGCTGCGGCGGCGAGACTCAGACGTTTCATGGCGCGACGGTGAAGGCCTCCCCGCCGCCGCGCCAGTGAAATCAAAGCCAGCCGCGCAAGATGACGGGGCTAGGGAACCAGCACGGCTTGGGTCGGACGGCGCAGCGAGCGTGGCAACTCCGGCCCATAGCCGAAGCGGACCACGAGATCGGGCCGCCGCGCCGGCGCGCCCATCCAGGCCGCCATGCGCCGACGCATCCAGATGTCCTCGACCGGCTGGTTGAGGAACGCCAGCTTCAAGCCGGCGGCGGTGGCCTTCAGCGCGAAGCGGGTGAAGGCCCGCCCCACGGCGATCCAGCCGGCAGGCGTCTCGGAAGGACCGGTGAAGATGGCCGCGCCGGCCGAGCTCTTCATCCACCGCGCGATCCGCTCGGCTTCGCCCTGCTCGGTCATGACCATCGGCAGCAAGCGCTCGCCCAGCCAGCGCGGAGCCGTGAGGTTGCCGGAGGCGGCGGTGAACAGCCCGTCCCGTTGCGCCAAGGCTTCCCGGGAGTCGAAGCGAATCCAGTCGGTGAGTTCGCGCATGAAGGCGGGATCGGCGAGCTGGGCGCTGTTCCCGTCGACGATCATGTCGGTCAGGTGGGCGCGGTCGTCCGGGTCCAACACCCATCGAAGCGCCACCTCCGGTCCGACAGCGGCCTCAAGCCCGCGCAGCGTCGCCGCGCTCACAGGCCTTCCATCGTATTCGGTCCGGGTCGAGGCGCGGTGGGGGATGGCCTGAAACAGCGCGTCAGGCCGCGCCGGCGCGCTGGAGAACGCGATGCGGACACCGCCGCTCGGCAGCAGCTCGGGCTCGCCCGCCCAGCCATAGCCGAGTCCCGCCCGCAGCAGGGTTTCCAGAGCGCAGCCGAGACTGACGAACAGATGATGATCGTCCGGATCGACCACGGGCGTCCGCCGCGAAAAGTCCGGCAGGATCTCGATAACTCGTGGCTGGATCCGAAACCGCCACGGCTGGGTGTTGTGCCCGTTGGCCGCCAGGGTCGCGGCGTGGACGAGGGCGAGCATCGGAACGCCGCCGCCCAGGTCCGGCAGCCGCCAGAGGTCCCGGGCGGCGCGATCGTAAGGGCTCTCGCCAGCTGAACAGCCCGCGACCAGCAAGGGCGTGGCGGTGATCAGGGCGCGACGGGTGAGCATGGCGGCGGCTCCGAAAGCCTAAGCTTCAGCCGCCGCCGCTCGCCCCGCCTTGCGGCGGGTCAAACCCGCCCTATTCGGTCTTCAGATAGATCTCCGAGCCCTGCTCGCGGAACTTCTCGCTCATCTCGGCCATGCCCAGTTCGGCGCTGTTGGGCGCCTTGCCGGCCGCGAAGTCGCGGACTTCCTGGCTGATCTTCATCGAGCAGAACTTGGGACCGCACATCGAGCAGAAGTGCGCGGTCTTGTGCGCCTCCTTGGGCAGGGTCTCGTCGTGGAACTTCCGCGCGGTCTCCGGGTCGAGCGCCAGGTTGAACTGGTCTTCCCAGCGGAACTCGAAGCGCGCGCGGCTGATGGCGTCGTCCCACATCGCCGCGCCGGGATGGCCCTTGGCGAGGTCGGCGGCGTGGGCGGCCAGCTTGTAGGTGATGACGCCGGTCTTGACGTCGTCGCGGTCCGGCAGGCCCAGGTGCTCCTTGGGCGTGACGTAGCAGAGCATCGCCGTGCCGAACCAGCCAATCATCGCCGCGCCGATGGCCGAGGTGATGTGGTCGTAGCCAGGCGCGATGTCCGTGGTCAACGGGCCGAGGGTGTAGAACGGGGCCTCGTGGCAGTGCTTCAACTGCTCGTCCATGTTGGCCTTGATCTTGTGCATGGCCACGTGGCCCGGCCCTTCGATCATCACCTGCACGCCGTGGCTCCAGGCCACCTTGGTCAGCTCGCCCAGGGTGCGCAGCTCGGCGAACTGGGCCTCGTCGTTGGCGTCGGCGGTCGAGCCCGGACGCAGGCCGTCACCCAGCGAGAACGACACGTCGTAGGCGCGCATGATCTCGCAGATGTCCTCGAAGCGCTCGTAGAGGAAATTCTCCTTGTGGTGCGCCAGGCACCACTTGGCCATGATCGAGCCGCCGCGCGAGACGATGCCGGTGACGCGCTTGGCGGTCAGCGGCACGAACGGCAGACGCACGCCGGCGTGGATCGTGAAGTAGTCGACGCCCTGCTCGCACTGCTCGATCAGGGTGTCGCGGAAGACCTCCCAGTTCAGGTCCTCGGCGACGCCGTTGACCTTCTCCAGCGCCTGGTAGATCGGCACCGTGCCGATCGGAACCGAGCTGTTGCGGATGATCCAGTCGCGGATGTTGTGGATGTTGCGGCCGGTCGACAGGTCCATGACCGTGTCGGCGCCCCAGCGCGTGGCCCAGACCAGCTTGTCGACCTCGTCGGCGACGGTCGAGAGCACCGCCGAATTGCCAATGTTGGCGTTGATCTTGACCAGGAAGTTGCGGCCGATCGCCATCGGCTCCAGCTCGCCGTGGTTGATGTTGGCCGGGATGATGGCGCGGCCGCGGGCCACTTCCTGGCGCACGAACTCGGGCGTCACGAAGTCGGGGATCGAAGCGCCAAAGTCGTCGCCGTCGCGCACGCACGGGGCGTTCTGCTCGCGGCGCAGGTTCTCGCGGATGGCGACATATTCCATCTCGGCGGTGATGACGCCCGCGCGGGCGTATTCCAGCTGGGTGACCAGCTTGCCCGGCTTGGCGCGATAGATCTTGCGACCTTGGTCGGGGAATTCGGGGGCCAGGTGCTTGCCCTGGGCGAAGCCGTTGTCCTCGGGCTTCACCTGGCGGGGATCGGTGACGAGCTCGACGTCGCCGCGCGCCACCACGAAGGCCTCGCGGGTGCGCGGCAGGCCCTTCTCGATGTCGATCGCCACGGTGGGGTCGGTGTAGGGGCCCGACGGATCATAGACCGTCACCGGCGGCTCATTGGCCGAGGGGTGGACCGCCACCTCGCGGAACGGCACGCGCAGGTCGGGGAACAGCTCGCCGGCCTGATAGACCTTGCGCGAACCGGGGATCGGACCGGTCGAGATCGTCTCGGCCACGGACTTGATGGTCGTCTGGATGTTCATTTCGGGCGCTCCTCAAGCTTCAAGGAGACCCGGACGTGTCGTGCTTGAGTCGGTCTGACGGACGCAAAGCTAGACCGCGTCCGCGTTCCCTCCCTTCGCCGGCATGACCCGGATCAGGTTCTACGGGTCAGGGCGAAAGCCCAATCTCAGCCGCGCGCGCGACCCCCCGGTGAACAAGCGTCGGACACTAGGCCCGCTGACGCGCAGGTCAAGCGCTGGCGCGCCCAGCCGTTCACGAAGCCGTCATCGGCGTATCCTTTCGACATCTTCAGCCGAATGGTGGCGCGATGGCCAGGTCGAGGAACGGGTCTTCGGCGCGGCCGTCCAGGGATCATCAAGATGCCGCCTTCCCCACCCCTGCACACCGATCGCCGCGCCCTGCTGCTGGGCGGCTTGAGCGTCGGCCTCTCCGTCGCCGCTCCAGCCCTGGCCCGCACGGCGGCTCGCAACATTGTCCTGGTCCACGGCGCCTGGGCCGACGGCTCGTGCTGGAGCGAGGTCATTCCCCGCCTCCAGGGCAAGGGCTGCAATGTCACGGCGGTGCAAAACCCGCTCACGTCCCTGGCCGACGACGTAGCCGCGACCCGCCGCGCCCTGGCGCTTCAGGACGGGCCGACCGTGCTGGTCGGTCACTCCTGGGGCGGGGTTCCGATCACCGAGGCCGGCCTCGACCCGAAGGTCTCCGCCCTCGTCTACGTCGCCGCCCGCGCGCCGGACGCCGGCGAGGATTTCAACGCCCTCGCGGCTCAGTACCCGACCATGCCCGCCCGATCCGGCGTGGTGACCCACGATGGCTATTCATGGCTGACGAAGGACGCCTTCGTCCGCTATTTCGCCGGCGACCTCGACCCGGCGCGCGCTCTGGCGCTCCACGCCGTGCAGCAGCCGATCGCCGCCAACCTGTTCGCGAGCCGCACCACGGTCGCCGCTTGGCGTGAGAAGCCGAGCTTCTACGCGGTGTCGGCCAACGACCAGACGACCAATCCCGATCTCGAACGGTTCCTGGCCAAGCGCATGGGCGCTACGACGATCGAGCTGCCATCCAGCCACGTCTCGATGATCTCGCATCCACAGGCGATCGCGGACCTGATCCTCAAGGCGGCCGGGTGACCTTAATTTCACTTGCCGGCGGCGGTCGTTGAGGCGATCCGAAGACCCACGTTCTTTCGGAGTTCCAACCATGACCGTCCGCCGTCTGATCCTGTTCGCCGCCTGCGCCTTGGCCGCCGCCCCCGCCTTCGCGCAGGAGACTTATCCCAAGAGGATCCCGGCGCCCGGCGGCGAGGTCATCATCCCCAGCGCCGGCCATCAGAAGGCCTATGACGAGATCAAGTACGCCCCGGCTCGGCGGGTCGGCGATACGCTCTACGTCTCCGGGGCGATCGTGGGTCGCGCCAAGGACGAAGGCACGGATCCGGAGTCCTTCAAGAAGCAGGTCCGCCGAACATTCAACGCTCTGGACGCGGTTCTGAAGGCCTCAGGCGCCAGCTTCGATGACGTCGTCATGATCAACAGCTTCCACGTCTGGGAAGGTCCCGATCAGCCCGCGCCGCGTTGGGAGCAGATCAACATGATCAACGCCGTGAAGGGCGAGTTCATCAAGGGCCCCAACCCGGCCTGGACCGCCGTCGGCACGACCGGCCTGCTGGCGCCCGGCGGCATCGTCGAGATCCAGCTGATCGCCCATGTCCCGTCGAAATAGGCCCTAGAGGTTGGCGGCCGAGAAGGTGTCGCAAGCCGACGGATCACCCTGGTCATAGCCGCGGCTGAACCACCGCATGCGCTGAACGCTCGTGCCGTGCGTGAAACTGTCAGGCACGACCTGACCTTGGGTGCGGTTCTGAATGGTGTCGTCTCCGACCGCCGCGGCCGCGCCCAGACCATCCTGGATATCGCCCCGGTTGATGACGATCCGACCGCCCGAGGCTTCATTCGCATGGGCCGCCCAGACGCCGGCGTAGCAGTCGGCCTGCAGTTCGAGCCGCACCGAACCGCTCTCCTCGCCCCGCGCGCCCATGCGGCGGGCTTGCTGATCGGCGCCGAGCAGGTGCTGAACGTGGTGGCCGATCTCGTGGCTGATGACATAGGCCCGAGCGAACTCGCCCTTCGCGCCAAAACGGCTCTCCAGCTCCCGCCAGAACGAAAGGTCGAGATAGACCTTCTGGTCGGCGGGACAGTAGAACGGCCCCATCGCCGACTGGCCCGTGCCGCAGCCCGTGCCGGTGGCCTGCTTGTAGAGCACGATCGCCTCCGGCCGCCTGTAGTCCACGCCTTCACGAGCTAAGATCGGCGCCCACACCTCGCGGTTGGAGGTCTCGATCACGTCGACGAACTGCCCGTCACGATCGGACACCTCGCCTCGCGCCCCTTCCTGCTGTGCTGGCTGCAATTGCTGCGTGGCCTGCATCGTCGTCTGGGGATCGATCCCGAAAACGAAATAGCCGATGGCGGCCAGCACGATCGCGCCGATCCCGCCGCCGGCGATCCCGACGGGCCCCAGACCGCGTCGATCCTCGATGTTGCCGGACCGACGGCCGCCTTTCCACTCCATGCCTGCCTCGTTCTGTTCAGATCAGCGTTTCGGTTCGCTCGCCGGCCGGATGGCGCGCATGCGGGCGTTGCTCTCGGCCAGAGCGTCCTGGGTCAGTTGGTCGATCCGGCTCATGGCGCTGGCGCGGTCGGCCTCACGCGGCGCTGGCGCGTCCAAGGCGCGCGCGGGCGCAACCGTCATCGACGGCGCTGTGAGGGCGGAACTGGTCCGTTGTTGCTCCAAGCCCCGCAGCAGGCCCTCGGTCCTGGCGCGCTCCTGCGCGTTGGCGGCGTCGATCTGGCCGGCCAGCAGGTCACGCCGGACGTCCTCCAACGCGTGGGCGGCGGCGTTGCGAGCCTGGATCTCCCGCAGGCTCTGGGCATGGACCGCGCCGCCCAGAGCCGCCAGACCTACCGATATGAACAGCAGCTTCCGCACGCGACGCCGCACTCCTTGATGGGAGCGGCCCGCCGCGCCGGCCAGGCGCAGATCAGGGCCGCTTGACGGTGAAACGCGCGAGTTCGGTCTTCGGCGCCGCCCACTCCGGATTAAGCTCCGCCGCCTTGGCGTAGTCCTGGTAGGCCGCCCGCAGATCCCCCAGACCTTCGTGGGCCAGGGCGCGATTGAACAGCGCGCGCTCGGGATCCTTGACCCCGAGAGACAGGCCCTTGTCGATCTGGGCCATGCCGTCCTGATAGCGCGCTTCGCCGACCAGGGTCGCCCCGCGGTTCACATAGGCCTCGCCGAGGTCTGGATCGATGGTTGAAGCCTGGTCGAAGTCCGCGCGCGCGGCCTCGAACTGCCGCTGGCGCATCTGCAGCACGCCACGGTTCACATAGGTTCGGGCCCGATCGCGGAAGCTGAGGGTCTCAAGTTCGAGGGCGGTGGTGCAGACCACCACGGCGCGATCGTCGGAACGCCCTCCGAGGGCCGCGTCGGAACATTCGTTGGCGTAGCCGCCGCCAAGCACGACGGTCGAGGCGCCGGCCGCGCCGGCAACGAGAAAAGCCGCCGCGCCGAGCGCGACGTACGGGATCATCCGGGTCATGTCTTCCTCCTGGAGCCGGTCGTTGAAGCGCCGGTTCTCAAGGCCGAAGGATACCACCAAAGTCGCCTCGCGGCCGCACCTTATCGTCGCGCCGACCGTCAAGCGTGCTAACAGGAGACCGACACCGAGAGGGATCCTCGCCGCATGCATCTCGCCCGCTTTCCCCGCGCTCGTTTCGCCCATCTGCCGACGCCGCTGGAGCCTCTGCCCCGCCTGGGCGCGGCGCTCGGGATCGACCTCTGGGTCAAGCGCGACGACTGCACGGGCCTTGCCGGCGGCGGCAACAAGACCCGCAAGCTGGAGTTCCTGCTGGGCGAGGCCCTGGCGCAGGGCGCGGATACGCTGGTCACCCAGGGCGCGGTGCAGTCCAATCACGTCCGCCAGACCATCGCGGCCGGCGCGCGTTTTGGCCTGAAGACCGAGGTGATCCTGGAGGAGCGTACGGGCTCCAAGGCGTCCGACTACACGGGCAACGGCAACGTGCTGCTGGACAAGCTGATGGGCGCGGCCATCCGCCATGTCCCCGGCGGCAGCGACATGGTCGCTGAACTTGAAAGCACGGCCGAAAGCGTCCGCCAGCGCGGCGGCAAGCCGTACGTGATCCCCGGCGGCGGCTCCAACACCGTCGGCGCGCTCGGCTATGTCGACTGCGCCCGCGAGCTGGTCGTCCAGGCCGATCAGATGGACCTGAAGATCGACCGGCTGGTCACCGCCACCGGCAGCGCCGGCACCCACGCCGGCCTGGTCGCGGGCTTCGCGGCCCTTTCGGTGGACATCCCGATCCTCGGCTTTGGCGTCCGGGCGCCCAAGCCGAAGCAGGAAGAGAACGTCTTCAACCTCGCCGTCGCCACGGCCGAAACGATCGGCGCGGCAGGCCGGGTCAAGCGTGAAGCCGTCGTGGCCGACTGCGACTATGTCGGCGAAGGCTATGGCTTGGTCGACCAGGGCGTGATCGACGCCCTGACCCTGGCCGCGCGCACCGAGGGCCTGCTGCTCGACCCGGTCTATTCCGGCAAGGCGATGAAAGGTCTGATCGACCAGGCGCGCAAAGGCGCGTTCAAGGGCGAGCGCGTCGTGTTCCTGCATACCGGCGGCGCGCAGGGCCTGTTCGGCTATCAGAGCGTGCTGGAACCGGCGCTGGCCTAGAGGAGCCATCCGATGAGCAAGGTCCTCGGCGTCCTGGGCGGCATGGGTCCGGCCGCCACGCTCGATTTCCTGGCCAAGCTGCAGTCGGCGACGCCTGTCCAGCGCGAGCAGGATCACCTGCGCGTGCTGGTGGACATCAATCCGAAAGTCCCGGACCGCAATGTCGGCGAGGAAGACCCCGCCCCTGTCCTGGCCGCCATGGCGACAGGATTGCGCGACGCGGGCGCCCAGGTGCTGGCGATCGCCTGCAACACCGCGCACGCCTACGCCGACGCGGTCCGCGCCAGCGGCCTGCCCTTGGTCGACATGCTGGAAACGGCCGGCCTAGCCGCCAAGGCCAAGGGCGCGGCCGTGGTCGGCGTGCTGGGCACCGGCGTGGCGCTCGCGCTCTATCGCGACTGCTTCTTCCACATGGGCTTGGAGGTCGTCACGCTCGACGACCACGAACAGGTCGAGTTCATGGCCCTGCTCTATCGGATCAAGCACGGCGACGTGGGCTCCGCGTCACGCGAGACCATGGCCGCGCTGGCCCATCGCCTGGTGGGCAAGGGCGCCGAGAGCGTGGTGGCCGGCTGCACCGAGGTGCCGCTTGTGCTAACCGCCGCCGACCTGTCGGTCCCGTTCCTTGACGCCACCGAGGCCCTCGCCCAGCGCTGCGTCGCGGTGTGCCTCGGCCATGAAGCGATGTGAAAACGCCCCCGGATCCAGGGGATCCAGGGGCGTCGTCCTGTTCCCCAACAGGACGGCGTCGATCGCCGCCGCACCGGGCGCGGTCTCGCCTCAAACCTCGTCCCAGCTAATCGCCGAAGACGGGCCGAGGGACAACGCGTCCCGCTGTCGCAGTCGGGCCTATGACAGATCCCGCGAACACGGATTGGTCGGCTACTCGCAGACGCGGCGAAGGTTCATCAGCACCTTAGGCGTGTCACGGCGAAGGGCCTCGCGCATCAAGGCCTTGGGCACGGGCCAGTCTACGGCGAGCCTGTTCTCGTAGAAGACGCGGGTCCGGCGGCCGCCGTCCAGCGCCTGCAGCCGCCATTCGCCCTGCTGGACCTTCAGGTCGCCTTCGACCAACCGGAACCGGATCAGATTGTAGGGCTCATAGTCGGAGCGGAACACGATGCGCATGCTGGGAAAGACCAGATTCCGGCGCGTGATGTGTTCGCGGATGTCCCAGCCACGCGCTTGCTCGCCCTCCACCACCCGGCAGCCGGTCAAGGTCGAGATCATGGCCTTGGCGGCCGCGCAGTCGGTCATCGTCCGCCAAACGCGCTGCACGGGGGCGTCGATGTCGATGACCGCTCGCACGTGGCCGGAGACGCCATCGGCGTCCGGAGTCACCTCGGCATAGGCTTCGCCGCGCTTGAGCGCCGCGTTGGCCTTCGGCGTCAGCTCGAAGGCGTTCGCACTGGCCGCGGACACCACCCAGCTCGCCAAGACGAACAAAATCCAACGCCGCATAAACCGCTCCACTTCCCATCCGATACGGACGGGCGGGAAGAACGGATGGGTGGCGAGGTCCAGACTAGGAGGCGCGGCCCAAGGCGGCCCGAACGACCTCCGGCGCGTGGTCTATGACGCGCAGGTACGCCGCCAGCGCCGGATCCAGTCGGGCCTCGCCGTGCTCCAGGTCCTGCAGCAGGGTGAGGTCGATGCGGAAGACGGCCGCGAAGTCGGCCTGCGACAGCCCGGTGCGCCAGCGAACCGCCTGGACGAGAGCGCGCGCCGAGCGGGCGCGCGAGGGCGTGGCGGCTTCATCGATCGCGGGGTCGGCATGGCGGGTCATCGGTACGCTCCTGTACTGGCTCTCCCCATGACCGAGTTTTAGGACGTCCCCATTGCAGAAATTCGACGGCTTTAAGTCAGGAAGCCGCCAAATCGTCGGTCTGTCCGTCTCGATCCTTCTTGGCCAGGAACGCCGCCGTCGCCTCGATCGCCTCGACCAGTCCGACCCGCTCGATCTTCACGCCGTCCGGCAGGCTGGAGAACAATCGCGTCGGGGCGGCGGCGTCGAGCATCACGAAGACTCCGCGATCGTCGGCGCGACGGATCAGGCGGCCGAACGCCTGGCTGATCCGCGCCCGCGCCACGGCGTCGTCATAGCCCTTGCCGCCGAAGCGCAGGCGGCGCGCCTTGTGCAGCACGTCGGGACGCGGCCAGGGCACGCGGTCGAAGACCAACAGGCGCAACGACCGTCCCGGCACGTCCACGCCGTCGCGGATGGCGTCGGTGCCCAGCAGACAGGCGTCCTCCTCGGCCCGGAAGATGTCGACCAGCGCCCCGACCTCCAGCGGATCGACGTGCTGGGCGTAGAGCGCCAGGCCGTTGTCGGCCAGCGGCGCGGCGATCCGCTCGTGCACGGCTTTCAGGCGGCGGATGGCGGTGAACAGGCCAAGCCCGCCGCCGCCGGCCGCCAGGAACAGCTCGCGCATCGCCGCCGAGACCTGACGCGGATCCTCCTTGTTCACGTCGGTGACGACATAGGCCCGCGCATGGTTCTCGTAGTCGAACGGCGAGACCAGTCGCAGCACCTTCGGCGCGGACGGCAGGCGGGCGGCGCCCGTGCGCATCTCGGCCAGGGCGAACGGGTCCTCCAGCGCCGGGTCGACCAGGGTGGCGCTGGTCACCAGCACCCCATGCGCCGGCGACAGCACCGCCGCACGCAACGGCTCGGTCGGGTCCACCCAGTGGCGGCGGCAGGCGGCGTCGACGACGCGCCCGTAGAGGAAGGTCGCCTCGAACCAGTCGACGAAGTCGGGGTCCGTCTCGCCGGGATCGACGTCATCTTCCTCAAGCGCCTTCAGGATCGAGCGCCAGGCCGGCAGGGTCATGCGGGCGCGACGGTCCAGGCCTCGCAGCGCGCCTTCGATGCGGGCGCGTTCAGACGGCGCGAGATGCTCGGCCTCCTCGTCCAGCACGTCCTCCAGCGCGCGGGCCAGGGCCAATAGCGGCGCCTCGATCGAGGCCAGGGCCTTGGCGGCCTCGGGCGCGCGCTCGCGGACCAGGTCGATCGGCGGGCGAGCGTCGCACTGCAGGCCAAGCTCCGCCCCGCCCCGCTCGCTGGTGCGGGCGCGGAGTTGTTCGATGACAGCGACCAGGAAGTTCTCGATCGGACCGATCGGATTGATCTGGCCGTCCGGCGGCGCGACGCGGCCCGACCAGCCTTCGCCCGGCAAGGCGGCGGCGGCGTGGATCGCATGGCTCATCGCCTGCCGCGCGCCTTCGCGGTCGCCCAGGATATCGAGCAGGCGGGCCTCGAGACCCCTGCCCCGCCGGCCGCGTCCCTCGGGCCCTCGGATCCAGCGGCGCAGCTCCGCCGCTTCCGCGCCCGACAAGGCGGCGGAAAAAGCGCTGTCGGCGGCCTCGAACAGGTGGTGGCCCTCGTCGAAGACGATGCGCTTGAGGCTGGTGGTCTCGTTGTCGCCTTTCAGCCCTCGCGCCGTACGCGCCCCGTCGAAGGCGGCCTGGGTCAGGACAAGCGCGTGGTTGGCGATGACGATGTCGGCGCGCTTGGACGCCCGCACGGCCTTCTCGATGAAGCAGATGCGATAGTGCTGGCAGCCGGCGTGGATGCACTCGCCCCGCCGGTCGACCAGGTTGGCCGGGCTGGCCTGGGCCGACGGGGGCACGGCCGAGAGCGTCGGCAGCCAGGCTGGGAAGTCGCCGCCAGTCATGTCGCCGTCGCGCGTCGCCCGCGCCCAGCGCGCGGTCAGAGCGAGGCCGATCAGGTCGCCATTGCCTAGCTGGGCGCCGTTGATCTGCTCCTGGAAGTTCAGCAGGCACAGGTAGTTCTCGCGCCCCTTGCGGACCACCGCCTTCTTGGCGCGCTCCTTGGGGTCGGGATAGATCGATCGGCTCTCGCGCTCGATCTGGCGCTGCAGGGCGCGGGTGTAGGTGCTGACCCACACCGAGGGACCATTGGCCTCGGCCCACAGCGAGGCGGGCGCAAGGTAGCCGAGCGTCTTGCCAACGCCCGTGCCGGCCTCGGCCAGCATCATGCGCGGCTCGCCTTCCCGCTCGCGTGGCTGGAAGGCGTAGGACGCCTCCTTGGCGAAGGTGGCCTGAGCTTCGCGGATCTCCTCCAGGCCCGAGCGTTGCAGAAGCTCGGTCAGGCGCTGTCCCGCGCGTTCGGGGTCGATTGGCCTAGACCCAGCCTCGCCGGGCGGAGCCTGATCCTCCCACTCGGCCAGCCTCGCCCAGACATCGAGGCCCGAGCCCCGGAACTGGTTGCCGACCGGAACCGAGCGCAAGGCGCCGATCGCGGCGGGTCCCCACGACCACCCGGCCTTGGCCAGGGTCTCGGCGACGGCAAGGGCCTCTTCGCGCGACGGAACCGGCGTCAGGGCCAGCTCGCGCAGCAGAGCGTCGGCGCTCTCGCGCAGGCTCTGGGCCTGCTGGGCCGCGCCATGGGGCTCGGGCAAGCCCAGCGCTGTGGCGAGGCCGACCGCCGAAGGCGCGCAGAAGGCGCCGGGCCGGACGAAGGCGTGCAGCTCCAACACGTCGAACAGGCGGTGCGAGCGCGATGGGGGCGAAAGGTTCAAGCGCCGCGCGGTCATCGCCCCGTGAGCGACCAGAACTGGCCCGTGCTCGAACAGGTCGCGAGCGTCCGGCGCGCGCAGCATCCGGCCTTCGCCGCCGCCGTCGGCCACGCCGGCGCGCGGTCCGGGCAGGACGACCAGGGCCGGAGCCAGGTCCAGAGTCGGCGGGGAAGCGGTCACGTGAGTCTGTTAGCAAAAGCCGGGTGAAACAGAAAGGGAACATGCTATATGGGCATGAATGCTCGCGGCTGACGCCCTTCCCCCTCGCTTCCAGCAATGGTTCGCCGATCGTGGCTGGAGCCCGCGCG
This sequence comes from Caulobacter segnis ATCC 21756, assembly GCF_000092285.1. NCBI lineage: Bacteria > Pseudomonadati > Pseudomonadota > Alphaproteobacteria > Caulobacterales > Caulobacteraceae > Caulobacter > Caulobacter segnis. The sequence goes on along the minus strand of NC_014100.1, from coordinate 1,496,884 downwards.
CCCACCAGCTGGCCATGCTGGAGAAGGCGCGTGAGGGGCGCGGGGCGCTGCTGATCGCGCCGACGGGGGGCGGCAAGACCCTGGCCGGCTTCCTGCCCAGCCTGATCGAGCTGGCCGAACGCCCGCCGCGCAACGCGCCGGCCGGCGTCCACACCCTCTACATCTCGCCGCTGAAGGCGCTGGCCGTCGACGTCGAGCGCAACCTCCTCACCCCCATCCGCGAGATGGGCCTGCCGATCGTGGCCGAGAGCCGCACCGGCGACACCGGCGAAGCGCGCAAGGCCCGCCAGCGCGTCCGGCCGCCGGACATCCTGCTGACGACGCCCGAGCAGCTGGCGTTGTTCTGCGCCTGGGAGGGCGCGCGCGAGTACTTCGCCGACCTCTCCTGCGTGATCATCGACGAGGCCCACGCCATCTGGCCGTCCAAGCGCGGCGACCTCTTGGCGCTGGGCCTGGCGCGGCTGCAGAGGTTCGCACCGCGCCTGCGGCGGGTGGGGCTGTCGGCGACGGTCGACGATCCGGACTTGGTGCGGAAGTGGTTGGGGACGAACCGAGCAGAAGATCCTCCCTCGCGAGCGGGGGAGGTGTCGGCGGAGCCGACGGAGGGGGCCAGCACGGCCGAGCTCCAGCTCGCCCCCTCCGACCCTCCGGGCCACCTCCCCCGCTCGCGGGGGAGGATCTCCGAACCCGACATCGACCTCGTCCTCGGCTCCGGCGGCGCGCAGCCGGTGGTCGAAGTCCTGGTCTCCGGCGGCCGCGTCCCGTGGGCCGGCCATACCGCCGAGCACGCCATGGCCGAGGTCTACGAGATCATCAAGTCGTCGAAGACGGCGCTGGTCTTCGTCAACACCCGCTTCCAGGCCGAGTTCGCGTTCCAGCGCCTGTGGGAGCTGAACGAGGACGATCTGCCGATCGCCCTGCACCACGGCAGCCTCTCGGCCGAGCAGCGCCGCAAGGTCGAGGCGGCCATGGCGCGCGGCGAGCTGCGCGCCGTGGTCTGCACCTCGACCCTGGACATGGGCATCGACTGGGGCGACGTCGACCTCGTCATCCAGCTGGCCGCGCCCAAGGGGGCCTCGCGGATGGTCCAGCGGATCGGCCGCGCCAACCACCGCCTGGACGAGCCCAGCCGCGCCCTGTTCGTGCCCGCCAGCCGCTTCGAGATGCTGGAGTGCCGCGCCGCCGCCGACGCCATCCTGGAAAACCACCTGGACGGCGATCCGCCACGCCTCGGCGCGCTGGATGTCCTGGCTCAGCACGTCATGGGCTGCGCCTGCTCGGAGCCGTTCGCGCTGACCGCCCTGTATGACGAGGTCCGCTCGGCCGGGCCCTATGCCGGACTGTCGTGGGAAGACTTCGAGACCGTCGTCGACTTCGTCTCGACCGGGGGCTACGCCCTGCGCACCTACGACAAGTTCCGCCGCATCGTGCAGACGCCCGAGGGCCTGTGGACCGCCCGCAACGCCCAGGCCCGCCAGCAGCACCGGATGAACGTCGGAGCCATCGTCTCGCCAGGCATGATCAGCATCCGCATCGGCGGCGGCCGCAGACCGATGGGGGGGCGCAAGATCGGCGAGGCCGAGGAAGGCTATTTCGAGCAGCTGACGCCCGGCGACACCTTCGTCTTCGCGGGTCAGGTCTGGCGCTACAACAGCCTGGTCGGCGCCGACGCCTTCGTGACGCCCGCGCCGAACGACGACCCGAAGATGCCCAGCTGGGGCGGCTCGAAGTTCCCGCTCTCGACCTATCTGGCCAGCCGCGTGCGCCAGATGATGCACGACGAGCGCGAATGGACCGCCCTGCCCGGCGATGTCCAGGAGTGGCTGGCCTGGCAGAAGATCCGCTCGGCCATTCCCGACGAAGGCGAGATGCTGCTGGAGACCTTCCCGCGCGGGAAGCGGTTTCATCTGGTCTGCTACCCGTTCGACGGCCGGCTGGCCCACACCACCCTGGCCATGCTGCTGACGCGGCGACTGGATCGGCTGGGCGTCGGGCCGCTGGGCTTCGTGTGCAACGACTACGCGCTGAACATCTGGTCCCTGCGGCCGATGGACGGCCTCGATCTCGACGAGCTGTTCGCCCAGGACATGCTGGGCGACGACCTCGAGGCTTGGCTGGACGAGAGCTTCATGATGAAGCGGGCCTTCAAGCACTGCGCGCTGATCGCCGGCCTGATCGAGCGCCGCCATCCCGGCGCGGAGAAGTCCGGGCGGCAAGTGACCTTTTCCACGGATCTGATCTACGACGTGCTGCGCAAACACCAACCCGACCACCTCATGCTGCGCTGCGCCCGCCACGACGCGGCCACGGGCATGCTGGACATCGCCCGCCTGGGCGACATGCTCTCGCGCGTGCGGGGCAGGATCCGCCACGTGACGCTGGACCGCGTCTCGCCCTTCGCGGTGCCGATCATGCTGGAGATCGGCCGCGAGCGCGCGCCGGGCGACGCCGCCGGCGAGATGATCCTGGCCGAGGCCGAAGAGGACCTGATCGCCGAGGCCATGTCGTGACGCGCTTTACCCCTTCCCCCTGCGGCGGCCTGCGGATCGCGCTGTCGAACGTCGAGGTCATGCTGCGCTGGTCGGGCGCGCTGTGGCTGGAGCGCGAAAGCACGCTGGTGGTCGCCGACCTGCACTTCGAGAAGGGCAGCAGCTACGCGGCGCGCTTTGGCCAGATGCTGCCGCCGTACGACACGCGCGAGACCCTGGACCGCCTCGACCGCGAGATCGCCCTGCTCTCGCCCGAGCGGCTGGTTTTCCTGGGCGACAGCTTCCACGACGGCGACGGCGAAACGCGTCTGGCGGCGGACGACTACCGGCGGCTGGAAGGCTTGGCGCTGGGCCGCGAGCTCGTCTGGGCGGTGGGCAACCACGACGCCGATGGCCCCAAGGCCTTGCCCGGCGACATCATCGACGAAGCCTCGCTGATGGGCCTGACGCTGCGCCACGAGCCCCAGCCGGGGGTCCAATTGGGCGAGGTGGCGGGTCACCTTCACCCGGCCGCCAAGGTCTCCAGCGGACGGGCCACCATCCGGCGACGGTGTTTCGTGACGGACGGCCAGCGGCTGGTGCTGCCGGCGTTCGGCGCTTTCACGGGCGGCCTGAACATTCTGGACGAGGCGTTCTCGAACCTGTTCGGCGGGCCGATGCTGGCCGGCGCCCTGGGCCCCAAGCGGGTCCATGCGGTCGGGGTGAAATCCCTGCGGCCCGACTGACGGGCCCTCGGCGCTACATGTGCAGGGCCTGCTCCAACGAGAAGGCCAAGGAGATCGCCGCGCCCGCAGTTAGCAGGGTGCGCATGCGCGGGCGCCAGGTCGGCCCCTCGTGGTTGGTGACGTCCCAGACCCATTGCAGCAGCAACAGAAGCAGGAAACCGGACAGCTGCCAGGCGGGATCGAACCTCAGTTCGCCGACCAGCAGACCGAATCCCGCCAGGGGGAACAGCAGCGAGAGCCCCAGGACCGACCAGCGCGGGCTGGCGTTCTCGATCTCCAGGCCCGTGCGCACGCCGCCGAAATACGACACCATCGCGGTGGAATAGGCCAGGAGCGCCACCAGAGAAGGCCCTTGGATCTTGGTGGGACCGTAGCAGAACAAGGCCGACGAGACGAAGAATGGAATGAGGGTCGATAGACCAAAGACCCATACCGCCGGAGGAACCGGCGTCCGCCCGCCCACGGACTCGTTCATGATCAACTCCTTCGGAAGGCGACCGAAACCACCTCCCCTGCCCCGGGCGCGACTATTACCGACACGAGGCCATAGGTCCACGGACGATCTTCGGGGAAGATACAGCGTTCGAACGTCGCTCGCCTTTTCCGTGATCAAATTCCGCGCGACGAACGCGCGCCGACGCCGATCAGCGAGCGGAGCCCGCGAGACGGCCCAGAGTCTGGCTATCGACCTCGCCCGACGCCGGCAGGCCCTGGTCGCGCTGGTAGGCGGCGATGGCCAACCGCAACGCCGGCGAGGCGACGCCGTCACGCGGGCCTTGATAGTAGCCGAGCTGCGACAGGGCTTGTTGCGCTGTCCCGAAATCGCCGGCTGCTCCGGTGTTGGTCGGCGCCAGAGACGCGGTCTGGACCGGCGCCTGGGCGCGGAAGGCCTGGGCGGAGCGATCCGCCGTCTGCAGGGCCTCGGCGGTCAGCTGCGGGCGAAGGGCGTTGGCGCGGCTGCGGGCGGTGGGGTCGCCGGCCCGGCCAGCGATCACGTACCACTTATAGGCTTCGGCGCGCGTTCTGGCTGACGCCCAGACCGGTCTCGTAGAGCTGGGCCAGGTTGAACTGGCTGTCGACGAGGCCGGTGTCGGCGGCCTTGCGGAACCACAGCGCGGCGATCGTGGAATTGCGCGGACCGCCCTCGCCCTTGAAATAGTAGAGCGCCAGGTTGTGCATCGCGCGCGGATCGCCGCCGTTGGCGGCCCGCTCGCTCCAGCGACGCGCTTCGATCATGTCGCGCTTGACGCCGCCCTTGCCGCTTTCCAGCAGCTTCGACAGATAGAATTGAGCGGCGGGATAGCCGTCCGTCGCGGCGCGCTTAAGGCCCTCAAGGCCGGTGCGATCGCCGGTCTCGATCTTGCGGATGGAAGCGGCGAACAGCGCCTTGGCTTCGTCAGACACGGCCGGCGCGATCTCGGCCGGGACTGGGATGGCCGGCGCGCTCGTCAGGGCCACCGAGGCTCGCGAGCCTGCCGCGCTGGCCAGGACCGGCTTCTGGCTCGACAGCGCTTGAGCGGCGCGCGGCGCGCTGGCGCTGGCGTTCTGGTCGCCCAGCAGCAAGAGACCGCCGACGCAGGCGCCGACGACGGCGGCGCTACCGATCGCGACCGCGACGCTGGCCACGGTCGTGCCGACCCGACGCTTGGGCTTTTTGGCCGAGAAGGCGCCGAAGCCGCTGAACAGGGATCCGCCGCCGGTCTTATCGCTCTTGCTCGGGCGAACGGCGCCGAGGCCCTTGGCGTCCGCCGCCGCGGCGGCGCGGGCGGCCGCGCGGGCCTGCTCGATGATCTCGCGCGTCGACAGCGGGCGCTCCGGCTCGGCGGGCGCGGCCTTCGGCGCTTCAGCCGCGGGGGCTTCGACGAGGTCCTCGTCGTCCAGCGCGTCGGCGAACGCGAAATCGCCGTCATCGAACGCTTCGTCCTCGGGATCGTCGAACGGGAAATCAGCGGCGTCGAGGTCACGATCCGTCGTCGACTCCGCGTCGAAGACGTCGTCGTCGGTGAACGGCGAGGCCTCACCCAGAACCATCTCGTCGTCCTCGAAGGGCGAGGCGGGAGGCGGTGTGAATTCGGCGACGGACTCGGGCTCCGGCGGCGGCGCGACGGGCTCCGGCTTGCGTTGGGCCTCATGCAGGCGCGTGTCGATCTTGTCGCGCGCCTCCTCCAGCATGCGGAGCGTGCGCTCCTCGCTCTGGCGGATCCGGTCGAGCAACTCCTGGCTCGAGCGTTCATGGCGCTGGTTCAGGCGCTCGGTCACGCGCGCGACCTGCTCGCCAACATCATCGATCGCCAGGGCGTTGCGGCGCTCGGCGCTGCCAATGCGTTCGGTCAGGCGTTCGGTGATACGCGCGATCTCCGCGCCAAGCTTTTCAAGCGCTTGGCCCTGGACGCTGTCGGCGCGATTGAGCCGGGTTTCCACGGTCGCGGCGATCCGCGCCACCTCGCCCCCGACCTGTTCGATCGCGGCGGCGCTGCGGTTCTCGGCGGTCTGGACGCGGCGGTTGAAGGCGTCGGCGACGTTGACCACTTCGCGGCCCATGCGCTCGATGGCCTGGGCCGAGCGCTGCTCAGCGGCCTCGACGTGCGCGGCCATCTCGCCCAGCTTGCGCTCCATGCGGTCGAAGCGGCCATCGGCGGTCTCGCGGAGCCGCTCGGCCATCTCCAGGCGCGCGGCTTCCATCTTTTCGGCGAGGCTGGCGGCCAGGCTGTCCAGACGCTCCTGCACGCCGGCGGCGGGGTTTGCGGTCTCGACCACGCCGAGACGCTCGTCGAGGGTCGAGAACGACGCGCTGAGCTCGCGGAGGGCTTCGCTGGTCCGGGTCTCGGCGGCCTCGAGCCGCTCTCCCAGGCGAGCCACGACAGCCTCGACCAGTTCGTTCGGGTCTTGCGGTTGCGGCGCCGCCTGCGCGTCCAGCCGCGCCTCGAGGGCGGCGATGGCTTCGCGGGTGCGGGCCTCGCCGTCATAGAGGTGGCCGGCGACCTTGCCCAAGGCGCCTTCCAGCGCGCGCAGGGCTTCGACCGAGCGCGGGCCCGCCGCCTCGGCCTCGATGCGGCGCACACGCTCGGCGGTGCGAACCTGCTCGGTCTTGAGGTCGTCCACCGCGCCTTCGAAGCGAGCGGCGACGGCGATCTGTTCGCGCTCGGCCCGGCTCAAGCGGGCGATGGCGTCGCGGACGGAGTGGTCGATGCCGGAGATGGCGGCGGCGTTGCGGCCCTCGGCCACTTCGATCCGGCGGGTCAGGCGATCCAGCGCCACGGCGACGCGGCCGACCTGGTCGGTCTGTTCGGCGATCTCGGCGCGCGAGGGCTCGTCTCGCACGACTTCCAGATGGGCGCGGCTGGGGGTCTCTTCACTGGCGGCGCGATAGTCGCCCTGACCATCGCCTTCGATGATCATGCGGTTCAGCCACTCGCCCAAGGTCATGCCGGAGCGACGCGCGAGGTCCTTTGCGACCTCCCGTGCCTTGGGGTCGATCCCCTTAACGCTCCATGGCGAAGCCGCCGTCATGCGAATCTATCTCCCCGCATCTGGGGAAAACGCTAGTCAGCGATTCCTAGAGTGTAAACGCGACGAAAACGCTAGATATAGCGTGTCGGGAATTCACTGTGGAGGAATCGGGACAGAAGTCCGCAGTTCTGTAGCGCGGATCAAAAGCAAGAGGGTTAACGCGACTTAACCATTTGCCAGGCATATTGTCGCAGGCCTAGAAGCCGCCATGGACCTGACCCAGACCCTCGCGGCCTCGGCCCTCTTCCTCGTTCTCGCGATCGCCTGCGGCTGGCTGGGCGCGCGCCCAATCAACGTTTTAAAGGGACCGCGCATGGTTCCCTGGCGCCCGCTGATGATGGTCTGCGTCGTCGCCCTGATGCTGATGATGGTGCATCTGGCGAACCTTCTGGGTGTCCAGACCGGTAACCAACCGCGTTACTAGGTCGCGGCCTTTTTCGGGCGCTTGGTCAGGCCCGAGACCCCTCCCGACGACAGCAAACCGATGTCGGCGAGCAAGAATGGGATCGCCCATTTCTGGGGCGCGGCAATGTAACGCGGCTGCCAGACAGGGTCATATTTATCTTTATACCGTCGGACACCCTGGAAATTGTAGATCTCCTCGCCCCGCTCATAGAGCAGGCGGCCGACCCGAGACATGATCGGCGCCAGACGACGATCTTCCAGCCCCGCTAGCGGCGCCACGCCGAACTCGAACGCTTTGTAGCCCTCGTCCTTGCCCCACTGGAGGAGCTCGACGAACAGGTAGTCCATGACGTTCTTGGGCGCCTCGTCGGAATAGCGCATCAGGTCCATCGAGAACGAGGTCTTCGAGGCCGTCAGCCACAGGGTGGCGAAGGCGACGATCTTGCCCTCCTCGCCGCGCACCACCGCCACCGGGAATTCGGCGACATACCGCGGATCGAAGCCCCCCATCGAGAAGCTCTTCTCCCCGCCGGCATGATGGCCGAGCCAGGAGTCGGAGATCGCCTTCAACTCGTCCATGATCGCATTGGCCGCGCCGACAGGCAGGACCTCGAAGGCGGCGCCGCCCTCCCCGGCCTTGCGCCAGTTGCGACGCAGCACCTCGCGGCGGCGACCGACCAGGCTGAAGGCCTCCAGCGGCACGGCCGCGCTTTCGCCGGTCTTCTGGATGGCGAGGCCGAGATCGACGGTGTCGGGCAGGTCGTCGGGGCCCAGGCCATAGAAGCCCGCGCGCGCCGCATGGGCGTCGGCCAGTTCGCGGAAGCGCCAGAACAGCTCCATGCGCTCGTCGCTGCGACCGACCGGCGCGCCCAGGGCGATCCAGGAACGGCCCCGCACGCCGAACATCAGGAAGGTCTCGCCCGACGCCGAGAACAGGAAGCGCTTGTCGCCCAGCAGGGCGAGATTGGCGCTGGGCTCGGCGTCCTCGGCCTTGGCGAGGATAGCCCGGACGCGGTCGAACTCAGGGTCGGTGTCGTCGACGACCGGCGGCGTGGCCGCCGTCGAGATCAGCCGCCAGACGCCTACGGCCAGCAGCACGATGGCGGCCGCGACCGACGAGCGAATGGCCCGGGCGGCCTCGTCGTGGTCTTGCAGGATACGGATCCAGGACTTGTCGGCGAATTCGGTGTGGTGGAACGACCACCAGCCCAGGAGCCCGGCCCCGCCGATCGCCGCGGCCGCCGACAGCAGCCAGCCCGGCGTGATCTCCATCTTCGACAAAGCCGCCCTGCGCGGGAAGGCGTCTCGGAACGGCAGGATGGCGAGGAAACAGACCAGCAGCATGGCGGTCTCTTCCCAGTTCAGCCCCTTGAAGATCGCCAGAACCGCCGACGACGCCAGCACGATCAGAGCCGCCCACCAGGCCGCGCCCAGGCGGGAGCGCAGGCCGAAGGCCAGCAGGAGCAGGACAAGACCCAGGATCGACGAGAAGAAGTGGCTGATCTCGATCAGCAGATCGGGCGCGAAGGCCAAAAGCAGCAGGAAGCGGGTCGGTTCGGATGGCGTAGCCCCCGAGGCCAGCAGCATGACTCCCGCCGACGCGGTCAGGATCGCCGCCAGGGTCGGGGCGATCGCGAGAGCCGCGGGCCTGAAAACTGTCGAGGACATCCAGATCCCGAAACGACGAATCCCCAACGGGATCCAGTAGCGTTCCCATATAGCCTGCAAAGTATGAAGTGGTCGTGGCCCTTGCGGCGAACGAGCGTTTGAATCGACTTGCCCAAGCTGTCGTGAGGCGTAGTGTGGGGCCGAACAGCGCGCCTCAGACGCGCCCGCTACAGACCGTCCGTTAGGGAGATGAGACGATGGCCGATTTCGGGGGAACCGAACTCGACGCCTTCCGCGCCGAGACCCGCGCCTGGCTGGAGGCCAACTATCCCAAGTCCCTGAGCGCGCCCATGGCCGAGGACGAAGCCCCCTGGGGCGGCCGCAAGATGGTCTGGAAGAACCCGGACGCCAAGCTGTGGCTGGAGCGCATGGCCGAGCGCGGCTGGACCGCGCCGATGTGGCCCAGGGAATATGGCGGCGGCGGGCTCACCAAGGCGCAGAACAAGGTGCTGGAGCAGGAGCTGCGCCGCCTGAAGGCTCGCCCGGCCCTGATGAGCTTCGGGATCTGGATGCTGGGCCCGGTGCTGCTCGAATACGCCACCGAGGAACAGAAGCAGCGCTTCCTGCCGCAGATCGTCCGCGGCGAAATCCGATGGTGCCAGGGTTATTCGGAGCCTGGCGCCGGTTCGGACCTGGCCTCCCTCCAGACCAAGTGCGAGGACAAGGGCGATCACTACCTGATCAACGGCCAGAAGGTCTGGACCAGCTACGCCGACCAGGCCGACTGGATCTTCTGCCTGGTGCGCACCGACACGACCAAGAAGCACGAAGGCATCTCGTTCGTGCTGTTCGACATGACCTCGCCCGGCGTCGAGGCCCGGCCGATCAAGCTGATCAGCGGATCCTCGCCCTTCTGCGAGACCTTCTTCGACAATGTGAAGGTCCCCAAGGAACAGCTGGTCGGCAAGCTGAACGGCGGGTGGGACATCGCCAAGCGCCTGCTCCAGTACGAGCGCCAGAACATCAGCGCCTCGGGCTTCGGCGGCGGCGGCGGTCTTTCGCCGGTCGAGGCGGCCAAGAGCGAGATCGACGTCGACGCCGAAGGCCGGATCGCCGATGGCGACTTCCGCGCGCGCCTCGCGGCCCATTCCATGGACGCTCACGCCTTCATGCTAACCGTGCGCCGCGCCGAGGCGGAGTCCAAGCAGGGCTCGGGACCCAGCGCCGCCGTCTCGATCATCAAGTACGCCGCCGCCAAGATGAACCAGGAACGCACCGAGCTGTTGGTCGAGGCCTTGGGCCTGCAGGGCCTGGGCTGGGAAGGCGAAGGCTTCAGCGCCGAGGAGCTGGCCGCGCCGCGCGCCATGCTGCGCGCCAAGGGCAACTCGATCGAGGGCGGCACCAGCGAGGTGAACCTGAACGTCGTGGCCAAGCGCGTCCTGGGCCTGTTGGACCACCAGTAAGACCATGATCGAGTTCTGGTACGAATTCGCCTCGACCTACTCCTATCCGGCAGCGATGCGGATCGAGAGGCTGGCCGCCGACAAGGGCGTGGCCGTGGCGTGGCGGCCATTCATCGTCGGTCCGCTGTTCCATGAGCAGCAGGGCCTGAACGACAGTCCGTTCAACGCCTTCCCGGTCAAGGGCGAGTACATGTGGCGAGACCTCGAGCGCGTCTGCGACGCCGAGGGCTTGCCGCTGCGCCATCCCAGTCAGTTCCCGCGCAACAGCCTGCTGGCCGCGCGCGTCGCCATCTGTGGCCTGGAGGACGGCTGGACGCCGGCCTTCAGCCGCGCGGTCTACCAGGCCAATTTTGTCGACGACCAGGACATCGGCAGCCCCGAGGTTCTCGCCCCACTGATCGCTTCGGTCGGCGCGGGCCCCGAGCACGTCCTGGCCGCCGCGCAATCCGATCCCATCAAGGCGCGCCTGAAGGACCATGTCCGCCAGGCCAAGGAACGCGGGCTGTTCGGCGCGCCCAGCTTTCTCACCGCCGACGGCGAGCTCTTCTGGGGCAACGACCGTCTGGAACAGGCCCTCGACTGGGCCGTCCGTCATCAATCCAGGGAGCACGCCTGATGGCCGTCCTGACCGAAGAACAGACGATGCTGCGCGACGCCGCCAAGGGCTGGACCAGCGAAAGCGCCCCTGTCGGCGCCCTGCGCAAGCTGCGCGACGGCAACAGCGGCCAGAGCTTCGATCCCGCCGCCTGGGCGGAGATGGGTGAAATGGGCTGGGCCGGGGTGATCGTGCCCGAGGCCTATGACGGTTCGGCCTTCGGCTATCTGGGCCTGGGCCTGATCCTGGAGGAGACCGGGCGCACCCTGGCGGCCTCGCCGCTGCTCTCCACGGCCATGATCGCCGCCTCCGCGCTGCAACTGGCCGGCTCCGACGCCCAGAAACAGGCCTGGCTGCCCCGCATCGCCAGCGGCGAGATCGTCGCCACGCTGGCGGTCGACGAAGGCTCGCACCACGCGCCGGCCCGCACCGCGCTGACCGCGACCCACAGCGGCGCCGGCTTCGTGCTGAACGGGACGAAGACCTTCGTGCTGGACGGCGACGCCGCCGACCTGCTGATCGTCGTCGCCCGCACCGGCGGCGCGCAGGGCCAGACGAACGGCTTGACCCTATTCCTCGTCCCCGCAGACGCCCCGGGCGTGAACCGCACGCATCTGGCTTTGATCGACTCGCGCGGCGCGGCGCAAATCGCCTTCGACGGCGTGGAGGTCGCGGCCGACGCCGTGCTCGGCGAGGTCGACAAGGGCTGGGCCGTGCTGGAGCCGACGCTGGACCGCGCCTATGCGGGCCTCGCGGCCGAGATGCTGGGCAGCGCCAGCGCCGCCTTCGACATCACGCTCGACTACCTGAAGACCCGCACCCAGTTCGGTCAGGTGATCGGCTCGTTCCAGGCGTTGCAGCATCGGGCCGCCAAGTGGTTCACCGACCTTGAGACCACCCGCTCCTGCGTGGAAGCCGCGCTGGAGGCGCTGGACACGGGAAGCGACAGCCGCGCCCTCGCCTCCCTGGCCAAGGCCAAGGCCAGCGAGCTGGTCCATCTGGCCAGCAACGAGATGGTTCAGATGCACGGCGGGATCGGCATGACCGACGCGCACGACGCCGGCCTCTACATGAAGCGCGCACGGGTCACGGAGGCGCTGTTCGGCGGCGCCAGCTTCCATCGTGATCGCTACGCCAGACTCATGGGCTTCTAAGCCGGAAACCAAGCCACACCATGGCCCTAAAGCCGCCGCCTAGGCGGCTTTTTTCTTGTCCATCATCAGGTTAGCGCAGGTAGCCCGTCATCTCGACTGAGTAATAATGTCGGGAACCCGACGCACGCCCGCTCCGTCAAATGATTATCGCGCGACGCGAGTTATTTGAGCGCCTCTATTTTTGCATGGATCCTGACTGGATTGTGTCGACTACGCGACGGCGCCGCTCGTTTCATCCACCTATAGCTTGCAACCCTTGCCGTGAGACGGCGTTCGATTCAGCATGCTAGGGTCGCTACATCCCTTGAAGAACCGACTCCTTTCCGCGCTGCCGTCAGAGGACAAGGCTCTTCTGGTCCCGTACCTGACTCCGATGGAGCTCGACAAAGGCCGCCTGCTCTACGATCCAGGCGACACCATCGATCAGGTCTATTTCCCCAATGACGGCGTCATCTCGCTAATGACGCTGATGGAGAGCGGCGCGGCCATCGAGTCCGCCACGATCGGACGCGAAGGCGCTCTGGGCCTGATGGCCGCCGTGGCGCCGCGCCAGTCGCTGTCCCGCGCGATCGTCCAGGCGCCCGGCTCGGCGCTGCGCATCGCGGCGGGCCCTCTGCATGACGCGTGGACGCGCAGCGCCGCGCTGCGGACCCTCGTGGACCGGCACAACGAGGCCCTGTTCGGGCACGCGATCCAGTCGGTCGCCTGCAACGCGCTGCACGCGGTCGAGGCGCGGTTCTGCCGCTGGCTGCTGTCCTGTCACGATCGCATCGACAGCAACACGGTGAGCCTGACCCAGGAGTTCCTGGCGGACATGCTAGGCGTCCAGCGCACGACGGTCACGGCCGTGGCCGGCTCGCTGCAGAACAAGGGACTGATCCGCTATCGCCGGGGCGTCGTCGACATCCTGGACCGCAACGGCCTCGAGGCCATGACCTGCGAGTGCTACGCGGCGGTGCGGAGGAGCTATGAGCGACTTCTGCCCGATCCGTTCGGAGACGAGGAAGCGCTAGACGTGCGCGCGCGGGGCTGAGCCCCGCCCTAACGACGGCGGGCCGGCGCCGGAGCGTGGGCCAGGCGCAGAAGATTCGCCGCCCCGGGCGCGCCGAACGGCGTCCCGGCCACGACCAGCAGGCGCTCGCCGGGTGCGACGAGGCCCAGTTCCAGCGCCTTGCTCGACGCGTTCGTGGTGACGACCTCGAGGCTGTCGGGCTGGGCGCTGACGCGCGGCTCGACGCCCCAGACCAAGGTCATGCGACGAACGGCGTTGATCTCCGGCGAGAGGGCCAGCACCGGCTGCAGCGGGCGTTCACGCGCCAGGCGACGGGCGGTGGCCCCTGTGGTCGTGAAGGCGACCAGGCACTTGGTCGAGCCCGCCTTGGCGGCGCCGGCGGCGGCCACGACCAGCACGTCGGCGTCGTCGTCGTCATGGCTCTGCTCGGCCTGCATCAGCTCGGGCCAACGCGGATCGCGCTCCACCCGCTCGATGATGCGGTTCATCATCGAGACAGACTCTTCGGGATAGTCGCCGGCGGCGGATTCCGCCGACAGCATCACCGCGTCCGCGCCTTCATAGACGGCGTTGGCGACGTCCGAGGCCTCGGCGCGGGTGGGCGTCGGCGAGCTGGTCATCGACTCAAGCATCTGGGTCGCGACGATCACCGGAATGCCGCGCTCGCGGGCCGCGCGCAGAATCTCCTTCTGCGCCACCGGCACCTCTTCGGGGGCCATCTCGACGCCCAGATCGCCGCGCGCCACCATCACGCCGTCGCAGAGGTCGAGGATCGGACCCAGCACCTTCAGCGCCTGCGGCTTCTCGATCTTCGCCAAGACGGCGGCGCGGCCTTCGACGATGCGGCGCAGCTCGGCCATGTCTTCCGGCGCCTGCACGAACGACAGGGCGATCCAGTCGACGCCAAGGCGCAGGGCGAAAGCCAGGTCCTCGCGGTCCTTGGCGGTCAGCGGCGACATCGGGATCACAACGTCCGGCACGGCCACGCCCTTGCGCTCGGACAGCTTGCCGCCGTTGACGACCTTGGTGTTGGCGTAGCCGGGACCCGCCTCGGTGACCGTCATCCGCAGCTTGCCGTCGTCCAGCAGCAGGGTCGCGCCGGGCCGCATCGCGGTCAGGATTTCAGGATGCGGCAAGTGCACGCGGGTCTCGTCGCCCGGCGTCGGGTCGCTGTCGAAGCGGAAGGCCTGGCCGGGCTTCAGCATGACCGGACCCTCGGCGAACTTGCCGACGCGCAGCTTGGGCCCTTGCAGGTCGGCCAGCACGCCCAGCGGGCGGCCTACAACCGTCTCGGCCTCGCGGATGGCCTTGTAGACCGCCGCGTGGGTCTCGTGCGCGCCGTGGCTGAAGTTCAGGCGAAAGACGTCCGCCCCGGCCTTGGCCAGGGTGACGATCATCTCGGGCGAACTAGAAGCCGGGCCGATCGTGGCGACGATGCGGGAGCGACGGGCGCGGATCATGCCGTCGCTCCTTGGAAAGTCAGTTCGTTGGGCAGACCGCGTCGCCCTCGTTGGAGGCCAGTCGGATCTCGGTGAAGGTCACGGACAGGCGACCGGACGTCATCAGCGCGAACGGCGCGGTGACCCGCGTCATGTCCGCGCCCTTGTCCCTGAAACAGGAAAGTTTGATCTTGGCCGTACGCCATTCGCCGATCTTCGCGCCTGAAAACGTTGACGTAACGTCTACCGTCGCCCCGCAGGATTCGCCACAGCCGATGGCCATGGAGACCGGTTTCTCTGGGGATGCATCGACCCGGTAACGGAGCATCACGGCCATGTCGCCGGTGGTCTGACGCGACAGGTCGACGGGGCGGCCGGACACCGCGAGAAGCCCCTGCCCCTCCCCGGTCCACACGGCCTGGCGTGCGTTCTCCTGGGCGCCGGCGTCAATCGTCTTGGTCGCGACGGCCCCCGAGGTCGTCAGCGTCCAGGGGTTCGGCGCGCGACCGGCGATGAAATAGCGATCCACATTCGTGGCCGCCGTCGACGTCACGCCGGACTCCTCGGACAGCACGGCGACCTTGCCCGGCTTGGCGTAGCTCAGGCCGTAGCCATAGGCGAACAGCGGGTCATAGCCCTTGTCGCCGACATTGAGCGGCTCCTGGTCGGCGCGCTTGGGCCACGAGAAAGACAGCTTGCCCTTGAAGTCGAAGCGCGGCTTGCCGGCCGCATCGCCGATCAGCACGTCCGCGACGCCGCCCCCTTCCGAGCCGGGCAGCCAGGCGGCCACGAAGGCGTCCGAGGCGTTGATCTCGGGATTGGTCCACAGCGGCCGACCGCTGAGGAACACCGACACCACCGGGATGCCCTGGGCCTTCAGCTTCTTCAGCAGCGCCAGGTCGGTCTTGTCGCCCGGCTGGTATTCGGCCGTGGCGATGTGCGCCCTGGAACTCCGCATAGGGGTTCTCGCCGAACACGACGATCGCGACGTCAGGCTTTTGCTTGTAGTCGCCCGTAACCGACAGCTCGGCGCTGCCGCCGCCGGCCTTCACCGCCTCGGCGACGCCGCCGAAGATCGACTGGCCGTTGGGGAAGTCGCTGTTCTTATTGCCCGTGCCCTGCCAGGTCAGGGTCCAGCCGCCGGCGGCCTTGCCGATGTCGTCGGCGCCGTCGCCGGCCACCAGGATCCGCGCCGAGCTCTTCAGCGGCAGAACGCCCTCGTTCTTGAGCAACACCAGCGACTTGCGGACCGCTTCTCGCGCGATCGCCCGGTGCTCGGGCGCGCCCAGCAGCTCGAGCTTGCCCTCCAGCGGACGCTTGTTTTCGAACAGGCCCGCCTTGACCTTCACGCGCAGGATGCGGCGGACGGCGTCGTCGATCCGCGCCATCGGGATCTGGCCCGCCTTCACCTGGGCCAGGGTGTTGTCATAGAGGCCCTTCCAGCTGTCGGGGGCCATCATCATGTCCATGCCGGCGTTGTAGGCCTGGGCGCAGCTGGTGTTGGTGCAGCCCTCGACCTGGCCGTGGGCGTTCCAGTCGCCGACCACGAAGCCCTCGAAGCCCATCCGCCCCTTCAGCACGTCGGTGAGCAGGCTCTTGTTGCCGGTATGCTTGACGCCGTTCCAGCTGGAGAACGAGACCATCACCGACAGGATGCCGGCGTCGATCGCGGGCGGATAGCCCGCGTTGTGGAGCCGGATGAGTTCGGCCTCGGGCAGCTTGGCGTCGCCCTGGTCCTTGCCGTCCTCGGTGCCGCCGTCGCCCAGGAAGTGTTTGGCCGAGCCGGCGATGTGGCCCGCCGCCAGCGGCTTGCCGGCGACCAGCGCGCCTTGCAGGCCCAGGGTCATCGGACCGGCATAGGTCTTCACGACCTCCGGATCCTCGGCGTAGCCTTCGTAGGTGCGGCCCCAGCGCACGTCGCGCGGCACGGCCACGGTGGGGCCGAAGGTCCAGTCGGCGCCGGTGGCGGCCATCTCCTGGGCCGTCGCCGCGCCGATGCGGCGGATCAGGTCAGGGTCGCGCGCCGCGCCCAGGCCGATGTTGTGCGGGAAGATCGTCGCGCCGACGACGTTGTTGTGACCATGGACGGCGTCGACGCCGAAGATGATCGGGATCTCCTGGTGGCCGCCGCGGTTGTCCAGGGCGGCGGCGCGGAAGGCGTTGATCCACTCGATCCAGCGCTGGGCCGAGGCGCGGTCGTTGCCGTCCGGCGCGCTGTTGCCGCCCACCAGCACCGAGCCCAGGCGGTAATGCTTGAGTTCCTCCGGCGTGATCGACGCGCCGTCGGCCTGGATGGTCTGGGCGACCTTCTCCTCCACCGTCATTTGGCTCATCAGCTTGGTGACGAAGGCCTCGGTCTTGGCGTCGGTGATGGTCGCCGGGCTGGCGGCCTTCGGCCACAGCTGACGATGGGTCGTCGCGGCGCCCGAGGACGCCTGGGCGAGGACCGCTCCCGACAATCCACCGGCGATCGCCAAGGCCAGGACGGAAGCATGGAGAGAGCGACGCGAAAACATAGGCGGTCCTCGAAGGGCCTCTAAAGGCTACGGGTTCTAAGGGAAAAGCGCTCGGCGCGGCGCTTGCGGAGTACCGCGCCGAGCGAAAGAAAGCGGCTAGAGGTACCGCTTGGAGGGGAGTGATCGTGCGCGCAGGACGGCGCGACGGGCGCTGGATTGGCCAGGCGGGGTCATTACGTTTCCTCCTGACGCCGCCTTTCCGTGGGCGACCGTCTTGATCGCCGATGATCTCACGTTGAAGGGACAGCGCTGTCAAGAACAATCTAGGTCCTGCTGCCCGTAGACCGCCTAGCCGGGCGCCTGGCCCGTGGATTCCCGCACGACCAGCTCGAAATCCAGCAATCGGGATGGCGGCGGCTCGCCTTCCTCGTGCTCGACGCCGCTCATCAGCATGTCGGCCGCCGCGCCGGCCATCGCCGCGATCGGCTGACGAACGGTAGTCAGTTGAGGCCAGGTGATCCGCGCGCCGGGCGTATCGTCGAAGCCGGCGATCGACAGCTGGGCCGGCACGTCCAGCCGCATGCGGTTGGCCACGGCCATCACGCCCAGCGCCATGTCGTCGTTCGAGGCGAAGATCGCGGTCGGCCGGTCGGATCCGCCCAGCAGCCGCTCGGCCGCCTCGAAGCCCGAGCGGAACGAGAACCACCCCTGCTCCACCCGATCCTGGCGCACTGGCAGGTTCGCGTCGCGCATCGCGTCGACGAAGCCTTGATGACGCCGAGCCGAAGCGCCGTGGTCGGGGTGACCGATGATGAAGCCGATGTCGCGATGACCCAGGCCGATCAGGTGATTGGTCATGTCGTAGGCCGCCTCGCGGTCATCCATGCTGACCCAGGGCGCGCGTTCGATATCGTCGCCCGGTGCGATCCGGACATAGGGCACGCCCTCGCGCTCCAGGGCGGCCAGCACCACCGGATGGTCGCTGAGCGGCGGCGTCAGGATCACCCCGTCCATGCGCAGGGTCGCCAGCATGGGCGCGACCTGCTCCTCGACATCGCCCGTGGAGTCGATCGGCTCGACGATCAGGTGGTAGCCCTCCTGCCGACACCGCGCGATCGCGCCGAGCTGCACGTCGGTGACATAGCCGGGGCTCGGGTTGTCGAAGAACACGCCGATCAGATAGGCCTTCGCCCCCGCCAAACTGCGGGCCGAGATGTTGGGGCGGTAGTTCAGGGCCGCCACCGCCGCCTGCACCCGGTCACGGGTGTCAGCCTTGACGTTGGGCTCGCGATTGAGGACCCGAGAGACGGTTTTGATCGAGACGCCGCTCTCGCGGGCCACGTCGTGGATCGTGATCTTGGCGCTCAATTCCGTCCCCCGCCGTCCCGATTCGTTCGGTTTGGCGCGTACTTAGCCATGACAAGGCTGTCATGGCGAGCCCGCCGCGCGCCTTGAAAGCGACAAATCCCTCGTCTTGCATCCGCAAAACTTGGCGCGGGTGTTTCTATGAAGTTCCTGAAGACCCTTGTCATTCTGATGGCGGCCCCTCTCGCCTTTCCGGCGATTGGCCAGACACCCGCGATGTCGCCGATTTTGCTGGGCCGCCTTGAGGCATTGGGAAGTTTCGCGGCCAGCGCGCCGTACTGCGAGATGATGGGCTATGCTCGTCTAGACCCCACCAGCCAAGCTTTCAGAAGCGAGATCGACCGGTATGCCGAGCGAACAGGCTTGGCGCCGAAAGACGCGCAGGCCGCGGTTCTCGCCGCCGAGGCGCGGGAAGACGCTGAGCTCGACACACGTTTGGCGGCCGTGAAGGCCAACCTGAAGGATCCCGGCGGCGATGACGCGCTACGGGCCTTCGCGGGCGAACTTTCTGTCAAGTGCCGGCGGATCGCCGATGATCCGCTAGGCTCGATCCTGCTACGTCCACCAGCCGGAACCGTAGGCGCCTTGTCGAACAGTCTCGCCGACAAACTGCTCGCGCCCTACGGGCGGGCTGGATGGCAGACGCGATACATCCTTGCTGGCGGTGACCTGGCCGAGGCTGTTGGCGCCTGCGAGCCACCACTCACGCGCACTCAGGCTCGCTCATATCTTGCGGAAATGCGGGACCCACTCCGCTTCGCACCGGAGATCAACGACCTCGTCCAAGCCTATGTTGATCAGCGCATCGCGGCCGGGCGCGATGCGGCTCGGAAGGCCAAGCCCAGCGCCGCGCAGTGTCGGCAGTTGATCGCGAAGAGAAAGCTCGCCTTCGAAAAAGCGCCCGTGGACTAGGTCAGGACACCGCCGCCCTGCCCTCCGGCGTCAGCGCCACCGCCGCGCCGATCAGCGCCGTATGCGGGTGCAGGATCACGTGGGTCGGGATCGCCTGGGTGAAGCTGGACAGCCGGCCCTTGGCCTCGAAGCGCGCGCGGAACGGGCTCTTTTCCAGGATGTCGATGATCCGAGGCGCGATGCCGCCGGCGATGAAGACGCCGCCGCGCGCGCCCAGGGTCAGGGCGATGTCGCCGGCCGTCGAGCCCAGCACCGCGCAGAACCGGTTCACGGTCGCCAGGCTGTCGGCGCAGCCTTCGACGGCGCGCTCGGTGATCTGCTTGGCGGTCAGGGTCTCGACCTTGCGTCCCTCGGCCTCGCCGAGCGCCACGTGCAGGTCTTCCATGCCGGGGCCAGACAGGATGCGCTCGACCGAGACGCGGCCGCCGTTCAGCTGCCTAGTCAGTAGACGGAGCACTTCGATCTCGACCTCGTCCAGCGGCGCGAAGGCGACGTGGCCGCCCTCGGTGGCCAGCGGGAGCTCCTGGCCGTGGCGGCGGACCAGACCCGCGACGCCGAAGCCCGTGCCCGGACCGAGAATGGCGAGGTCGCCCTCCCCCGACGTCGGCAGCGCGCCGATCTGGCGCAGGTCCTTGGGCGCCAGACGCGGCGCGGCCAGGGCCTGGGCGGTGAAGTCGTTGATCAGCTTGGCGTTCCGGAATCCGCCGGCGCGACGCAGCCCGTCCTCCGAGATCCGCCAGTCCAGGTTGGTCATGTGGACCTGGCCATGATCGATGGGCCCCGCCACCGCCACGACCGCCTGGTCGGCGTGTTTGACGCCGACCTTGTGCAGATAGGCCTCGATGGCGTCCTCGGCCGTCCCGTAGTCCTCGCCCTTGAACGTGGTGGGCTCGATCAGGCGCGGGTCCGGCCCGTCGAACTCGACCAGGGCGAAGCGGGCGTTCGTGCCGCCGATGTCGCCGACGAGGCCGAGACCCCCGCTGTGATTGCCGTCCATGACCTGGTGTTTCCCTAAGCGAAGACGGAGGCGCCGGCGTCGGCGGCGCCGACCCCCGCTCGCATCCATCCGAACAGTTCCCTGCCAAAGCCCGGCTTGGACGCCGGGACGTTCGCTGGCGTACGGGCGAGCAGCGTCGCCTCGTCCACCAGGATTTTGAGTTCGCCGGTTTCGGCGTTGACGCTGATCACGTCGCCATCCTGGACATAGGCCAGCGGCCCGCCCTTGGCGGCTTCCGGCGTCACGTGGATGGCGGCGGGCGTCTTGCCCGAAGCGCCCGACATGCGGCCGTCGGTGACCAGGGCGACCTTGTAGCCGCGATCCAGCAGAACCGAGATCGACGGCGACAGGTTGTGCAGCTCCGGCATGCCGTTCGCGGACGGACCCTGGAAGCGGAGGACGACCACGACGTCGCGGTCCAGCTCGCCGCGCTTGAAGGCGGCGATGAAGTCTTCCTGCTCCTGGAACACGGCCGCCGGGGCGGTGATCACGTGGTGTTCGGGTTTCACGGCCGAGATCTTCATCACGCCGCGGCCCAGATTGCCGGCCATCAGGCGCAGGCCGCCTTCCTTGCTGAACGGGTCGGAGACCGGACGCACGATGGCCGGATCCAGGCTCTCGGCCGCGCCGTCGCGCCACTTCAGCTCGCCGCCGTCCAGGTATGGCTCTTGGGCGTAGCGCGACAGGCCAGCGCCAGCGATGGTCTGAACATCCTCGTGGACGAGCCCCGCCTGCAGCAGCTCGCGGATCACGAAGGCCATGCCGCCGGCGGCCTGGAAGTGATTCACGTCAGCCGAACCGTTCGGATAGACGCGCGCCAGCAGCGGGGTGGCGCGCGAGATATCGTCCAGGTCTTCCAGCGTCAGCATGATCCCGGCCGCGTGGGCCATAGCGATGATGTGCAGGGCCAGGTTGGTCGAGCCACCGGTGGCCATCAGCCCGACCACGCCGTTGACGATCGACTTCTCGTCGATCATCCGGCCGACCGGGACGTACTCGTTGCCCTTGGCGGTCACGGCGGCGGCGCGGCGCGCGGCCTCCTTGACCAGGGCCTCGCGCAGCGGGGTGTTGGGATGCACGAAGGCCGAGCCGGGCAGATGGAAGCCCATCAGCTCCATCAGCATCTGGTTGGTGTTGGCCGTGCCATAGAAGGTGCAGGTGCCGGGGCCGTGATAGCTGGCGCTCTCGGCTTCCAGGAGCTCGGCGCGACCGACCTTGCCCTCGGCGTAGAGGGCGCGGATGCGGGCCTTCTCCGAGTTCGGCAGGCCCGAGGTCATCGGGCCGGCGGGCACGAACAGGGCCGGCAGGTGGCTGAAGGTCAGGGCGCCCATCACCAAGCCCGGCACGATCTTGTCGCAAACGCCCAGATAGAGCGCCGCGTCGAAGGCGTCGTGGGTCAGGGCGACGGCCGTGGCCATGGCGATGACGTCGCGCGAGAACAGCGACAGCTCCATGCCCGGACGGCCTTGCGTCACGCCATCGCACATGGCGGGCACGCCGCCGGCGAACTGGGCCGTGGCGCCGACCTCGCGGGCGGCCACCTTGATCAGCGCCGGATACTCCTCCAGCGGCTGGTGGGCCGACAGCATGTCGTTATAGGCCGAGACGATGCCGATGTTCGGCGCGTTGGGGTCCAGCGCGCGCACCTTGTCGACGCCGGGCGACGCGGCGAAGGCGTGAGCCCAGTTGGCGCAGGACAGCTTGGCGCGGCCCGGCTGACTGTCGATCGCGCGCTGCATGTTGTCGAGGTAGGCCGCGCGGCTGTCCTTGCTGCGGGCCACGATGCGGGCGGTGACTTCGGCGATGACGGGATTGAGGCTCATGGCGTTACTCCGCCCAAAGGATGCGGACCTTGGCGCGGTCCTGCTTGAGGATGGCGGCGACCGGCAGGGCCGGATCGACGTCGCCTTCCAACAACGCTTTCTTGGCCGCTCCGGTCACCAGCAGCACGATCAAATCGGTGCGGGTCAGGGCGGCGAAGGTCAGGCTGAGACGAGGAATGTCCGGCGCGGGATCGCTGGGCGGCACGTCCAGGACCAGGCGGTCGGACTGGGGATCCAGGCCCTGCGCCAGGACCGGGTTGCCCGGGAACAGCGACGCGAAATGGCCGTCGGGACCCACGCCCAGCAACACCGCGCCGAACGGCGTGGCGGCCTCGACGCCGGCCTCGGCCGCGCGCGCGCTGTCGGCGTGGCTCATGCCGTCGAAATAGAGCGGCGCGAAGCTGGCCTTGGCCGCCTCCCCCACCAGCAGGTGACGGCGCACGAGGCCCTCGTTGCTGCTGGGGTCGGTCGGCGGGACGAAGCGCTCGTCGGTCAGCGTGACCGTGATCTTGTCCCAGGGCGCGGTCAGCGTGGCCAGGCGGTCATAGACCGGCGCGGGCGTCGTACCGCCGGTCGCGGCGAAGCCCGCGCGCCCGGAGGCGGCGACGGCGTTGGTCAGGGCGTCGACCAGGATCGAGGCGGTCGCGTCGTAAAGGGCTTCGCGCGAGCTGAAGGCTTCGAGTTTCGGCATCCCTCAAGCCTTCCAGGACCGGCCGCCGGGCGAGATCAGCGCGTTGGCCGTTTGCGGGCCCCAGGTGCCGGCGGCGTAAGGCGCGGGATCGATGCCGGCCTCGGCCCAGGCGGCCGAGACGCCGTCGATGAACCGCCAGGCCTGCTCGACCTCGTCGCGACGCACGAACAGGGTGCGATCGCCGCGGAAGGCGTCCAGGAACAGCTTTTCATAGGCAATCCGGCGGCGACCGCCGGTCTGGCTGAACGACAGAGACAGCGGCAGCGACTGCAGGCGCATGCCCTCGTCCGAAAGGCCCGGCCGCTTGTTCATGATCGTCAGCGAGATGTCTTCATCCGGCTGCAGGTCGATGACCAGGCGGTTGGCGCACAGCTCGCCGTCGGTGGCCGGGCCGAAGATATTGTGCGGCAGCGGCTTGAACTGGACGACGATCTGGGTGCGGCGGTCGGGCAGGTTCTTGCCCGTGCGCAGGAAGAACGGCACCCCGTCCCAGCGCCAGTTGTCGATCGCCACCTTCATGGCGACGAAGGTCTCGGTCTTGGTGGGCTTGCCGACTTCCTCGACATAGCCTTGGCGCGCGCCGCCCTCGACGACGCCGGCGACGTACTGGCCGCGCACCGTGTCGTGAGCCACCGTCTCCTTGGTGAAGGGGCGCAAGCTGCGGAGAACCTTGACCTTCTCGTCGCGGACAGCGTCGGGGTCGAAGCCCGACGGCGCCTCCATGGCGACCAGGCACAGCAACTGCAGCATGTGGTTCTGCACCATGTCCCGCAGCGCGCCGTACTCGTCGTAGTAGGGCCAGCGGTCGCCGACCTTCTCGGTCTCGGCGATGGTGATTTGCACGTGGTCGATGGTGTTGCGATCCCAAAGGGGCTCGAACAGCACGTTGGCGAAGCGCAGGGCGGTCAGGTTCTGGACCGTCTCCTTGCCCAGATAGTGGTCGATCCGGAAGACCTGGCTTTCGTCGACCACGGCCGCGACGGCGGCGTTAGTGACCTTGGAGCTCTCCAGGTCGCGGCCCAGCGGCTTTTCCAGGATCAGGCGAGTCCTGGGGCCGGTCAGGCCGGCGGCTTGTAGCGCCTGGCAGGCCGGGCCGTAGATGCTGGGCGATAGCGAGAAGAAGATCACCAGGTCGCCATGCTCGCCGATCCGCTCGGCCAGCTTCTTGGCGTCGTCCTCGCTGGTGATGTTGGCCGGCACGTAGTCGAGGCGAGCGGCCAGGCGATTCCACGCCGCCTCCTCCACCGTCGCACGCTTGCCCAGTTGCTCGCGCACCAGGGCCTTGTAGCCGGCGGCGTCGTGATCGGCGCGCGCCACGCCAATGATGCGAAGATCATGCGGCAGCAGTCGATCGACTTCGAGGAAATACAGCGAAGGCAGCAGCATTCGCAGAGCCAGATCCCCCGCGCCGCCCAGCAGCACAAGGACCTCGCGGCCATTATCGCCGTCGTTGTTCTTCGTCACCAATGTCTTCCACCCTATGACAACGTTGTCATGACATGCCTGCGGCAGAATGGCAAGCGCGCGAGCGTGAGAGCCGAGCTGGAGAGGCCCTCCAACGCGAACCGAACCTGCCCAAACGATGAGCCGAGCGGGCGCGCCCTAACTAGGGCAAACCCCGCGCCGCCGCCATAAGACCAATGGAGTTTCGGCGGAGGTTTATTCAGCCATCAGGGCGAAAAATGGAAGACCTTGCCCAGGATGCGCGCGAAAAGCTCAAGCCGGCGAACGGGTGTGCCTTCCGCGCCCGACGGTCTCAGCCGCCCGCGCGCGCCGCCGCGCCCGCCGGCTGGCCGGTGCGGAACTTGTCCTTCATCCGGGCGACCCAGCCGCTGAACGCCTCGTTGTCGGCGCTGACCTTGCCGAAATCGGAAGGCGAGACCGCTTCGGACCCCAGCCCCTGAAGCGCCACGCGCAGGCCATCGGGATTGCCCGCGCTGTCGACGAAGCGCGTCCAGCGTTGGCGCAGGCGCGCCAGGGACGCATCGTCGTCAGCCAGGCTGTAGGCCACCGACGCCCGGAGGAGACGGGCCTCCTCGGCGCGGGAGAGCGCGCCCTGCCCCTTCCAGCGATCGCCCAGCATCCGCTCGTAGAGCCCGCCGGCCAACGGCCAGGCGCGCTGCTTCCAGGCGATATCCGCCCGAATCTCCTGGCCGTCCTTGGTGTTGTCGCGCTCCACCAACTCCTCGGCGTCATCGTAGCGCCCAAGGCCGATCAGGGCCCGAGCGGTGGCCAGCCGACGCTCGGCGTTCAGAGCCGGCGGCAGGATCGTCGTGCGCGTGGCGTTGATGGTGTTCAGCGCGTCCTCGGGACGCTTGTTCATCAGGTAGATCCAGGCCAGATCGGTCGCGACCTGCGCCTTGGGCACGCCGTTCAGGCGGTTGTCGACCTGGTACTTCAGCAGCTTGGCGGCGTCGTCGAGCAGATCCACGTCCACCAGGCGGCGCACCAAGTTGCGGACCATCTGATCGCCGTCGGCGCCGATCGGGGTCAACTCCTGGAAGTCGTAGAACAGGCCTACAGCCTGGATCGGCTGCATGCCGTCGGCCAGGCCGTCCAGGAACAGGGCCCGGAAGGTGCTGGAAATCTCGGACTGAAGGGCCAGGGCTTCGGGACGGTCGGAGCTCGGCCGGCCCGCCGAACGCATCACTTCCAGCGCCTCGCGGTAGCGGCCCTGGTCGATATAGAGCTTTCCGAGCGCGCGGATGACGTCCATCTCGACGCCGTCGCCGCGCCAGCGATAGCGTAGCTGGTTCAGGGTGTCGGCGGCCTTGGCCGCGTTGATCTCGCGCTTTTCGTACTGCAGCCGGGTGGCGTGCAGCAGGGCCGGCGCGGTCAGATTGTCGTAGGGCGCGCGGGCGATGGCCTGGAACATCTTCTTGGCGCGAACCTTTTCGCCCTTGGCCTCGAAAATGCGCGCCTGGACCAGGCGGATGGCCAGTTGGTCCCTGACAGGAAGCTTTGGCTGGTCCAGCGCCTTGGCGACGTACTGCAGGGCGCCGGTCAGGTCGCCGACGCCCAAGGCCGCCTCGGCCTGCGCGCCCAGGAACCGCGCCTTCCAGATCGGCGGAAACAGATCGAGCGCCCGGCCGCCGCTGGCGAACTTGGTGCGCGCGTCCAGAAACTGGCCGTTCTTGGTCGAGATATAGCCGCGCCACATGGCGCTGGACGGCTCGTCCGCCAGAACGGGCGAGGAGAAGTCGGCGTCGGCTTCCGCGTAGCGGCCGGCCAGGACGCGGGCCATGCCGCGCAGGCCCCGGAACTCCGGATTGGCCATCATCGTCTGATGCTGGCGGGCGCCGGCGTTCAGGACGCCGATCGCCTCGAACGACATCTGGGAGCCGACCAGGAAACGGGCCAGCGCGAGCCGCGCCGCGATGTCCGCGTCCTCGTCGGCGGCCGCGCTGACGGCATTCTGCAAGGCGTTGTAGCGAGCCAGGAAGCCGCCGGAGCCGAGCTTTGGCCAGTCTTCCAGGTCGATCAGCGCCGGCATCGACAGCGGTTGGGGCGCCCCGGCGACGGCCTCCTCCGGCGGGGCCGCCGCCGAGGCCGGCGACAAGGCCAGCCCCTTGGGACGACCAATCCGCACCTCGTCCGTGCTGGCCTGGACCATCAGGTCCGACGCATAGGCCTCCGCCGCCAGGCCCTGGGCCGATTGCAGCAGCGCGAACTCGACATAGTCCCGACGGGAGGACAGGCCCTTGGCCGGCGGCAAGGCTGGCGCGACGATGATCTTGTCGCCGACGGCGGGATCGTCGACCCAGATGGCGCGCGTCACCCCCGCCACGGCGGCCGTCAGCGCGGCGGACGGCGCGGCCTCGTCACGATTGATCTGGATGATGTCGGGGCTCTGCTGCGGCCCTGGGCCGAAGCTGATCCGCCAGGTCGGCCCGGCGCCCACCGCCACATAGGGCTCGCCGACGGGCGCCACGATGCGCAGGGCCGAGTAGTCGCCGCCCTTCAGCGCCTGGATGCGCGAATAGCGGGGCGTGTTGCCCGGAAGCTTGGAGATGTCGATCCGCGCGGGCGTGTCGAAGACGATCCAGACCGCCTCCCCCCGTCGGAACACGGCGGCGCCGGCCGGCGCGGCCCAGGTGAACGAGAGGGTGACCTGGCCATCGGCGCGCTCGATTCCGGCCCGCACGACGCCATCTCGCGGCATCGGATTGGGCCGGCCAATCGGCGGCGGCGGTGCGGCGGTCGGCGCAGCCTGGGCCGCCGCGATCGCGCCGTCCTTGGCGAAGATGTTGACAAAATTGACGCCGTCGGCCGCGCCGACCTTGAAGTCCGCCTCGTCGGCGAGCGTCAGGACGATCTCGAGCGCGCCGCCCACGTGGCGGGCGTCTGCGCCCTTGATCCAGCGCGGCGGCGCGATCTTCAGGCTGGAGAGATCGGGATTGGCGTCGCGGCTGAACCGCAGGATCAGCGCCTGTCCCTCGCGGCGCGAGGCCATGCGCGCCGAGCCGCTCCAGTGAAATTCGACCCGCGAGAAATCCGCCGCCTGCGCGACTCGCACGTCCAGCGCCGACCGCGCCGCGACAGGCGGCGGCGCGGCGTAGCCGGACGGCGCCAGCACGCCCGCGATGCACGCGGCGGCGACGCTGGATCGCAGGAACTGGCGAAGGGTCATGAGCCTCCCTTAACCGGCCTTATTGGGCGCGCCGGCCAGCGGAGCGCCACCGGCCTGCTGGCCCGGCGCGGCGGCTTGGCCGCCGCTGTCGGCGACCGCGGCCTTGCCCTTCTCGACGACGGGATTGGCGAGGCGCGCCGCAAGGCGTTCGGTCAGGATCTTGGCGTCGCCCGGCGCCATGTTGGCCAGGATCATCGCCAGGGTGCGTTCCTTCATCTTGGCGGCGATCGGCAGGCGGACCTCGTCCGACAGCAGGGTCATGCGGGCGGCGGCGTCCTTGGGCTTCATGCCCTGATAGACCGTGACCAGGCGATCGACCTCGGCCTGCTTCTGGGCGTCGACCTGGCCCAGCAGCCCCTGGATGTCGCCCTTCAGGCCGGTCAGGGCCTTCATCTTGGCGTCGAGCTTGGCCTCGGCGGCGGCCAGCAGCTGCAGCTGGACGTCGATATCCTGCTCGCGCTGATCCAGCTGGCCGCGACGGGCGCCCAGGCTCTGCAGCACGCGCAGTTCGGCGGGCGAGAGGCCGGCTTCCTTCGCCAGGACGTCGGCCGACGGCGCGCAGGCGCGCGGCAGGGTCTGCGGCGCCTTGGCGGCGGCCGGCTGGCCCGCGCCTTCGGCCGAGGGCGCGCCCTCGCCTTCAGCGGCCTTGCCCTCGGGCTTGGCGACGCCCTCGGCGAAAGCCTTGGCGCCGCTCAGCATGTCGGGCAGCGACTTGGCGCCGGCCAAGGCGTTGATGGCCAGGACGCCGCCGACGGCGACGCCGACCAGAGGCAGGATACGCGGAACTTTCTTCATCGGCGGGCTCTGGATTGGGGTCCGGGACGCGGGGGATCGCCCGGTCCGTCGAAGAGATCATCATCGACCCGCGCCCGTGAACGCGGGGTTTCGGAAGGCGCCGAGGGCGCGCTCAGGGTCGGGCGGGCGCCGGCCGGGAGGCGCGATTCGCGCTCCAGCAGACGTTCGAAATCCTCGGCCTTCAGGCGACGTTCGGCGGCGGGCGAAACCTCGTCCACGCGGCCGCGCACGGGCGCCGGCGGCGGCGCCTCTCGCTCGGGACGCGGCGGCGGCGGGCGGCTGATCCGCTCGTCCAGCTGGGCGGCCAGGGCCTGCGCGCGCTCTATGCGGATGGCCAGGGTCTCGGCCGCTTCGTCGGTGGCGGCGCGCAAGTCGGCGAGGCCCTGCTCGGCGCGAGCGGCGGCCTGGTCGAGATCCTTGACGGCCTTGGCGAAGCCCTCGTGGCTGTCGCGCAGGGCCTTCAGGCGGCGCTCCAGACGCCAGCCGAAGCCCAGCGCCACGATCAGCAGCACCGCCAGCAAACCATTCATGGCGAAGGCGATGACGCTCATTTCAGTTTCTGCACGGCCTTCTTGGCGGCCGGGGTCAGCGGCGCCTCGGCGCGGACGGCGATCGAGTGATTGCGGCGGCCCATGCGGCCGCGCGTCAGCGGGATGGCTCCGGCGCGCAGCTCCACCAGGCTGTCGGGCGTGGCGTTCAGCATCAGGGTGTCGCCGACCTGCATGTTCAGCACGCGCGACAGCGGCAGCTGCTGCTCGTCGAGCACGGCGCGGACCTCCATCTGGGTGGTCCACAGCTCGGTGGCCAAGTGGCCTTCCCAGATGTTGTCGCGGCCGAACTTCTCACCCATGAACTGCTGCAGCAGCATCTTCCGGATGGGTTCCAGCGTCGCGTAGGGCAGCAGCAGCTCGATGCGGCCGCCGCGGTCTTCCATGTCGATGCGCAGCTTGACCAGGATCGCGGCGTTGGCCGGCCGGGCGATGGCGGCGAAGCGCGGGTTGGTTTCCAGGCGGTCCAGCGAGAAGGCGACCGGATGCAGTGGTTCGAAGGCGCTCTTCAGGTCATGCAGCACCACCTCGATCATTCGCTGCACCAGCACGCGCTCGATCGTGGTGTAGGGGCGCCCCTCGATGCGCATCGCGGCCGTGCCGCGACGGCCGCCCAGCAGCACGTCGACGATCGAGTAGATCAGGTTCGAGTCGACCGTCAGCAGGCCGTAGTTGTCCAACTCCTCGGCCCGGAAGACGGCCAGGATGGCCGGCAGCGGGATCGAGTTCAGGTAGTCGCCGAAACGGATCGAGCTGATGTTGTCGAGGCTGACCTCGACGTTGTCCGAAGTGAAGTTCCGCAAGGAGGTCGTCATCAACCGCACCAGGCGGTCGAAGACGATTTCCAGCATCGGCAGGCGTTCGTAGGAAACCAGCGCCGAGTTGATGATCGCGCGGATGCCCGTGCGGTCCTCGGAGCCGTCGCCGGACAGATCGAAGCCCAGCAGGCTGTCAATCTCGTCCTGGTTCAGGATGCGCTCGGACGCGCCGTCGGCGCCGCCGCCGTCATCCCAGCCGGCCATGCCGCCCGAGAAGTCGCCGAACTCGTTGACGCCGTCGCCGCCGCCACCTTCCGCGCCCCACTGGGCCTGATCGTTCTCGTCCGCCATGATCGTTTCGCCCCAACCAGCCCGAGAGCCTAGTTGATCAGCATCTCCTCGATGAGGACCGCGTTCACCTTGGCCGGCGCGGCGACCAGGTTCACCCGGCGCAGCAGCTCGACGCGCAGTTGATAGGTGCCTTGGCTGCCGTTCAGGTCTTCGGGACGCAGTTCGCGCAGGAACGTCTGGAACATGTCCTGCAACCTGGGCAGATTCGGCGTCAAAGCCTCGGCCGTCTCTTCGTCCGGCAGCTCGAAAGTCAGTTTCAGCTTCAGGAAGGTCGACTTGCCATCGGCCGTCTGCATGTTCACGACGATGTCGGGCAGGGTGTAGAACACCACGCCGTCCGGACCTTCCTTGATCACGGGCGCCGGACCGGCGGCCGCGGCCGCGCCGCCCTCGCCTTCCTTCTTCTCGCCCTCTTCCTTTTTCTTTTCCTTCTTCTTTTCCTTCTCTTCAGCCCCGTGCTCGCCCGCTTCGGCGGCCGGCTTGGGCTTCATGAGGAAGAAGGCCGCGGCGCCGCCGCCACCCAGGACGAGGACGCCGGCCGCGATCGCGATGATAAGAATAGGCGGCTTCTTCTTGGCGGAGGCTTCGCCTTCGGCGCCCTCTTCACCTTCGGGAGCTTCCTGATCGTTCTGAGCCACGCGCGCGGTTCCTTGGAATCTATATGCCTTACTCATGCGCGAGCATGGTTAACGATGTGTTTTGGAGGCCATTTGGTCGCAGGCTGAATCT
Source organism: Caulobacter segnis ATCC 21756 (assembly GCF_000092285.1). Taxonomy (NCBI): domain Bacteria; kingdom Pseudomonadati; phylum Pseudomonadota; class Alphaproteobacteria; order Caulobacterales; family Caulobacteraceae; genus Caulobacter; species Caulobacter segnis. The sequence goes on along the minus strand of NC_014100.1, from coordinate 1,466,429 downwards.
GCCCGGCAGACTCCGACCAACACCCCCTCGTTAACCTTTCTATTTGTTGTTTTCATTGACGATTTCACTCTGGCACGAAGGTTGCTTCAGGAGGTGCGGCGCATTTGTCGCGCCAGCCGCCCGAGTTAACTCGCCATGGACAACGCGCTTTATGTCGGCCTTTCGCGCCAACTGACGCTTCGCCGCGAGCTGGACGTCGTGGCCAACAACATCGCCAACGCCAACACCACGGGCTTCAAGGTCGAGGACCTGATGGTCCGCACCGAGCAGTCCAAGCCGGCCAAAACCCTGGACGGCTCGGCGCCGGTCAAGTTCGTGCTGGATTCGGGCGTCGCCCGCGACTTCACGCAAGGCGCGATGACCAAGACGGGCGGCGACTTCGACCTCGCGATCGAGGGCAAGGGCTTCTTCCGGGTCCAGACCGCCAACGGAGACCGCTACACCCGCGACGGCCGCTTCACGACCAATCCTGAAGGCCAACTGGTCACCCAATCCGGCCATCCGGTGCTGGACGAGGGCGGCGGCCCGATCAACATCGACCCGACGCTGGGCCAGGTGAGCATCGGCAAGGACGGCATCGTCACCCAGGGCGCCGTCCGGGTCGGCAAGATCGCCGTGGTCCGCCCCGACAACCTGGCCTCGATGGCCAAGGACGGCGACAACCTCTACCGCAACACCACCAACGCCACCCTGCAGCCCGCGCCGGACGCCGTCGTCCACCAGGGCATGCTTGAGGCCTCCAACGTCCAATCCGTCCTCGAGATCACCAAGCTGATCCAGGTGCAGCGCGCCTACGAGAGCGTCGCCAAGATGATGGACAACACCTCCGAACTGTCCCGGACCGCCGTCGAGCGGCTGGGCAAAGTCAATTAAGGAACGCTAGCCGATGCAAGCTCTCCGCACCGCCGCTTCGGGCATGTCAGCGCAACAGCTGAACGTCGAAGTCATCTCGAACAACATCGCCAACATGAACACCGTTGGCTTCAAGCGCCAACGCGCCGAGTTCCAGGACCTGCTGTACCAGACGATCGAGCGCGCCGGCTCGCAGTCGTCCAGCGACGGCAACATCGTTCCGACGGGCGTGCAGGTCGGCGGCGGCGTCAAGGCCGGCTCGGTCTACCGCATCACCGAGCAAGGCACCCCGACCCTGACCGACAACCCGCTGGACCTCGCGATCCAGGGCAAGGGCTACCTGCAGATTCTGCTGCCCTCGGGCGAGACGGCCTACACCCGCGCCGGCAACTTCTCGACCAACGACCAGGGCCAGATCGTCACCGAGGACGGCTACACGGTCCAGCCCGGCATCACGGTCCCACAGAACGCCATCGACATCATCATCAGCAAGACCGGCATGGTGCAGGTGAAGCTGGACGGCGATCCGCAGCCGCAGACCATCGGCCAGCTGCAGCTCGCCAACTTCATGAACGAAGGCGGTCTGGAAGCCATCGGCGATAACCTGTTCCTCGAGACCGCCGCCTCGGGCGCGGCCAACCTCGCGGCGCCGGGTCAGCCGGGCTTTGGCGTGCTGATGCAGCACTACACCGAAGCCTCGAACGTCGACTCGGTCTCGGAAATCACGGCCCTGATCACCGCGCAGCGCGCCTACGAGATGAACTCCAAGGTCATCTCCACGGCCGATCAGATGCTGCAGACCACCTCGCAGATGAGGTCGTAAGCCGATGAAAGCGCTCCTGTTCGCCGCCGCGGCCCTCGCCTTCGCGTCCCCCGCCCTCGCCGGAACGCCGGTGAGCCTGCGGATGGACACCACCGACTCCGACGGCCGCATCACGCTGGGCGACCTGTTCGACGGCGTCAGCGGCGCGGCCGCCAACCTGGTGGTCGCCGCCCGCATGGGCCCCACCGCCGTGCTCGAGGCGGGTCAGGTGCAGATGTTCGCGCGCCGCGCGGGCTTCGACTGGGACAACAGCCAGGGCGTCCGCCGGATCATCGTCCGCGAAGGCTCCGACAACAGCGGCGGCTCGACGCGCGCGGGCCTGACCGGCGCCGCGCGGGGCAATGTGGAAGTTCTTGCCTACGCCCGCAGCATGACGGCCGGCGAAATCGTCCAGCCGGAAGACCTGGTGTGGGTGAAGATGGCCGGCGCGCCGGCCGACGCCCCGCGCGATGCGGACGCCGTGATCGGCCTGGCGGCCAAGCGCCCCCTGCGTGAAGGCGCCGCAGTCTCGCAGCGCGACGTGGGGGCCGCCCAGGTCGTCAAGACCGGCGACCTGATCACCGTCACCTACAGCGACGGCGGAATTTCCCTTTCGCTTCAAGGCAAGGCGATGTCGGCCGCATCGACGGGCGAAGTCTTCGCCGTCCAGAACACCGCCTCGAAGAAGATCATCCAAGCCGTCGCGATCGGCCCAGGGGCCGCCGCCGTCGGTCCGCAGGCCCAAGGCTTGCAAGCCCGTTCGCAACCCGTCCGTTTCGCCGCTCGCTAAGAGGCTTAAGACCCATGCGTCGCCCCGCTCTCATCGCCGCCACCCTGCTGCTGGCTCCGCTGGCCGCCTGCTCCACCGTCAAGGAAGCCGTGAAAGGGCCGGAACTGGCTCCGGTCGGCTACCCCGCCGCTTTGGCCCCGATCCAGCAGCAATATGTCTCGGCGCGCGAGCCGGCCCCGCAGGCCGCCTCGGCCAACTCGCTGTGGCGCGTCGGCGCCCGCGCCTTCTTTAACGACCAGCGCGCCAGCCGCGTCGGCGACATCCTGACCGTGATGATCGACATCGACGACAGCGCCGACACCAAGAACCAGACCGACAGCTCGCGCGCCTCGACGACCAAGGCCGGCGTTCCGCACTTGCTGGGCCTGGAGTCGAGCCTGGGCAAGGTTCTGCCGGGCGGCTTCGATCCCTCGAACGCGCTGGAGACCAGCTCGACCACGACCAACGCCGGCGCCGGCAACATCAAGCGCTCGGAAAAGATCAGCCTGACCATCGCCGCCGTGGTCAGCCAGGTCCTGCCCAACGGCAACATGGTCATCCAGGGCACCCAGGAAGTCCGCACCAACGCCGAGCTGCGCCAGCTGACCGTGGCCGGCATCGTGCGCCCGGAGGACATCTCCTCGGCCAACACCATCCGCCACACCCAGATCGCCGAGGCCCGCATCAGCTACGGCGGCCGCGGCGACATCAGCCGCGTCCAGAAGACCCCGGCCGGCCAGTCGCTGGTCGAGCGGTTCTCGCCGTTCTAAAACGGCTGACGAAGCCAGCCTTCACGGGCGCGGCGACCGCGAGGTCTCCGCGCCCGTTTCGTTTTCAGGAGCCATTCAGGTCCAAGCCGCGTTGATGGGGCGAGGAGGACCGCCCATGACGCGCCGCGTCGCCGCTCTTGTCGCCCTGACCCTCGCCGCCGGCTTGGCGGGTTGCGCCCACGAAAAGCAGGACGCGGCCGGCTATCGGTGGAGCTATCTGGCCGACGCGCAGGAGGATCCGCGCCTCGCCTACGGACGCCCCAACAGCGACGACGTGGTGCTGATGATGAGCTGCCGTCCGGGCCGCGACGAAATCGATCTCTCCGCCCGTCGGCCTGACGGAGCGCGAGATGGTGCTCGCCTCGGGACGCAGCGAAAGCCGCTTCACCACCGCCAGGATCGACGATGCGATGAGCCAGGGCTTGGTCCAGGCGCGCGGCGCGGCGAGCGCGCCGGCGCTCCAGGCGTTCCGCAAGTCCGGAGATCTGGCGCTGCTGACGAAGGGTCAGCGACACAGCCTGAAGGCCGCTTCGGCCGACAGAGGCCAGGTCCGGGCCTTCTTCGAGGCGTGCGGCGCCTAGGCGCGCCGGCCGGCGCCCGCCGCGCTGACGTTGTCCATGCCCAAGGCCGACAGAGCGCCGCGCAGTACGCCCTCGGCGTCGAGACCGGCTTGAGCGTACATGGCGTCGGGCTTGTCCTGGTCCTGGAAGACGTCGGGCAGGCAGAGCGTGCGGATCTTCAGGCCGCGATCCAGCGCGCCATGCTGGGCCAGGGCCTGCAGCACGAAGGCGCCGAAGCCGCCCATGGAGCCCTCCTCCACCGTGACGATCGCCTCGTGCTCGCGCGCCAGGCGCAGCAGCAGATCCAGGTCGAGCGGCTTGGCGAAGCGGGCGTCGCAGACGGTGGCCGACAGGCCGCGGGCGGCCAGCAGGTCGGCGGCCTTCAGGCTTTCCGACAGACGCGTGCCGAACGAGACGATGGCGACGCTGGTCCCCTCGCGGACGATGCGGCCCTTGCCGATCTCCAGGGGATCCACATTGGCGGGAATCTCGAGGCCGAGGCCCTCGCCGCGCGGATAGCGGAAGGCGCTGGGGCGGTCATCGATGGCCGCGGCGGTGGCGACCATGCGGGCCAGCTCCACCTCATCGGCGGCGGCCATCAGCACCATGCCGGGCAGAGCGCCCATGAAGCCGATGTCGAAGCTGCCGGCGTGGGTCGGGCCATCGGCGCCGACCAGACCGGCGCGGTCCATGGCGAACCGCACAGGCAGGCCCTGGATGGCCACGTCGTGCACGACCTGGTCGTAGCCGCGCTGCAGGAAGGTCGAGTAGATCGCGGTGAACGGCTTCATGCCGTCGGCGGCCAGGCCCGCGGCGAAGGTCACCGCGTGCTGCTCGGCGATGCCGACGTCGAAGGTGCGATCGGGGAAGGCCTTGCCGAACAGATCAAGGCCCGTGCCCGAGGGCATGGCGGCGGTGATGGCGACGATCTTGTCGTCCTTTTCCGCCTGCTTGATCAGCTCTTGGGCGAAGACCTTGGTGTAGCTGGGCGGGCCGCCGGCCGACTTCTGCTGCTGGCCGGTGACGACGTCGAACTTGACCACCGCGTGCAGCTTGTCATCCGCGCCCTCGGCCGGGGCGTAGCCCTTGCCCTTCTGGGTCACGCAGTGGACCAGAACCGGCTTGTCGGCGAAGGCCTTGGCGTTCTTCAGCACGCTGACCAGGGCGTCCATGTCGTGGCCATCGATCGGGCCGACATAGTGGAAGCCGAGCTCTTCGAAGAAGGTGCCGCCGGTGACCATGCCCCGGGCGTATTCCTCCGCCTTGCGAGCCGCCTCGCGCATCGGGCTGGGCAGCTTCTCGACCACCGTCTTGCCCAGCTTGCGCACCGAGCGGTAGGCGCCGCCCGAGACCAGGTTGGCCAAATAGGCGCTCATGCCGCCCACCGGCGGGGCGATCGACATATCGTTGTCGTTGAGGATGACGATCAGGCGCTTGGTGGTGTCCGTCGCCGCGTTCATCGCCTCGTAGGCCATGCCCGCGCCCAGCGAACCGTCGCCGATCACCGCGACGACGCTGTTGTCCTCTCCCTTGGCGTCGCGCGCGGCGCAGAAGCCCAGAGCGGCCGAGATCGAGGTCGCCGCGTGGGCCGCGCCGAACGGGTCGTATTCGCTCTCGGCGCGCTTGGTGAAGCCCGAGAGACCGCCGCCCTGACGCAGGGTGCGGATGCGGTCCCGCCGACCGGTCAGGATCTTGTGCGGATAGGCCTGATGGCCGACGTCCCAGATCAGAATGTCCTTGGGCGTCTCGAACACGTGGTGCAGGGCGACGGTCAGCTCGACCACGCCCAGGCCCGCGCCCAGGTGCCCGCCCGTCACGGACACCGCGTCGATCGTCTCGGCGCGGACCTCTGCGGCCAGCTGTTTCAATTCGCCGACGGACAGACCTCGCGTATCGGCGGGCGAGGCGATCGTGTCGAGCAAAGGCGTTTTGGAAGGCATGTTTGACAAAAGCGCGGTCAGTTGCGGCGGTCCAGCACGAAATCAACGCTTTCGCGGAGATGTTCGGCCCGCTCGCCAAAAATTTCGAGGTGGGAACGGGTCTGCTCGGCCAAAAGCGTCACGCGCTCCTTGGCCGCATCCAGTCCCAGAAGGGTGACGTAATTGGCCTTGCCCTTGGCGGCGTCCTTGCCGCCGGCGGCCTTGCCCAGCGTCTTTTCGTCGCCCTCGGCGTCGAGGATGTCGTCGACGATCTGGTAGGCCAGGCCCAGGTCCTGGGCGAAGGCCATCAGGGCGTGGCGCTCGGATTCCTTGGCGCGGGCGATGATCAGCGGGATCTCGAAGGCGAAGGCGATCAGGGCGCCGGTCTTCAGCCGCTGCATCCGCGCCACGGCGCCCAGGTCGTCTCGGACGCCCAGGATGTCGATCATCTGGCCGCCGACCATGCCACGCGCGCCCGAGGCGATCGCGAGCTTCCGCACCAACTCCGACCGGATATGAGCGTCGTCGTGCGTGTCCGGGTGGGCCATGATCTCGAAGGCCGCCGTCTGCAGGGCGTCGCCCGCCAGGATCGCGGTGGCCTCGTCATATTGCTTGTGCACGGTCGGACGGCCGCGACGCACGTCGTCGTCGTCCATGGCCGGCAGGTCGTCGTGGACCAGGCTGTAGGCGTGGATGCACTCCAGCGCGCAGGCCGCGCGCAGCACCGGCCGCTCGGCCAGGTCGAACATCTTGCCGGTTTCCAGCGCGAAGAACGGCCGCAAGCGCTTGCCCGGCCCCAGAGCCGCGTAGCGCATCGCCTCGGTCAGGCGGCTCTCCGGGCCATCGGCGCGCGGCAGCAGCTCGTCCAGCGCGACGGTGACGATGTCGGCGGCCTGGACGATCCGTCGGGCCAGATCCTTGGGGGCGAGATCGTTCAAGGGCGGCTCCCCTGGTTCTTCGGCCACACGCCTCGCATCAGTTGAACTCGGCCGCTTCGGCGGAGACCGCCCCGCCCTGCCCCAGGACGATCTTCTCGACCTTCAGGCGCGCGGCTTCCAGCTTCTTCTCGCAGTGGGCCTTCAGGGCCGCGCCGCGTTCGTAGATGTCGATCGAGCGTTCGAGCGGCGCTTGGCCCGATTCCAACTCGGCCACGATCCGTTCCAGCTGCGCCAGAGCTTCCTCGAAGCTCAAGGCGGAGATGTCGGCGGAAGGGTTCGTAGCGTCGGTCATTGCAACTCTCAGGTGAGCGGACTTAAGCCTAGTGGCCCGCAAGCTCATCGACAACGGCCTAGAGCTTGCCGCCAGTTAAGGGAAGAGGGTTTGAGCTCAAGCGCGGTGGAAGCGCTTGATGCTCCAGTAGCTGTGGCCCTGGTCCAGCAGCTTGGTCAATCCGCGCTTCTTCAGCGCGTCGGCGATCATCCAGTTGAAGAAGCCGTGAGCCAGGACCAGCACGTCCTGGCCGGAATCCGAAAGCTCGATCAGCAGATCTGCGGCCTGTCCGGCGCGCGCTTCGGCGGCCTTGCGCGTCTCCTGGCCGCCGTGGTTGTCGAAGAACCACCACCAGAACCGAGCGAAGAAGCCCAGCCGCTTCGGAGACATGCGGATCCAGGTCGGCCAGGGCGGCGGCGGCAGCGGGGCTTCGATGAAGGTCGGGTCCGTGGCGAAGGCGCGCTCGCCGACCACCGCCCGCGCGGTCTCGATCGAGCGGCGACGGGTCGAGGCGATGATGACGTCGGCGTCGCGGGCGATCTGGAGCAAGGCGTCCGGCGGCGTCTGGCCGGCCTTGAGCCCGCCCTCCTCGTAACGCCCCCACCATTCGCCGTATTCCGGCGCGTTCAGTCGAACCTTGCGCGACAAGGCCGGCTCGCCATGGCGCGCCAGGGTGATAACGCCCGGTAGCACGGGCGGGGTCGGTTGGTCGGCGATGGTGGCGTCGGCCATTTTTAAGAGAAGGCGGTCGGCCGGGGCCGCTCCGTCTCCTCACCCCTCCTGAAGAGCGCGCACAAGCGCCGCGGCGGAACGCCCCAGCGTCCGAAGGTCGTAGCCGCCCTCGAGCGAGGACACAACCCAGCCCTTGGCGCGGCCCGAGGGCGTCGCCCCCTGGCGGGCGCTCTGGGCTGTCTCCGCGCCCGTGGCCCGGCTGGTGGTTCGGCATGTCGAGGTAGGTGTGGAGCGCCGGGGTCCTGTCAGGCCGCTTTCGCCATGCGGGCGATCCGCGCCTCGCCCCAGGCGGCCAGGGCGGCGATCACCGGCTCCAGGCTGCGGCCCTCCGCCGAGAGGCTATACTCCACCTTCGGAGGCACCTGGGCGTAGACGACCCGCTCGACCAGGCCCGCCTCCTCCAGCTCGCGCAACTGCTTGGTCAGCATCCGCTGGGTAATTCCGGTCAACCGGCGTCCAAGCTCGTTGAAGCGCAGAGTTCCCTCGCGGAGATGATAGAGGATCACGCCCTTCCATTTGCCGTCGATCAGGTCCAGCGTCGCCTCGACCGGACAGCCGACGGCGCAATCATAGGCGCGGAGCTTGGTCACCACGGTATCCTTTTGGGTACTACGTACAGTTTTTTGCCGTACTTGCGCTAGCAGCAGGTTAGCGCGATCTGGGCCCAAGGCCAATCAGGGCCATCGGAGATCCGCATGAAAGCGATCGGCTATCGCGTCCCCTCGCCCATCGACGCGCCGGAGGCGCTGATCGACCTCGACCTGCCCAAGCCCGCCGCCACCGGCCGCGACCTTCTGGTGGCGGTCAAGGCCGTTTCGGTCAACCCGGTCGACGCCAAGGTCCGCGTCAGCCGCAAGCCCGCCGAGGGACAGGCGGAAATCCTCGGCTACGACGCGGCGGGGATCGTCGAGGCGGTCGGCCCCGAGGTGACTCTGTTCAAGGTCGGCGACCCTGTCTACTACGCCGGCGCCATCGACCGCCCGGGCTCGAACGCCGAGTTCCAGCTGGTCGACGAGCGCATCGTCGGCAGGAAGCCCGCCAGCCTGACCTTCGCCGAAGCCGCGGCCCTGCCGCTCACCGCGATCACCGCCTGGGAGCTCCTGTTCGATCGCCTGGGCGCGACCCGCGACAGCGTCGGCGGCCTGCTGGTGACCGGCGCGGGAGGCGGGGTCGGCTCGATCCTGGTGCAGATCGCCCGCAAGCTGACCGGGCTGACGGTCATCGGCACCGCCTCGCGCCCCGAGACCATCGATTGGGTGAAGGCGCTCGGCGCGCATCACGTCATCGACCACGGCGGCGACCTCGTCGCTCAAGTCAAGGCGTTGGACATCCCACCCGTGGGTCTGATCGCCAGCCTGACCCACACCGACGTCCACTTCCCCGCCCTGGTCGAGATCCTCGAACCGCAGGGCCGCGTCGGGGTGATCGACGACGCCCCCAGCCTGGACGTCAATCCGCTGAAGCGCAAAAGCGCCTCGCTGCACTGGGAGTTCATGTTCGCCCGACCGCTGTTCAAGACCCCCGACATGATCGCGCAGCACGCGCTGCTGAACGCGGTGGCGGACATGATCGACGCCGGCGACCTGCGCACGACGCTTTCGCAGACCCTGTCTCCGATCAACGCCGCCAACCTGAAGGCGGCCCACGCGGCCATCGAGAGCAAGCGCACGCGCGGCAAGATCGTCCTGGAAGGGTTCTGACCGTTGAAGCCCTCGGTCATGGCGGCTACTCAGGTCGCCATGACCGACACGCTCCGCCCGGATCACCTTCGCAGGGCCACGATCGAGGACGCCGACACGCTTTCCAGCCTTGGCGCGCGCACCTTCACCGAGACCTTCGCGCACCTCTACCCTCCCGAGGACCTGGAGACCTTCCTGGCCTACGCCTACGGCCTGGAGCGGACGCGCAACGATCTGTCCCATCCCGACAAGGCCTCGTGGATCCTCGAGGACGCGGACGGCGAGGCGATCGGCTACGCGCTCGCCGGGCCCTGCGACCTGCCGCACGACGACGTGAAGCCGGGCGATGGCGAGCTGAAGCGCGTGTACGTGCTGAAGTCGCATCAGGGCGGCGGGCGCGGCTCGCGTCTGCTGAACACCGCGCTGGAATGGCTGGAGAAGGACGGCCGCCGCCCCCTGTGGATCGGCGTCTGGTCCGAGAACTTCGGCGCTCAGCGGCTGTACGGTCGCCTGGGTTTCGAGAAGGTCGGGGAGTACCACTTCCCGGTGGGCGAGACGCGGGATCTGGAGTTCATCCTGCGGCGAGGGTGACGAGTTTTTCAAAATCCTCCCCCTAGCGGGGGAGGTGTCGGCTCGAAGAGACGACGGAGGGGGAAGAAGCCAGCTCGGCAAAACTTCCCCCTCCGGCCCTTCGGGCCACCTCCCACTAGGGGGAGGATTGGATTGCGTCGCTCGTCGGAACACAGCACAATCCGAACAACCGTTCGAAAGCGCGCCGATGTTCCTTCGCTTCTTCTCCGAGCTTCGCCAGGCCAAGGTCCCCGTCAGCCTGCGCGAGTACCTCCTGCTGATGGAGGCGCTCGACAAGGACGTGATCGACCGCACTGTCGAGGACTTCTACTTCCTCTCGCGCGCCAGCCTGGTGAAGGACGAGAAGAACCTCGACAAGTTCGACCGCGTGTTCGGCCACGTGTTCAAGGGCCTGGAGACGGTCAACGAAGGTCTCACCGCCGACATCCCGGAAGAGTGGCTGAAAGCCCTGACCGAGAAGTTCCTCACCGACGAGGAAAAGGCCCAGATCGAGGCCATGGGCGGCTTCGAGAAGCTGATGGAGACCCTGCAGGAGCGCCTGCGCGAGCAGAAGAAGCGCCACGAGGGCGGGAACAAGATGATCGGCTCGGGCGGCACCTCGCCGTTCGGTAACAACGGCTACAATCCCGAGGGCGTGCGCATCGGCCAGGACAAGAGCCGCCACGGCCGGGCGGTGAAGGTCTGGGACAAGCGCGAGTACAAGAACCTCGACGACTCGGTCGAGCTCGGCACCCGCAACATCAAGGTCGCCCTACGCCGCCTGCGCAAGTTCGCCCGCACCGGCGCTGCCGACGAGCTCGATCTGAACGGCACGATCAAGGGCACGGCCGAGAAGGGCTATCTCGACATCCAGCTGCGCCCCGAGCGGCGCAACGCCATCAAGGTGCTGATCTTCTTCGACATCGGCGGCTCGATGGACGGCCACATCAAGCTCTGCGAGGAGCTGTTCAGCGCGGCCAAGACCGAGTTCAAGAACCTGGAGTTCTACTACTTCCACAACTGCCTCTACGAGACGGTCTGGAAGGATAACAAGCGCCGGCACACCGAGAAGATCCCGACCTTCGACGTGCTCCACAAATTCCCGGCCGACTACAAGGTCATCTTCGTCGGCGACGCGACCATGAGCCCCTACGAGATCACCTATCCGGGCGGCAGCGTCGAGCACTGGAACGAGGAGCCCGGCGCGATCTGGATGCAGCGGGTCACCGACATCTACCAGAGCTGCGTCTGGCTGAACCCCACGCCCGAGCGGCACTGGGACTACACCCAGTCGATCGGCGTGATGAAGCAGATCCTGGGCGACCGCATGTACCCGCTGACCCTGGAAGGCCTGGACAAGGCCATGCGCGAGCTGGTCCGCGGCTGACGGGGCCAGCGCGCCCGATAAGCCGAACAGGCTCTAGCGCGCGGGGACGTCCCCGAACATGCCGACATCGGTCGTGGACTGACCGACCAGCGTGACGTCGGGGGTCGGCGCCGCGGCGTGGCTCGCCTCGATCGTGGTCCCGATCACGAAGGTCCTGGTGTTGGCGCCGCCCAGCAGGATGTAGACGTCCTCGCGCCCGTCGCCGTCGATGTCGAAGCCGACACGCGCGCCCGCCACCGTATGGGTGACATCGGTCACAAGGTGAGCCGTCGCCTCGCCCAACGCGGCCTCTTGAGCGGCCAGAATATTGCTCACCGCCGTCGTGCTGACGACGGTGAGCTGCCCCTTGCCCAGGACGGCGAGATGATCGCCCTTGGCCGCCGCGTAATCCAGTACGACGCCCAGGAGAGAATCGGCCTTGTTTTCGGGCGCTTTGGCCGAGATCAGGAAGGTGTCCCCACCTTCGCCGCCGCTGGCGACGACGCGGGAGCCCATGACGATCCGATCATTGCCGGCGCCGCCGTCGATACGGTCGACGCCGCTGCGCGCGCCGGCGCCGTCGATCCTGTCGTCGCCCGCTCCGCCCCGGATCACCTCGCCCTCGGCGCTGCCGACCAAGTTGTCATTGCCCGGGGTGCCGCTGATCACGGACCGCGTGCCGGCGAAGCCTTGCGTATCGCCAGACCCCTCGGCCGTCGACATGGCGTGCTGCTGGATTTGGGCGGGCGGCTCGGACGACGGCGCTGCGGGCGCGATCGTCTGGGCATGCGCCTTCGTCACCATCAGGCCCGCCAGCGCCGTCGAGGGCGTCTCGAGCGCCGGCGCCTTGACGCCTTCGGACTTGGCGGCGGGGGGCGCGGTGTTTTCGTTGGTGGGCACGGCCTGCGGAAGGCTTTGGGCGCCGACACGCTCCGCGTCGAGGTTAAGGGCCGCGATCAGCTTGGAGGTCACGCCCTCGACCGCCAGATCGCCGTTACGCGGCAGGCTCCCGAAGTCGAGCCGCGCGATGTCGCCGAACCCGGCTTCCCGCAGCTCCAGATAAAGCCCGACGGCGATGACGAGCGACAGGAACGACTGAGCCTCGCGGCTGGCCGGATTGAAGGCGACGACCACGCCGCCCGCCTCTTCGGGGGCGCCCGACGCCAGCATCTGGCGCAGCGCGCTCCACAGGCTGCCGACCTGGTGGAACATGTCGACGGCTGCGTCGTGGACGACGAACTGCCCCTCGATCCGGGCCACGTGGACCAGAACCTCCTGATTGGCGTCGGTCACGACGTACCAGGGGTCGCCGGAATCCGTCTGGCCAAAGACGGCGTCGACCTCGCCATAGCTCTTTTCCAGATGCTGGGTGAGCAACAGCAACAGGCCCCGCTCGCTGGCGGTCCAGTCTCCGGCCGGCGGCCGGGGCGCGAAGGCGAGGACTTCACCCATCGCGGCGCTCGTCAGCCTTGCGCCGCCCGTTCAACGACGGCTGGCGCGTCCGCGTCGGCGACGCCCTCAAACAGCAGTCGGTGAAGCTCGGGCTCATAGTAACGCAGCAGCGTCCTGGCGAATTGGCTGGGATCCAGGCCGAGGCTTTCGGCCCATACGGCCTGGGCCTCGATCGGCACACGCCCCAGGCCGTTCTCAACCTGGGATACAAACGTGTAGTAGCGTAATCCAGTCTTCTCGGCCAGTTCGGCCTGAGTCAGGCCCGCGGCCTCGCGCGCGGACTTCAGCCAACGCCCGGCTTCCCGCCGAAGGGACTTGGTCAGCGCCGCTTTGGCGGGGTTCATCGCCGTTCGTGACATCGCAAAGCCGTTTCCACGCTCCGAAGCGAGCGTTCCTTAGTTGTTACACATTGCGTAAAAACGCAACAATCTCTTGCAAGGCGCGCGCAGGACCTTGCGGCTCCGGCGAGATGCACATACAGTTTTAACGCAACTATTTTGAACGCAGTGAGCGCATGTACGTCTCCATCAATCCCGCCCACGCCCCCGCCGCCTCATCGAAGGCGCCGACGCGCGTGTCGGTGATCATGGTCGTGTACATGACCGGCCCGGCGCTGATGGAAAGCGTCCGGCGCGTCCTGGCCGACCCCGCCGTGGACGAGTTCGTCATCGTCGACAACGGCTCCTCGCTGGCCGACGCCGCCTGGCTGCGCGAGCTCGCGCGACGGGAGCATCGCGTGCGGCTGCTGCAGGGTCTTGGCAATATCGGCTTCGCCCGCGCCGCGAACCTGGGCGCGACCAGCGCCAAGGGCGACGCCCTGGTCTTTCTCAATCCCGACGCCTTCCTGACGCCGGGCGCTATCGCGGCCATGCTGGACGCCGCGCGCGACCGGCCCTCGCCCTGCGTCATCGGCGCCCGGGTCTTCAACACCGACGGAACCGAACAGCGGGGCGCGCGGCGCGGCGAGATCACGCCCGTCACGACCCTGCTTAGCCTCTCGAAGCTTAGCGCCCTGCTGCCCCCGCTGCGCCGCTTCGAGATCCACCGGGAGGGTGAGCCCCCGCCGCCCTACCCGGTGGACACCCCCACCATCTCCGGCGCCTGCTTCCACATGTCGGCGGCGGACTTCCAGACGCTCGGCGGCTTCGACGAGGGCTATTTCCTGCATGTCGAGGACATCGACCTGTGCTGGCGCGCGCGACGCCAAGGCGGCAGCGTGTTGTTCCAGCCGCATGCGCACATCGTTCATGTCGGCTCCACCAGCCGCGAGAACCCGCTGATCGTCGAGTGGCACAAGGGTCGCGGCCTGGTGCGCTATTTCCTCAAGCGCGCCGACCGGAAACGCCGCAAGGCGCTGGCGCTCGTCCTGGCGCCGCTGATCCTGTTCACGGCCGTGGCCCGTCCGCTTCTGCGCCAATTGCGCCGCGGCCGGATGGGTCGCCCCGCCGAGCGCCTCAGGCCCGCGGTCAGCTGAAACGCCGACTTCCCTCCGCGTCAGGCGCAATTTGCATTGTACGGATCGATCTTGACGCTTGCGCCAAATTCGAACGGTCGTAAGAGTTCCCCACGGGTAAAGGGGAATACGTAGTGAGTCCGACGACCGAAGCCGCCGCCTCCGTGGAAGCCGAAGGCGGCGAGAGCGAAGCCGCCACCAAGAACCTGGTGTTCGTCGCCGCCGAACGACTGTTCGCGTTGCACGGCTTCCAGAACGTCTCGGTGCGCGACATCACCGCGGCCGCCGGCGTCAACCTCGCCTCGGTGAACTATCACTTCGGCTCCAAGGACGCGTTGCTGTTCGAGATCTTCAAGCGGCGCACGGCCGAGCTCAACCGCGAGCGGGCCAAGATGCTGCATGAGGCCAACGACCGGAACGGCGGCTCGCCGCCGCTGCGCGAGATCCTCGCCGCCCTGCTGACCCCGCCCCTGCGCTGGCTGGCGCCAGACCACGAGCGCCGCATCTCGCTGCAGTTCCTGATCCGCGCCCGCAGCGAAGGCACCGACGAGATCCGCCAGGTGCTGAAGACCGACGTCTCGCACCTGCGCCGCTTCTCCGACGCCCTGCTGGGCGCGCGTCCCGACCTGTCGCCGGAAGAAGTCTATTGGCGGCTGCACTTCACGCTGGGCATGCTGCACAACAACCGCTTCGCTGAATTCGACCGGCTGAACGTGCTGTCGGAAGGCCAGACCAGCGAAGCCGATGTGTCCGCGTTGCTCGAGCGGATGCTCAACTTCGCCGAGGCCGGCTTCCGCGCTTAAGCGTTCTGCGGGAACTCAAGTCTTGGTCGTGCTTTTGGGTTCGACATGGGACGGCTGCGCATCCTGCACGAGACCCGGTATTACTATGAGCGGCCGGTGAGCTTTGGCGCTCAGCGGCTGATGCTGCGGCCGCGCGACAGCCACGCCCTGCGGATTGTCGAGGCCTCCCTGCGCCTGTTCCCGCCCGGCGACACGCGCTGGAGCTACGACGCCAACGGCAACTGCATCTGCATCTTCCAGCCGAACGGCAAGGCCGACGCCATGCGGGTGGCCAGCGAGCTGGTCATCGACCGCTACCCCGCCCCGCTGGTCCCCCAGCGGATCGAGAACCCCGACACCCTGACGCCGATCGTCTATTCGCGGGAGGACCGCGCGACGCTGGAGCCATTCATCGCCCCGGTGACCGACGATCCCGACGCGGTGCTGCTGCGGTGGCTGCGCGGCTTGGCCAGCCACAAGGACGAGCCGGCCCTCGCCTTCCTGCTGCGGGTCAACGACCTGATCCACGAGCAGTTCGAATACCGCGCCCGCGAGGAGGCCGGCGTCCAGACGCCCGTCGAGACCCTGCGCAAGCGTAGCGGCGCCTGCCGGGACCTGGCCTGGCTGATGGTCGAGGGGTTGAGACGTCTGGGCTACGCGGCCCTGTTCGCCACCGGCTACATCCATTCGCCCAACGCCCAGATCCGCGGGGCCGGGGCCACTCACGCCTGGTGCGAGGTCTTCCTGCCCGACCTGGGCTGGCTGGAGTTCGATCCGACCAACGGCCTGGCGGAGTCGCCCGACCTGATCCGCGTCGCCGCGACCCGCACCCCCGCGCAGGCCCTTCCGGTGTCCGGCGCGATCCTTGGCGATCCAGGCAAGTCACGCCTGCAAGTCTCGGTCGACGTTCGACTTATCGATGAAATCGGCCACGCGGCGTGATAAGGGTTAACGGCATATGGGAGAAACAGCCATGACCAGCGGTTTCCAGAACCAGAACCCGATGACCAACCTCAGCTTCCCGAAGGTGGAGCCCAAGCCTCAGCATGGCCAGACGCCGGACCAGGCCTGCCTCAAGCTGAAGGAAAAACGGACCTTCCAGCCCCGACCGGGCCACTAGGTCCGCTGGACCTGCATCCCACGCGGGCGTAAAGCGCCCGCGTGAGCGATCCAACAACAGAGTCTCAAGCCTCTCCGCTGTCGACCCGGCTGGTCTCGATCGCCGTCGCCAGCGCGCTTCTGATGGAGTTCATCGACTCCACCGCGCTCTCGACAGCGCTTCCCACCCTGGCCCGCGCCTTCGCGGTGGACCCGATCCATCTCAAGCTGGCCCTGACCTCCTACATCCTGGCTCTCGCCGTCTTCACGCCCGCCAGCGGCTGGGCGGCCGAGCGGTTCGGGGCGCGACGGGTCTTCCTGTCGGCCATGGCCGTCTTCCTGCTGGGCTCGGCGCTGTGCGGCCTGTCGCGCAACCTGGAAGCCCTGGTGGCCTCGCGGATCTTGCAAGGCCTGGGCGGGGCGATGATGACGCCGGTGGCCCGGCTGATCGTGGTCGGGGCGACGCCCAAGGCGCGGCTGCTGTCGGCCATGGGCTGGTTCACCATGCCCGCCCTGGTCGGCCCCCTGATCGGGCCCCCGATCGCCGGCCTGGTGCTCAGCGTCGCCGAATGGCCCTGGATCTTCTACATCAACCTGCCGATCGGCCTGCTCGGCGCCATAGCCGTTATGCGGTTCGTCCCGGCCAGCCAGCCTCAACGAGACCTCGGACGCTTTGACACCCTCGGCTTCGCGCTGTCGGCGGCGGCGATCAGCGGGGTGGTCGTTGTGGCCGAGACCGCGGGGGTCGGCCTTCTGCCCGTCTGGTTCCAGATCGCCCTGCTGGCGGTCTCCATCGCCTGCGGCCTTGTCTATCTGCGGATCTGCACGCGCACCGGCCGCCCCATCCTGGACCTGTCCCTGCTCCGCTATCCGACCTATCGGGCCAGCCTCCTGGGCGGCGCGTTGGTGAGATTGGGCATCGGGGCCAGTCCGTTCCTGATGCCGTTGCTGTTGCAGGTCGCCCTGGGCTGGAGCCCGCTCAAGGCCAGCTTCGTCACCCTGACGACAGGCATCGGCGTGCTGATCGCCCGCCCGTTCGCCGCCGCGGGGCTTCGACGCTTCGGATTCCGGACATCGCTGGCCGTTTTCGTCACCCTGACGGCGCTGTTCACCGCCGCGCCGGGCTTCTTCACCTCAGCGACGCCGATGGCCGTGATGATGGCGGCGTTGCTGCTGGGCGGGTTCTGCCGGTCCAACCAGTTCATCGCCATCAACACCATCGCCTATGCCGACGTGCCCGAGAGCAAGACCGCCTCGGCTTCGACCCTGTCGGCCGTCATGCAGCAGGTCGGCCTGGCTCTGGGCGTCAGCTTCGGCGGCGTGATGCTGCATCTGGCGCGGGGCTCCGGGGGGGGCCTGACGCCTGACCGGTTCGTGCTGCCGTTCGTCGCGATCGGTCTCGTGACGCTGCTGGCCCTGCCCGTCTACCTGGCGCTGGACAAGGACGCCGGCGCGACGATCAGCGGCCGAGCCAAGTCGGCCTAGGGCGGATCGACGTAGAAGGCAGGGATCAATTCCCGCCTTCCTGGGCCTTGCGCCCAAGACCCATCGTTCCGCGCCTACGGAGTTCGTCCAGCGTTCTGGGCCATTCAGCCCCCGCCTGGCTTCGACATCAGAGCTCGCCGCTGGCCTGGGTCCTGGGCGCAAGGCCCAGGAAGGCGAGTTGAAACTGCTTTGAAGGTAGATTCGCGCTCAGCCCTTCCGCCGCCGGCCGCCGCGCGAGTGTCCGGCCGTCATCGGATCGGGCTTGACCGGCGGAACCCATCCTTCGGGCTTGAGCGGCACGGGCTGGTCGGTGCCCAGGCCCATGCGTCCCGGAACCTCGCGCTGGAAGTAGGACGCCTGGGACGGCGCCTCGACATCGCGCACCAGGGCGCTGTGCTGGATGGAGAGAATGTGGTCGCGCAACTTCGCCGCCGCTTCGAAATCCTCGGCCGCGACGGCCACTTCCAGCTGCGCTTTCAGCTCGTCGAGATGGGACATCGCGGTCTCCGGGAACAGGTTGCTCCCAGAGAAACGCGCGAATCCGGGTTTAGGCGCGCGCGGCGGCGATGCGGGCGCGGGCGATCTCGTCGGCGACCAGGTTGGCCGGACGCTTCTCGGCGATCGACTGGTCGATCACCTCGGCCAGGGTCTGGGCCAGGCGATCGAGCTTGGCGGCCACCCAGCCGCCGTCGAAGGCGGCGCCGGCTTCCAGGCCGCGGATCTCGGCGGCCACGTTGATGATGCCGCCGCCGTTGATCACGTAGTCCGGCGCGTAGAGCAGGCCGCGCTCGAACACGGCCTGGCCGATGGTCGCGTCGGCCAGCTGGTTGTTGGCGGCGCCGGCGATGATCTTGGCCTTCAGGCGCGGCAGGGTCGCGGCCGAGATGGCGCCGCCCAGAGCGCAGGGCGCGAACACGTCGGCCTCGACGTCGAAGATGGCGTCGGTCGGCACGATCTGGGCGCCGGTCTTGGCGGCGACGGCTTCCAGGGCGGGCTGGTTGACGTCGGCGATGGTCAGGCGCGCGCCGGCGGCGTGCAGCTTCTCGGCGAGATAAGCGCCGACATGGCCGACGCCCTGGATGGCGACGTGGACGCCGTTCAGGTCACGGTTCAGAGCGCGCTCGACGCAGAGGCGCACGCCCCGGAACACGCCCTCGGCGGTGACCGGCGACGGATCGCCCGAGGCGGCGGCGTGGCCTTCCAGGCCGGCGACGAAACGGGTGGTCTTGCGGGTGCTTTCCAGGTCGGCCGGCGAGACGCCGACGTCCTCGGCCGTCCAGTACTGGCCGGCCAGGCTGTCGACCGCGCGGCCGAAGGCCTCGAACAGTTCCGGCGTCTTCTGGCTGCGGCTGTCGCCGATGATCACGGCCTTGCCGCCGCCGAGGTCCAGCTCGGCCATGGCGTTCTTGTAGGACATGCCACGCGACAGGCGCAGGGCGTCGGTGATCGCCGCGTCGGCGCTGGAATAGTCCCACATGCGGCAACCGCCGGCGGCCGGACCGCGGGCGGTGGAGTGGATCGCGATGATCGACTTCAGACCGGTTTTTTCGTCGAAGAAAGCGTGAACGCCTTCGTGTCCCTCGAAATCGGGGGAATCGAACAAGGTCATGCCGTCGGTCTCGCGTCAGCCAGAATGAATGTGGCGCGGGGTTTACGCCCCCTCGCCGCCCCGAACAACCCTCAAGGCTGGCGGCGCGACATCTTGCGCTTGGCGGGCTTGGGCGGGTCGAGGGCGGTCAGGGCCGCGACCGACGTCGGGATGGCGGGCGCGCCCGACGGCGGCCAGGCGGCCGAGGTGTCGCGCAGGAACGCCTCGGCGTCCGCCCAGACCTTCTCGGCCTGCCGATCGACCAGGAGCAGGTGATAACCGTCGGCGTAGTAGGCCGTTCGCGCCTGGGCCGGCAGGCGGCGCACCGCCTCGACCGTCGGCTCGCGCGGGATGATCTGGTCGCGCGCGCCGTAGAACCAGGCGGTGGGGACGCGGATCTGGTCGGCCGAGCGCCAGCCCCGCTCCATCAGCCCGACCAGGCCGTAGATCGCGTCGGACCGCGCGCCCCAGATCATCAACGGATCGCGGCCCATGCGGCGCAGCTCGTCGATGTTGTCGCTGGCCATGATGTTCCGCGCCAGCCAGTCGGGCGGCTTGACCACCCATTCCCCCATCAGGTGCGCGGTGGCCCACAGGCTGACCCGGTTCGGCAAGGGCTGGTTGGACCAGCCCCAGACCGCCGGGGCGAACAGCATCAGCTTGTCGACGGGCGGCGGATCGCTGGAGGCCATGGCGCAGATCGCCAGCGCCCCGCCCATGCTGATCCCGGTCAGGGCGACCTTGGCGTTCGGATGCCGCTCGCGGACCGCCGCCACCAGGGCGCGGACGTCCTCCAAGACGAGATCGGTCGGCGCCCAGATCCCGCGCTCGGGCGAGCGCCCAAACCCTCGGACGTCAAGGGCGTAGGTCGCGATCCCGCGGTCAGCCCACCAGGCCGCCGCCAGGTGATAGGCGTTGGCGTAGTCGTTCATGCCGTGCAGGCCGACGATCACCCAATCCGGCTCTCTGGCCGGCTCGCCCGCCGGCAGCCAGCGCATCAGGCCCAGCCGCGCGCCGTCGAAGCTGACGAAGGCGTCGTCCAGCAGGCGCGGACCGCGAAAGCCCAAGGCCGCGAGCTCCGGCCTCTGCGCCAGCGGCGCGCAGGCAGAGAGGCCCAGGGCGGAGGCGGTCAGGATCAGCGCGCGGCGGTTCATGTCCTGAGGATTTCCGCGATCCGCTGGCGGAGATAAGGCGTCACCTCGGCCTCGAACCACGGATTGCGCTTCAGCCAGGCGGTGTTGCGCCAGGACGGATGCGGCAGCGGGAGGACGTTCGGGCCAAAGTCGCGCCAGGCGGCGATGGTGTCGGTCATGGTCTTGCCGGTCCGTCCCGGCAGCGCCCAGGCCTGGGCGTAGCTGCCGACCAGCAGGGTCAGTTCGATGTTCGGGAGCTGCTCCAGCAGCCGCGCACGCCATGTCGCCGCGCAGCGTGGCGGCGGCGGATAGTCGCCGCCCTTGGGGTTCGTGCCGGGAAAGCAGAAGGCCATGGCCGCGACGCCGATCTCGGGGCGGCCATAGAAGGTCTCGCGATCGATCCCCATCCACTGGCGCAGGCGCACGCCCGACGGATCGTTGAACGGCAGGCCGGTCTCATGCACCAGCCTTCCTGGCGCCTGGCCGGCGATCAGGATGCGGGTCTCCTCTCGGACCCGCGTCACCGGCCGAGGCGCGTGCGGCAGGTAGGGCGCGCAGGCCCGGCAGGCGGCGATGTCGGAAAGGAGCGCGTCGAGCGACATGCAGCCGATTTAGGCGCCCGCGCCCCTCCGCCCAAGGGCTGTCGTTCGAGGATCAGTCCTCGTCGCCGGCGACCTCGTCCTCGAACGAGGTCGGATCGCCCTCCATCCGCAGGCGGATGCGATAGACGCCCCGGAACTTCTCCGGATTGGTCGGCTTGTTGTGGCGCAGAATCACGACCTTGCCCTCGCGGGCCAGCTCAATGGCGTTGGTGCGCACGTGGCCCAGGATCTGCTGCCAGCGCTCGGGCTGGATGGCCTTGGCGACGTTCATCGGGTCGATCGACTTGCCTTCGGGCAGCGCCGCCAGCTGGGACAGGATCGTGTCTTGGATCGGGGAGGTCATGGCCGCTCCCATGCCATGGATTGTCAGCAGAGGCGAGACCGACGCCTTGCACGCCATCGCCGAGCCATCTAACTGAACACCGATAAGGTCGAGGGGAGCACCATGGACGGCGGCAACGAAGTCATCGGCGGACCGCGCCTGATCGAGACGGGCGACTGGGCGGGCTGGCGGACCTGGTCCGGTCTCGACCCCTTCGAGGACCAGTCCGGCCCCTTCTATTTCCGCGAGGGCGAGGACGGCCGCGTCACCACCGCCTTCCGCGCGGAGCCCAAGCACATGAACGGCGGCGGCTTCATGCACGGCGGCTGCATGATGACCTTCGCCGACTTCTCGCTGTTCGCGATCGCCTGGAAGGAGCTGGCCGACAGCCGCGCGGTGACCGTCAGCCTGAACGGCGAGTTCGTCGGCCCCGCTCGGCCCGGCGATCTCGTGACCGCCACCGGCGAGGTGGTGCGCGCCGGCGGATCCCTGCTGTTCGTGCGCGGCCTAGTCTCGACCGGGACCGGCCCGATGCTGAACTTCTCGGGCGTGATCAAGAAGATCAAGGCGCGGTGACCTAAATCCTCCCCCTAACGGGGGAGGTGTCGGCGAAGCCGACGGAGGGGGAAGAAGCAGGCTCGGCAGCACTTCCCCCTCCGGCCTTCGGCCTCCTCCCCCACGGGGGAGGATTTTCAATGCCCTAAACCCCCGCCTTCGCGGCCGGACGCGCCATCATCGCCTTCAGCCAGCGGTTCACGTGGACCAACTCCTCGGGCGGCCGGAAGCGGACCATGCGCGCGAAGTCGATGCCGGTGACCGCCAGGATGTCGGCGATGGTCAGGCGATCGGCGGCGATGAACTCACTTTCGGCCAGGCGACGGTCGAACACCTTCAGCGCGCGCTCGGCGCCCTTGCGATTGGTCTCGGCGATCTCGGGCACCTGGGTCTCGATCGCCGCCAGCGCCGGGTGGCTGTGGCGCACGGCCATCATCAGCGGCGTCGACAGCAGCATCTCGGCCCGCCGCGTCCACATCTCGATCACCGCCGCCTCCAGCGGATCGCGGCCGAACAGGTTCGGTTCTGGATAGACGCTTTCCAGATAGCGGCAGATCGCCACCGATTCGGTGATGCAGGTGGTCTCGTCGATCTCCAGCGCCGGCACGTTCGGTAGACCGGCCTTGGCCAGGTAGTCGGGCTGACGATGCTGGCCGCCGAAGATGTCGACATCGACGATCTCGATGTCCTCGATCCCCTTCTCGGCCATGAACCAGCGCACCCGCCGAGGATTGGGCGCGCGACGGCTGTCATAGAGCTTCATGGAGTCCTCCCTTTGCCCAGGAGAATGCGCCGCTTCCGCTACGGCAGAGAAGCCCTTCCCCTCGATGGGGAAGGGTTGGGATGGGGTGACCGCTGAATCTCGGCCGCGACGCGCTCGGCCACGAGGTAAGGGTTGCCAAACGCTTCCCCGTCGCGAACGCGCATGACCCGATAGCCTTGCTCGGCAAGCCAGGCGTCACGCGTGGCGTCACGCAGTTGAGCTTCGGGATTGTCATGCCAGCCGCTGTCGACTTCGACGATTAAACGAGCGGAGTGATGGGCGAAGTCCACGACATAAGGGCCAATTGGAGCCTGTCGTCGGATGTGAAGATCAAGGGCGCGGAGGGCTTTCCACAAGGCCCGTTCGCTAGCCGTCATGTCGTTGCGGAGACGGCGAGCCCGTTTGACGGCGCCCGCGGCGTGCCTGGGCCTCGGCGTCCCATCGGACATGCTGTCACCCCATCCCCAACCCTTCCCCATCAAAGGGGAAGGGAGAAGATGGAGCAACTTTTAGTTGATCACAGCCCGAACAGCGACCGCGGCATCAGGCCGATCAGCGAACCGGTCAGGCAGGTGGCGAGGAAGCCGGCCATCATCGCCTTCCACACGAGGCTGAGGATCTCCTGGCGGCGCTGGGGCACCAGCACCGAGAAGCCGGCCACGTTCATGCCGACCGAGCCGATGTTGGCGAAGCCGCACAGCGCATACGTCATGATCATGCGGGTGCGCTCGTCCAGCGACGTCGCGCCTACCTTGGCGAGCTGGATGAAGGCGGTGAACTCCGTGAGGATCAGCTTCACGCCCAGCAGGCCGCCGGCGGTCCCGGCCTCCTTCCACGGCACGCCCATGGCCCAGGCCAGCGGCGAGAAGATCACGCCCAGGCCGCGCGCGATGCTCAGCGGCTGGCCGCCGACGTCCGGCATGGCGCCCAGGATCTTGTCGACCATGGTGGCCAGGGCGACGAAGACGATCAGGGTCGCGCCGACGTTCAGCGCGATCTGCAGGCCGTCGGTGGTGCCCTTCATGACCGCGTCGATCGAGCTGCCGTAGCTCTTGTCCTCGGTGGCGAGATCGAGGTCCGCGCCCTTCTCCATCGGGTCGGAGGGGACGATGATCCGGGCCAGCAGCACGCCGGCCGGGGCCGAGATGATCGAGGCGGTCAGCACGTGGGCGGCGGCGTTGGGCAGCACGTCGGCCAGGATGGTGGCGTAGGCGACCATGGTCGAGCCCGAGACGCAAGCCATGCCGACCGCGATCAGCATGAAGAGCTCCGAGCGGCTCAGCTTGTCGAGATAGGCGCGGATGAAGATCGGGCCCTCGATCTGGCCCATGAAGATGGTGGCGGCGGTGGCCAGGGCCGGCGGGCCGCGCAGGCCCAGCGTCTTCTGGAACAGGAGGCCGAAGCCCTGGGCCAGCCACTTGAGGATCTTCCAGTGCCAGAGCAGCGCCGACAGCGCGCAGACGACCAGGATCACCGGCACGACCCGGAAGGCGAAGATGAAGCCCGCGCCCGGATTGGTCACCGGATACGGCTGGTCGCCGCCGGCCAGGAAGCCGAACACGAAGGCCGTCCCCGCCTGGGTCGACGAGGCGAGCCCCTCGACCGCGCCGTTGACGCCCTGCATCAGCCTCTGGGCCTGGGGCAGACCGAACAGGACCAGCACCAACAGCACCTGGACGACCAGAGCGGCGATGGCCAGCACCCAGGGGAATCGCTTGCGATTTTCGGAGACCAGCCAGCAAAGGCCAAGGGTGAGCGCCAAACCCGCCAGGGCCTGAACGTTCTCAGGACGGAACATCAAGACGAAGACCTTACAAAAGGGCGACGCCCCCGCGACGCCCGCCAAGGGGCGAAATGACACCAAGTCAGCCGCCCCGCGCAAGCGGATTGCTTAGGGAATGGTTAAACACCCGGCAAGTCGCCCAAGTCATAAGCTTCTTACCGCGAGGAAGGCGTCATCCCGGCGCGCGCCCCGGACCGGGATGACGGTGAGCGTCGCTAGGCCGTGACGCTCGCGCCGCTGGTCGCGCCGGACGAGGCGGTCAACGCCGTGTCCAGTTGCGCCAGCAGCTTCTGCATCAGGTCGGCCGCGGTCGTCGAACCCGAGATCAGGCTGGCGACCGACGAGGCGGACTCGGCGCTCGCGGCCTTGCCCTGGTCGAGCAGGGCGTAGAACTCCTCGCCGCTCAGGGATCCGTCGCCATCCTGGTCGGCCGCCGTGATCAGGTCGGAAGCCGCGCCGGTCGCGTCGGCGCTGTCTCCGCCATTGGCGGCGGCCAGCTCCTCGGCCGAAACCACGCCGTCCTGGTTGGCGTCCAGGCTCTCGAAGACCCCGCTCGAGCTCGCCGAACCGCCAGCGCCCTCGGCGCCCTCGCCCGGCGGCGGGCCGCGCATCGCCTGGGACGACGACGAACTGGACGCGTTGGAGATGGCGCTGGCGATCTCGGTCGTCGACAGGGCGCCGTCGCCATCGCTGTCGAGCGCTGCGACGATGTCCGAGGCCATCTTGTCCTCGAACCCGAGCCCCTGTGCGTCCTCCGGGGCCTTGGCCGAGAGGGCCGACGAGATCTCGCCAGCGCTCAGCAAACCATCTCCGTCGGCGTCACCCGCCGACATGACCGAGCTGGCGACGTCGTCCACCGACTGGGTCGACAGCAGCGCCGACAAGGTGTCGCCGCTGAAATTTCCGCCCGGACCGCCGCCGCCCCGCATCGGCGGGGGCCCGCGCTCCCGCCCCGAGCCCTGCACATTTTGCCCGATCGACTGGAACTCGGTCTGCGACAGCTGCCCATCGCCGTCCGCGTCGGCGGTCTTGAAGGTGGTCTGCTGGAGCTGACGAAGTTGAGCCAGGCTGGTCGATGACGCAGCGCTGCTTATGGTCATCTCGCTATCCCTCTCTCAAAGGGCGCGATCCCTTGGACCGCCCCGTCCGCGCCGAAAGGCCGACGCGAACGAAAGGGCAGCGAAAAGCATTCCAGCTTTCCGGACGTTTCAGCGTCGCAACACGCCGCCGCTCGGCCGCCGAGCGACAGCGCCTGTCGCCCGCCCAACAACGCCGCCACGCCTGGATTCAAGGAAGATCGCCCTTCGATCTCCCGAGCGCGCGTTTTTTTCAGGCCGGAAATCCGCCTTACCCCGATTTAACTTGGACCTTCATCGATCGCCGGTCATTCCTGCCACCTGAGGTTTGGGGGAGCGAGAGTCCGAATGTCGTTGGCCTTGTCCACTCTGCTATACGAGTGGCGTCGTTACATGGCGGCTGTGGTCGCCCTCGCCTTCTCCGGGCTGCTTGTGCTGGCCCAGGTCGGCATGTTCGTGGGCATCGGGAAGGGCTTCACCGCCCAGATCGACCGCGCCCGCGCCGACATCATGGTGCTGGGCCCGGGCGCCAAGGCGCTGTTCGGCGGCCCTTCCGGCCTGCCGCGCCGCATGATCCCGCTGGTCTACAGCCATCCCGAGGTCACCCAGGTCGCGCCGCTCGACGGCTCCGGCGGTCGTTTCCAGAACATCCTGTCGCCCGAGCAGCAGGCCAAGGAAGAGGCGCGCGCCAAGCGGGCCGGCAAGGGCGAAAAGGGCGCCAGCGGCGGCACGGCCCGCAAGACCGAGTTCGTCAACGTCACCGTCGTCGACGCGATCCCGGGCTATGTCACGGTGCCCACCGACTACACGCAGTCGATGATCGAAGCCCTGCGCCGCCCCTACGCGGTCGCGGTCGATGAGACGGCGCTGAAGCGCCTGGGCGTCAAGAAGGGCGACAAGGCCCTCTACAACGGCAAGACGATCAACATCGCCGTTGTCACCCGCGGCTACCCGAACATCATCCAGCCCACGCTGGTCATGTCGCGCGACACCTTGCGGATGCTGGGCGAGGCCGACACCGGCCAGCGCGTCGGTCCGCTGATGGTGGAGATCCGTGACTCCGCCCGCGCCGAGATCGTCGCCGCCCAACTGAACAAGAAGGCCGACGGTAAGTTCCGCGCCTGGACCCGCCAGGAACTGGCCGACGCCAATTCCAACGCCATGCTCGAAGACCAGATCATCGGCATCATGCTGGGCTTCTCGGCCTTCCTGGGCCTGCTGATCGGGGTGGCCATCACCTGGCAGACCCTGCGCGGCGCGATCATGGCCAACATCAAGGAGTTCGCGTCCCTGCGCGCCCTGGGCGTGTCGATGGGCGACCTGCGCAACATCGTCATGGAGCTGTCCTTCTGGGTCGGCATCGTCGGCGTCCTGGCCGCCGGCCTCCTGACCTGGCTGGTCTCCATGCTGGCCGTGGCCGGCGGGGTGCCGATGTACTTCCCGCCCACGCTGGTCATCATCGTCGCGGTGTTCCTGATCGCCATCGCCATGTTGTCCGGCTTCCTGTCGCTGGGCATCCTCAAGAACAGCCAACCGGCGGACCTGCTGCGATGAACGGTGACAACGCTCACAAGCGCGGCGAGTCCGCCTTGACCGCCAAGGGCCTGGTCAAGCGCTTCAAGACCGGCCGCACCTTCATCGAAGTGCTCAAGGGCGTGGACTTCGACGCCAAGCACGGCGACGTGACCATGGTCATGGGCCCGTCTGGCTCGGGCAAGTCCACGCTGGTGGCGGCGCTCTCGGGCCTCCTGATGCCCGACGAGGGCAAGGTCTCGGCGCTGGAGGCCAAGGACTTGTGGGCCATGCCCAAGGGCAAGATCGACAAGTTCCGCCTCGACCACTGCGGCTTCATCTTCCAGGGCTTCAACCTGTTCCCGGCCCTCACGGCCAAGCAGCAGGTGATGACGGTGCTGAAGTACCAGGACGTCAGCCCGGGCGAGGCGGCCAAGCGCGCCCAGGCGGCGCTGGAGTCTGTGGGCCTCGGGCCCCGCGTCAACCAGCGCCCGTCCGAGCTTTCGGGCGGCGAGAAGCAGCGCGTGGCCATCGCTCGCGCCCTGGCCAAGAACCCGAACCTGATCTTCGCGGACGAACCGACCTCGGCCCTCGACGGCAAGAGCGGCGAGATCGTGATCAAGCTGCTGCGCGCGGCCGCCACCGAGCGCGGCGCGGCGGTGATCTGCGTGACCCACGACCCGCGGCTCGAGGCCTATGCCGACCGCGTCATCCACATCGAAGACGGCCGGATCCTGGACGACGTGCGCCGCACGCCCGACGCCAATCCCGCGCCGCTTAGCCACTGATTTTCTGGGGGAACCTCGACATGCCCGGCTTCCTGCGCCGACCCGCTTTCTGGATCGTTCTTGTTGTCGTCGTTCTGCTCGGCGGCGGATTCTTCTACATGAAGGGCCAAGCGGCCGAGAAGAAGAAGAAACTCGAGGCCGCCGCCGCTCAGGAGGAGCCTTCCCCCTACGCCGCCATCGCCCAGGGCAAGGCCGACGTCGAGGGCGGCGTGATCCAGGTGGCGGCCCGCCGCCAAGGCATCGTGCGTGACGTCTTCGTCCAGGAGGGCGACATCGTCAAAGCCGGCCAGCCGCTGGCCAAGCAAGAGGACGACGACGCGCGCCTGGCCGCCCAGACCGCCTCGGCCGCCCTCGCCTCGGCCAGGGCCCAACTGCAGCTCTATCAAGTGCAGCTGCGCACGGCCCAGCGCGAGCACGCCCGCCTGCAAGGCCTGACCGCCTCGAACTTCGTGGCCGCTCAACGGCTGGACGCCGCGCGGGACAAGATCGCGGAGGCCCAGGCCAATATCGGCGCTCAGCAGGCGGCGATCAGCGTCGCATCCGCCCAGTTGGCGCAGGCCAACTACAATCAGGAGCTGACGATCATCCGCGCGCCCGCCGACGGCCGCATCGCCCGCCGCCAGGCCAACCCCGGCGCCGGCGCCTCGACCCTGAACGTCACGGCGATGTTCGACCTCGAGCCGAACACCCAGCGCATCGTCCGCGCCGAGATCGTCGAGGCCGACATTCCGAACGTCGTGATCGGCCAGGAAGTCGAGATCCAGCCGGAAAGCGACCCGGACAAGACCTATATCGGCAAGGTGCTGCGCCGCGCCTCGGTGTTCGGCGCCCGCAAGCTGGCCTCGGACGACCCCAGCCAGCGCAGCGACGAACGCGTCGTCGAGGTGGTGGTCAGCGCCGACGGCGCCCCGCTGCTGGTCGGCCAGCGCGTCCTGGTCAAGTTCATGAAGCCCGGCCAGAAAGCCGGCGTGAAGCGCGACAAGCCGACCCCGCCAGTCGCGGGCGGCGCGAAGAAGAAGGCGTAAAGGGCGGACAGGCTAGCGCCCAGTTCCTCCCCGCGATGCGGGGGAGGTGGCCCAGAGGGCCGGAGGGGGCCAACTGGGCCGATCTCCAGCTTGCCCCCTCCGTCGCTCCGCGACACCTCCCCCGTGTCACGGGGGAGGATCTTCACGAGCGTTCGCGGCGCTCTATCATCCGCGTATCCGAAATCGAACCGAGCGATTTCAAGCACTTCCCACTTTTGCACGCCGCTCAATCATCCGCGTTGAAACCGCCCATATGCTCTACCCACCTCGTCGCGAGGAAAGGGCGCATGGCCAGCGACCATCGTGGCGGCGGGGGGCGATCGAGCGGGGACAGGTTCGAGGGGGTTACTCGGACGGTCCGGGGATGAGCTGCTGGGCTCACCCGCCCGCCGTGGGCGTGGTCGGGGGAAAGGGTTCGTCCCTCTCCGATCCCCAGGCGCTTCCGGAAACGGAGACGCCTGGTTTCCGGTAAGGCCCGAATAGGGCCACCTTCCCGGGACGCTGGCGGATAACGGTCGCGCGGAGCGTCGGGCTTCGTCGAAACGGTAATCACTATCCAACCTCCGGACGTCGTCCGGCGCTCCGCGTCCCTTTCCATCCCTTCAGCGAGCGATCGCGTGAGGCGGCGGGGGTATGTCCAGTCAGCGCCCCCTCCGTCTCGTCGCGTATCCGCGTCGATCCACCTCCCCCGCGCGCGGGGGAGGATGAGCCTCCTCCTCACCCGTGAAACGGGGGAGGTGGCGCGCGGCAAGGCCGCGTGACGGAGGGGGCGCTCCGCTACAGTCAAGCGCGGGCTCCCCTTGACCTCCCCTGCCCCGCGCCGCACAACACGGCCAAACCAAACACGCGTTTGAGGGAGACTTCGGCATGGCGGACATCCGCTTCGACGGCAAGGTGGCGATCGTGACGGGCGCGGGCGGCGGCCTTGGCCGACAGCACGCCCTGGAGCTGGCGCGGCGCGGCGCCAAGGTCGTGGTCAACGACCTGGGCGGCAGCGTCGACGGCTCGGGCGGCTCGTCCGAAGCGGCCCAGAAGGTGGTCGAGGAGATCAAGGCCTTCGGCGGCGAGGCCATCGCCAACGGCTCGTCGGTCACCGACGACGCCGGCGTCGCCCACATGGTCAAGCAGGCCATGGATACCTGGGGCCGGATCGACATCCTGATCGCCAACGCCGGCATCCTGCGTGACAAGACCCTCTCCAAGATGGAGCTGGCCGATTTCGAGCTGGTCATGCAGGTGCACGTGTTCGGCACCTTCAAGCCGATCAAGGCGGTCTGGGACATCATGAAGGCCCAGAACTACGGCCGCATCGTCGTCACCACCTCGTCGTCGGGCATGTACGGCAACTTCGGCCAGAGCAACTACGGCGCGGCCAAGATGGCGGTGCTGGGCCTGATGAACACGCTCAAGCTCGAGGGCGCCAAGAACGACGTGAAGATCAACGCCATCAGCCCGGTCGCGGCCACCCGCATGACCGAGGGCCTGATGCCGCCGGAAGTGCTGGCCAAGCTGGCGCCGGAATATGTCACGCCGGGCGTCGTCTATCTCTGCTCGGAAGAGGCCCCGACCGGCGCGATCCTGACGGCCGGCGCCGGCGCCTTCGCGCTGTCGCGCATCTACGAGACCGAAGGCGTCTATCTGGGCGAAGGCGGCCTGTCGGCCGAGGAAGTCCGCGACAGCTGGGACAAGATCACCGACGAAGGCGGCCAGAAAGCCTACTTCAACGGCGGCGAGCAGGGTCAGAAGTTCTTCCGAAAGATGGCCGGCGGCTGACCCCGCTTGAGCATTCGCTTTCAATTGTCCGGCTAAAGGGACAGTTTTGACATAACGACGATTGATCTGGGGCCTTTATGGCCCCAGTTCTTTTACAAAACCGACAAAATTCACGCCTGGATCAATTTAGGGCAACATTCTTGCCGCGGGTGCGTTAAAGCGGCGCTCAAAGGCGCCGACCGGGTGATCGGCGAGCCCAAATTTAACAAGGTCGTCAGTCTCATGTCTCTCAAGCGTACGCACCTCGCCGCCGGGGTCGCCCTTCTGACCCTCGCCGCCGCCACGCAGGCTTCGGCCTCGGCCTTCTACCTGCAAGAGCAGTCGGTGCGCGGCACCGGTCGCGCCTATTCCGGCGAAGTCGCCGACAAGGGCGTCGGCAGCCTGTGGTGGAACCCCGCCTCGATCGCCGGCATCGACCGCAGCGAAATCGCCCTCGGCGTGAACGCGATCCAGGTGAACTCCAAGGTCGTCAACAACGGCTCGACGATCACGCGTCCGGTTCCCCCGGCCGGCCTGACCACGCCGATCGGCGGCGCCGGCACGGCCTTCGACCCGATCAATGACGGCGTGGTCCCGAACCTGGGCGGCGCGTTCAAGATCAACGACAAGCTGTCGCTGGGCATGGCGGTGTCGGCCCCGTACAACTTCACCACCGAGTACAACGCCGACAGCTTCACCCGCTATGACGCGCTGAAGTCGCACCTGCGCACGATCAATATCGACACGGTCGTCGCCTACCGGGTCAACGACATGTTGGACCTGGGCGTCGGCTTCACGGCGCTGTACGCCGACGCGACCCTGACCAACGCCCTGCCCAACATCTCGCCGCTCCAGCCCGACGGCCATCAGTCGCTGAAGGGCGACGGCTGGGCCTATGGCTACACCGTGGGCGCCCAGCTGCACCCGTCCAAGAGCCTGACGATCGGCGCCAGCTATCGCTCGAAGATCGACCAGAAGCTGGACGGCACGGTCGCCGTCTCGGGCCTGCTGGCGCCGATCCCGGCCGCCAGCAACTTCTCGACCGACGGCCAGGCCAAGATCACCCTGCCCTGGATCGCCAACCTGGGCGCCCGCTGGGCCGTGAACGACCAATGGACCCTGAACGCCTCGGTCAGCCGCGTCGGCTGGGGTGAGTTCGACGCCATCCGCGTCACCTATACGGGCGGCGCTTCGACCAGCGTCCAGGACTACAAGGACGTCACCACCTACGCCGCCGGCGTCGACTTCCAGGCCTCGCCGCGCCTGACCCTGCGGGCCGGCGTCCAGTACGACCCGACCCCGACGCCGGACGTCGGCCGCACCGCCCGTGTTCCGGACGGCGACCGCATGATGTACGCCGCCGGCGCCACCTGGGCCGCGACGGACGACCTGAAGCTCGACGCGGCGATCAACTACATCGCCTTCGACGACAGCACGATCAACCGCACCGACGTGACGGCGACCAGCTCGACCGCTCGCCTGAACGGCGAAGTCACCGGCTCGGCCGTGGTCCTGTCGGCCGGCGCGCGCTTCAGCTTCTAAGCGCCGCGAACGATCCAAGAGAAAGCCCGCCGGGAGCGATCCTGGCGGGCTTTTTCGTGGATGCTAGCCGACGGCGTCCCAGAGCGTCTTGGCCGCCGCGACGAAGACCTGGGCCGCCTGGCCCTTGGGCTCGCCGATCACGGCCGGAACCCCCTCGTCGCCGCCGATGCGCACGCCCATCTCGATCGGCACGCGGCCCAACAGCGGAACCTGCAGGCGCGCGGCCTCGGCCACGCCGCCGCCTTCGCCGAAGATCGGGATCGGCGCGCCGGTCGAGGGATCGGCGAAGAAGGCCATGTTCTCGATCAGCCCCAGGATCGGCGTCGCGGTCTTCTCGAACATCACCGCCGCGCGGCGGGCGTCGATCAGGGCGATCTCCTGCGGCGTGGTCACCAGCACGACGCCGTCGATCCGCAGCTTCTGAACGAGGGTCAGCTGGATGTCGCCGGTGCCGGGCGGCAGGTCGACGACCAGCACGTCCAGCGGCTGGGCTTCCGAGCCCCAGGCGACGTCGTGGATCATCTGGCGAACCGCCGACGAGGCCATCGGCCCGCGCCAGATCATCGCCTTGCCCTCGTCGACGATGAAGCCGATCGACATCAGCTTGACGCCATGGGCCTCCAACGGCTGCAGCTTCTCGTTCTCGAACAGCGGATCGCCGTCGACCCCCATCATCTTCGGCGCCGAGGGGCCGTAGACATCGGCGTCCAGCAGGCCGACGCGCAGGCCCATCTGGGCGAAGGCGACGGCGAGATTGGTCGAGACCGTGGACTTGCCGACCCCGCCCTTGCCCGAGGCCACCGCGATCACGTGACGGACGTGGGCGGGCTTTTCGGCTTCGGGCGGCGGGACCATGCGGGCTTGCGGGTCGTCGGAGACCTTCGCCCCCCTGCGCACCCGGGTCGCGCCCTCGGCCGCCTGGGCCGTCAGCACGACCTGGGCGACGTCGATCCCCGGCAGAGCCGCCAGGGCCTTTTCGGCGGCCTCGCGGATTGGGGCGTAGGTCGCGGCCTGGCTGGCGGGGACTTCCAGCATGAAGCCGGCGCGGCCGTTGCGGACCACGAGGCCCTGCACCAGCTCGGCCGCCACCAGCCCTCGCCCGCTGACGGGGTCGGGAATGCGGTCCAGCGCCATGCGGGCGTCGTCGAGAGTAGCGGGGGTTACGCCGGTCACGTCAGTCAGGCCTCGTATTGCGAGCCCTCATATCCGCGCGACCGGCGGCATTTACAAGCCGGGCGCGGCCCTTAGGGCGATTGGTCGGCGACGCCTGTCGTGCTAAGCTCCGGCCATCGTGGAGTTTTCCGCATGATGGCCAGACGATCTCCCCTGCAGCCCGGCGCCTATGGCAAGCCACAGCGCTGGCACGAAATCCTCACTGAAGCCGCGGAGGCTCGCGCCGCGAAGCGTACTGAGCAGCAACGTCGAAACAACGAGGCGGCCCAGTCCGTCATGCTGGTCTCGACCGCATCGATCGTGTCGCTCGTCGGCTAGGACGCGGCCTTCAGCAGATCCATCACGTGATGCAGGCTCTCGGCGATGTGGACGCACTTGTCGTGCATCTCCTCGTTCGGGTCGAGAATATCCGGCACCATCACCGTCATCATGCCCGCTGCGTGGGCGGCGCGGACGCCGGGGTGCGAGTCCTCGAGCGCCAGGCAGTAGCTGGGATCGACGCCGATGCGCTGCGCCGCCAGCAGGTACGGGTCGGGATTGGGCTTGTGACGCGTCACATCGTGGTGGGCGACCACGGCGTTGAAACGGTGCAGCAGATCGAAGCGGCCTAGATAACGCTCCACGGCGGCCATGCCGTTCGAGGTGGCGATGCCGCGCGGCAGGCCCCGATCGTCCAGATAGTCGAGGATTTCGACCACCCCGGCCTTCAGCTTGGTCTCGGCCTCCAGCAGATCCTCGACGTCAGCCCAGACGCGCTCGAAATAGGCCTGCGCCGGAAAGGTCTCGCCGTAGAGCTCGCGCAGCATCACCGCGCACTCGGGATTGGTCTTGCCCACCATCGAGGCGTAGGTCTCGCCGGTGAACTGGACGCCGAAGACGCTCCCAGCCTCGATCATCGCGGCGCGGTAGACGATCTCGGTGTCCAGCAGCAGGCCGTCCATGTCGAAGACCACCGCATCGACGCGGCGCGGAAAACTCACGAGACAAACTCCTCGGCGCGATAGCCCTGGAAGTAGAGCAAGGTCGTCAGGTCGGTGTGGTCGACCTTGGCGTCGGCCTGGGCCGCGACGATCGGCTTGGCGCGATAGGCGACGCCCAGGCCCGCGGCCTCGATCATCGCCAGGTCGTTGGCGCCGTCGCCGACCGCCAGGGCGTCGACGGGGGTAAGGCCCAGGGCCGCCGTCTCCTCGCGCAAGGCCGCCAGCTTGGCCTCCTTGCCCAGGATCGGATCGCCGACCTCGCCGGTCAGCGCGCCGCCCTGCTCGATCAGGGTGTTGGCGCGGTTCAGGTGAAAGCCCGCCGCCTCCGCCACGCGGCTGGTGAAGAAGGTGAAGCCGCCCGAGACCAGGGCGCAGCGCGCGCCGTGCTGGGCCATGGTCATGACCAGGGTCCGCGCGCCGGGGTTCAGCCGGACGCGCTCGTCGTAGCAGCTTTGCAGGGCGTCGACCGACAGTCCCTTCAGCATCCCGACCCGCTCGCGCAACGCGCCCTCGAAGGCCAGTTCGCCGCGCATGGCCCGCTCGGTGATCTCGGAGACCTGCGCCTTCACGCCGGCGAAGTCCGCGAGCTCGTCCAGGCATTCGACGTTAATGATCGTCGAGTCCATGTCGGCGATCAGCAGGCGCTTCCTGCGGTTCTCGACCGGCTGAATGGCGAAGTCGATCGCCTGGTCGCCGACGATCTCCGCGACCCGCGCCTTGGCGTCCGCCAGCGCGACGTCCGTCGACAGATCCACGGCGTTCGGGCCCAGAAGGGCCGACGGCCCCAGGTCCAGGGCGCGAGCGACGGTTTCGGCCCCTTGGCCGACGAGCGTGATGGCGAACATGCCGGGGGCGCTAAGCCAGGCCGTCCCGCCCGTCAACCCGCCTCGACTATCCGCCCAGTCCCGTGCAGCGCTTCATGAGGGCGACGCCGGCCTGGCGCCCCGCCGCATTGGCGTCGCTCGCGCCGGTGACTTCGGACTTGGCCAGGCTGAGCAGCGAGGCGACACCGGCCTCATACGTCTGGCTGGGCGTAAGACCCAAGGCGCCGCCTTCCGCGAAGGCTTCGTCCAGCATGGCCTTGCCCTTGAATCCGAAGGCGCTGAGCATGGACTGCACCGCCTTGCCATTGCTTTGCTTAGCGAACATCTCGGGATAGCCGTCGGCGACCTTGCCCAAAATCATGAGAACGGCGCCACAGCCCACCTTCTCGCTCGTGGCCGCGGAGAGGGCTGGCGCCGTCGCCGGAGGCTGGGCCGCTGGCGACTGGGCGATCCCCGCCTTGGGGTTGACGTCCGCCGCGTTCGCGAAGGCTGGCGAAAGAAGGACGGATGCGGCAAGGCTGGCCGCGATGAGGCAGGACGGACGCATGAGCTCTCCCCAGTCTGACGCAACCTTGGATCGCTCCGAAGGTGGTGACTATCGCATCTGGCTGATCGCGGGCCCAACCGCAAGCGGCAAGTCGGCCCACGCCCTGCGTTTGGCCGAACGGATCGGCGGCGAGATCGTCAACGCCGACTCCATGCAGATCTACGCCGGCTTGCGCGTGCTGACAGCCGGACCATCGCCCGAGGAAGTCGCCCGCGCGCCGCACCACTTGTTTGGCGTGGTCGACCCGGCCGTCGGCTGGTCGGTCGGGCGCTGGCAGGAAGCCGCCATCACGGCCCTCGCCGAGATCGAAGCGCGTGGCAATCCGGCCATCGTGGTCGGCGGCACGGGGCTCTATTTCCGCGCGCTCACACACGGTTTGGCCGACGTGCCGCCCGTGCCCGAGACCCAACGCGAAATCTCGGGCCTGCTGTACGCGGCGCGTGGAGAGGCCGAGTTCCGCGAGATCCTGAAACCGCTGGACCCCGAAGCCGAGGCACGGATCGAGATCGGCGATCGCCAGCGGCTGGTGCGGGCCCACGCCGTGGCCATCGCGACCGGCAAGTCCCTCACCGCCTGGCAGACCGACACCAAGCCGGCGCTCGAGCCAGGCAGTTGGAAGGGGCTAGTGCTCGATCCGCCCCGCGCGGAACTCTATGCGCGCTGCGATGCGCGCCTGTCGGTGATGCTCGAGCAAGGCGCGCTGGACGAGGTCCGGGCGATGGAGGCCCGGGGCCTGGATCCGTCCCTGCCCGCCCTCAAGGCCGTCGGCTATCGCGAGTTCGCGGCGCATCTGCGCGGCGAGACCACGTTGGAGCAAGCACTGGACGCCGCGCGGCAGGAAACCCGCCGCTACGCCAAGCGACAGCTGACCTGGTTCCGCAACCAGACGCCGGATTGGGAACGGATCAGCGCTCCGTGACCGTCGCGCCGGCCTTGACCAGCCGCGGCTTCACCGCCAGCTGGTAATCCTCGTCGAACATCTGATCCTTCATCCGGTCGAGGGTAGCGATCACCCGGTCCTCGGCGGCGGTCACCGGCTTGGCGAAGACCTCGCAGGCGGTTCCGGCCGGCAGGTCGGCCTGGCCGTTCTCGATCGCCTGAAGCGGAGTGGTGGCGCCCTCCTCGCACCCGAGCAGGCCCGTGATCGAGTAGAAGCAAAGATCGCGCTGCAGATAGGACTCGACCGTCCAGACGCAGGGGATGGCCGACACCGTCACCCCCTCCGGCGCCTCGGGAACCGCGCCGGGCTTGGCGATGGTCCGCAGGAAGATCTGGTAGCGCACCACCACGTTCTCGGTCCGCCCCCCCTTGGCCAGCGTCAGCGGCCTGGCCTTCTGCGCGACGGGCGCCAACCTCTGTAGTTGCGGCGGCTGGGGCGCGGGCGGCGCCGGCGCGGTCGCGGCGGGAGGCGTGGCGGCTTGGACGAGCACGGTGATCTCCAGGTTGAGCTTGGCCATGGTGAGCACAGCCGCTCAATCTTGGCGATAGCCTGTGTTTGCAGGTCGCCGACTTGTCCCTATGGAGAGGGTAGGTAAGCCCGAAGGAAGCCTGATGTCCGACCTCAACGCCCTCGCCGAACGCGTCGCCGAACGCCTGATCGCCCGAGGCGAGACCGTCGCCGTGGCGGAGTCCTCGGCCGGCGGCCTGATCTCGGCGGCGTTGCTGGCGGTGCCGGGCGCGTCGAAGTTCTATGTCGGGGGCGCGGTCGTCTACACGGCCCGGGCGCGCCTGACCCTGATGGACATCCCGCAGAAGGCGATGGACGGCCTGCGCTCGGCCAGCGAGCCCTACGCGGAACTGCTGGCGCGCGTAGCCCGCAAGAACTTGAAGGCGACCTGGGGCCTGTCGGAAACCGGCGCCGCCGGGCCCGACGGCAACCGCTATGGCGACGCGCCCGGCCATTGCTGCATGGCCGTGGTCGGCGAGGACGCCTCGGTCAGCGCCACGATCGAGACCGGCAGCCCCGAACGCGGCTCCAACATGCAGGCCTTCGCCGCCGCCACGCTGGAGTTGCTGGCCCGAACGCTGGAAGCCTAGACGGTCCCGAACAGGCTGTAGGCGAACTCGTCCATCGCCTTCTGGGTGATGCTGGTGTTGTTCAGCAGGACAACGGTCGTCTGGTCGTCGAAACGGTGGCCCAGCACCGAGCGGTAGCCCGCCGCCCGGCCCGTCTCCCAGGCGAAGACGCGCGGCATGCCGTCGGCGAACAGGGTCTTCACGCGGCCACCCAGGGCATAATCCTGGTCCGGCCAGCCCACGGTCAGCAGCGCCTTCTTGCGGTCTGGCGGCAGGAACCCGCCATCGAAGATCGCGTGCGCCGCCTTCAGCAAATCCCCCGCCGTGCTGGAATAGCCTCCGCTGGCGGCGAAGAAGGAGAAGCGGTCGTTCGATTGCCGGACCAGCGGGTCGAGCGTGCGATAGGAGACGGCCAGGTCCGGCGGATCGACCGGCGTGGTGCGGGCCAGGCCCAGAGGCGCGATGACCAGCTTGGACATCGCGTCCGCATAGGCCTCGCCGGTGACCGCCTCGATGATCGCGGTGAGGATCACCCAGTTCGTCAGGGCGTAGTCGAACTTGGTCCCAGGCTCGAAAGCCAGGTCGCCCGAGCACCACAGCTTGACGGCCTGGGCGGTCGTCATCGGCTTCTTGAAGAGGTCCGGATCCGGATTGGCCTTGGTCCAGCTCGAAAAGCCGTTCGGCACACCGCTGACGTTCGTCATCAGTTGCCTCAACTTGACCTTGGCGCCGGTGTCGGCGCGGTAGTCGGGCAGGTAGGTGGAGATCGGCGCCTCGAGATCGATCTTCCCGAGCTCCGCCAGCTTCAGCAGCGCGGTCGAGGTCAGCCACTTGGAGATCGAGGCGATCACATAGGGCGTGCCAAGCTTGGTCGGCGTCCTGCCCTCGATGTCGGCGAAACCGACCGTTCGCGAGTAGACCGGCTTGCCGGCCTTGCCGATCAGCACCACGCCCTGGAACGGCTGGGTTTTGAGGAAGGCGTCCACCGCCTTGTCCGCCTCGCCGCCCGACAGCGCCGCCGCCGACACCTTTCCGGCGAAACCAAGCGCCGCACTCCCAACTAGAAATTCGCGCCGACCGAACACTGAAACGCTCCTCGATTGCGGGAGGGCGACCGTGATGGGGAAAACCTGCCCCTGTCACGTGAAACTCCGGTAAGGTCACACCGCGCAAGAAAGGCACATCCTTGCGGTGATGCGCGCCTTGACGGGTTAACGCGCGCATGTCATCACCCATTCCGTAGCTTTGGAGCAAGACTCGTGCGCAAAACCATGATCGTACTTATGGAGCGGCCGTCCGCGACGTGACCTTAGAAGTCACGCCGTAGTTCGGTCGCGCGCGCAAAGGTCCTTCGGGACCTTTTTTCTTTTCCGCCTACCCCTTCCTGCTTCCCACCGGATCCGTCCCATGACCGCCCACCAGACCATCGAGAGCAAGGCTCCCGCCGACACCACCGATCGCGCCATGACGGGCGCCGAGATCGTGGTTCGCGGCCTCGTGGACCAGGGGGTCGAGGTGCTGTTCGGCTATCCGGGCGGCGCGGTCCTGCCGATCTACGACGCCCTGTTCCACGAGCCGCGCCTGCAGCACATCCTGGTCCGCCACGAGCAGGGCGCGACCCATGCGGCCGAGGGCTACGCCCGCAGCTCGGGTAAGCCAGGCGTCGTCTTGGTCACCTCGGGCCCCGGGGCGACCAACGCCATTACCGGCATCATGGACGCCCTGATGGACTCGATCCCGATGGTCGTCATCACCGGCCAGGTCCCGACGCACCTGATCGGCACCGACGCTTTCCAGGAAGCCGACACCGTCGGCATGACCCGCTCGTGCACCAAGCACAACTACCTGGTCAAAGACGTCCGCGACCTGCCGCAGATCATCCATGAGGCCTTCAAGATCGCCACGACCGGCCGTCCGGGCCCCGTGCTGATCGACATCCCCAAGGACGTCCAGTTCGCCAAGGGCGAGTACTACGGCCCGCAAGAGGTCCAATCGACCCACGCCTACGCCCCGCGCGTCAAGGGCGACGCCAGCCGCATCGCCGAGGCGGTCAAGATGATCGCCAGCGCCCGCCGTCCGATCTTCTACACCGGCGGCGGCGTCATCAACGCCGGCCCCAAGGCCAGCGCGGCGCTGCGGGAGTTCG
Source organism: Caulobacter segnis ATCC 21756 (assembly GCF_000092285.1). Taxonomy (NCBI): domain Bacteria; kingdom Pseudomonadati; phylum Pseudomonadota; class Alphaproteobacteria; order Caulobacterales; family Caulobacteraceae; genus Caulobacter; species Caulobacter segnis. The sequence goes on along the minus strand of NC_014100.1, from coordinate 1,426,804 downwards.
CGGCCATGACCGGCGCGCCGGTCACCTCGACCCTGATGGGTCTGGGCGCCTTCCCGGCGGCCGATCCGGCGTGGCTGGGCATGCTGGGCATGCACGGCACGTTCGAGGCCAACAACGCCATGCACGACTGCGACGTGATGATCTGCGTCGGCGCTCGCTTCGACGACCGCGTCACGGGGCGCCTCGACGCCTTCTCGCCGGGCAGCAAGAAGATCCACATCGATATCGACGCCTCGTCGATCAACAAGAACGTCCGCGTCGACCTGCCGATCGTCGGCGACGCCGGCTCGGTGCTGGAAGACCTGATCGCCGCCTGGAAGGCCGCCAACCTGTCGCCGAACAAGGCCGCCCTCAGCGACTGGTGGGCCCAGATCGACCAGTGGCGCGCCCGCGAGTGCCTGAAGTACCGGGCCTCGGACACGGTCATCAAGCCGCAGTACGCGATCCAGCGGCTGTATGAGCTGACCAAGGACAAGGACGTCTACATCACGACCGAGGTCGGCCAGCACCAGATGTGGGCCGCGCAGTTCTTCCGCTTCGAGGAGCCGAACCGCTGGATGACCTCCGGCGGCCTGGGCACCATGGGCTACGGCCTGCCGGCCGCCCTGGGCGTGCAGCTGGCCCATCCGAACAGCCTGGTCGTCGACATCGCCGGCGAAGCCTCGATCCAGATGTGCATCCAGGAGCTGTCGACCGCGATCCAGTTCGACCTGCCGGTCAAGATCTTCATCCTGAACAACGAATGGATGGGCATGGTCCGCCAGTGGCAGCAGCTGCTGCACGGCGAGCGCTACAGCCACTCTTACTCGGACAGCCTGCCCGACTTCGTGAAGCTGGCAGAGGCCTATGGCGCGGTCGGCATCCGCTGCGACGACCCGGCCGAGCTGGACGGCAAGATCCTGGAGATGATCAACAGCGACAAGCCGGTGATCTTCGACTGCCGCGTCGAGAAGCACGAGAACTGCCTGCCGATGATCCCATCGGGCAAGGCGCACAACGAGATGATCCTGCCCGAGGAGGTCGAAGACCTGGGCAGCGTCATCGACGAAGCCGGGCGCGGGCTGGTCTAGGGCGCGGGACGGGTTAGAAGAAGAGCACCATGACCACGAACACCCAACCCGCCCCCGCCTCGGCCTACGACCTTAGCCCCAACGAACAAGCCGAACAGACGGCGACGTTCGCCCTGCTCGTCGACAACGAGCCCGGCGTGCTGCATCGCGTGGTCGGCCTGTTCGCCGCGCGCGGCTACAACATCGAAAGCCTCACGGTCGCCGAGACCGACCGCAAGGCCCACACCAGCCGCATCACCGTGGTGACGCGCGGCACCCGCCATGTGTTGGACCAGATCGAGGCCCAGCTGAACAAGGTCGTCAACGTCCGCCGCGTCCACGACGTGACTCGCGACCCCAACGGCGTCGAACGCGAACTGGCCCTGGTGAAGGTGCGCGGCTCGGGCGTCGACCGCGTCGAGGCCCTGCGCATCGCCGAGATCTTCCGCGCCAAGCCCGTCGACACGACGCTGGAGAGCTTCGTGTTCGAGATCTCGGGCGCGCCGTCCAAGATCGACAAGTTCCTGGATCTGATGCGCCCCCTGGGCCTGGTGGAACTTTCCCGCACGGGCGTCCTTTCCATCGAGCGGGGCGTCGAGGGCATGTAGCGGAGATGGGCGGATGAACGGCCTGACCGGACTGATCGCGGGGCTGGCCCTCGCCGTCCAGCAGGCCCCGCCGCCCGATCCCGCGTCCTGGTGGACGCCGGATGTCCCCCGTCCTTCCGCGGAACTGGAGCCGCTCGCCAATCGCCGGCTCGGCAAGGGCCAGCAGCCCATCCCAATCGATAACGGCGTCGAGCCCCTGCTCTATCGTCTCTGGGGCCTTCAGCCCCTGCAGAGCCAGGTTCTGCGGGGAGGCGAACTGATCCTTGAGGTCTGGGCTCGGCCCGCGCGCGGCGTCCGCCAGACCGTCATTCGCCTCACCCTGCGGCGCGACGGCCGCGCTTTCGTCCAAGCGCGGGCGGGCCTGGGCTGCTGCACGCCCGAGATCGGCCGGCGCGTCGACATCAACGCCGAATTGGGCGGACAGGCCGCAGAGGCCCTGAGGTCTGTTCCAGCCGATCCCGCCTGGGTTCAGCCCCGCTCGGTGATCGTCGACTATGGCGGCGGCGCGGTGTCGGCGCTCTGCGTCGACGGCGTTTCCTGGGATGTCACATTGCTTGTTCCCGGCCAGGCGCGGCACCTTCGGCGCGCCTGCGACGATGCGGAGGTCGGCTCGATCGCTTCGATCCTGACCACGGCCGTCGGAGCGGCGCTTGGCCGAGACGCCCGCCTCGACGCAACGCTCCCGCGCGGTTCGGACTTCTCACGGCAGCATAAGGCCTACGCCGACCTGTTGGCGTCAGGAGGAGCTCTTCTCCCCGGCCAAGGAAGCCGCTCCCAGCCTGCCGCCGTCCCTGTCGAGAACGACGAGGGCGCCTCGCCAACCCGGCCATAGCGAGAAAAAACAGAAATACTTGTTATAGTTGTATTTACGACATAACGGCGCTATGAGCATTCGCACATAAAGGGAGGCTCACATGTTCCGCATGATCTCGCGTCTGTCGGCTTGCGTCCTAGTCCCGCTTACGGTGTTCGCCGTGCTGGCTGGCGGCTCGACCGCCAATGCTCAGGCGACCCCCACGATCGCGCTCGTCCCCGCCAACAATCCACCGCCGGTGCCCAGCGGCATGAAGGTGACGTGCCTCACCGGTCCCGACTCGCTGCAATCGAGCCCGACCTGCCCTGTAATCCAATACGGCGGCAACACGACCTGGGCGTTCAGCTTCATCGACAACCGGGTCTCGTATGGGATCGTCACGTACGACGCCGCCAACAACGTCGTGAAGAACGTCACGCGGGACGGCGCGCGCTACGTCTACAAGATGACGGTCGACCCCAACGCCAAGACCGTCGGCGTCTGGGGCCAGGCCAACGCCAAGGTGGATGTGGCGTGGAGCGACCTGCCGACCGCCGCGCCGGAGATCGTCCAGGTCCCCGCCAATGCGCCGCCGCCGGTTCCCGGCGGCCTGAAGGTCACGTGCCTGAAGGGTCCCAACACGCTGGAATCCAGCCCGACCTGCCCCGTGATCAAGTACAAGGGCCACACGACCTGGGCCTTCAGCTTCATCGACAACCGCATCGCCTATGGCGTGGTGACCTACGACGCCTCGAACAACGTCCTGGCGAACAACACCCAGAACGGCGCGCGTTACGTCTACAAGATCACCGTCGATCCCAATGCCCAGACCGTGACGATCTGGGGCCAGGCCGACGCCAAGGTCACCGTGCCCTGGTCGGCGCTGCCCTAGGCTCCGGCCGCCGCCATCTCCGGCTGTTCCCGCAGGCGCGCCACGTCCCTGAGCGGCGGCGCGCCGAACAGCCGGGCATATTCACGGCTGAACTGCGAGGGACTGTCGTAGCCGACGGTGTGGCCGGCCGTGGCCGCATCCAGGCGCTGGACCAGGATCAGGCGGCGGGCCTCCTGCAGGCGGATCTGCTTTTGGTACTGTAGCGGCGAGAGCGACGTCACGGCCTTGAAGTGCTGGTGCAGCGCCGACGGGCTCATCCGCGCTTCGTCGGCGACGACGTCGATGCTGAAGGGCTGGTCGAAGTTGCGCTTGATCCAGCCGATCGCACGGTTGATCTGACGCAGGCGGCTGTCGCGGCGGGCGATCTGCGCTAACCGCGGTCCCTGCGGTCCCGTCAGCAGGCGATACAGGATTTCGCGCTCGATCAACGGCGCCATCACCGCGACGTCCTCGGGTGTGTCGAGCAGGGCCACCATCCGGCAGACCGCATCGAGCAGCTGGGGCGTCATGGCGCCCGCCGACATCCCGCCCACCAACGGCGCGGCGGCGTCGAGGCGAGCGGCCAGGCCGCATTCCATGATCATCTCGCTGATCAGCTTGGCGTCGAGCACGATCCGGAAGCTCAAATAGGGCTTGTCCGGCGACGCCTCGACCACCTGTCCCGTCACCGGAACGTCGATCGAAGACAGGAAGAAGTTGCGCTCGTCGTATTCGTGAATGGCGTCGCCGACGGTCACCCGCTTCCGTCCTTGGGCCAGAACGCAAAAGGACGGATCGTGAAGGCCGTGATTGGGCTCGCTAGGCTGGGACAGGCGATAAAGGTTGACCCGAGGGCAGCACGTGTCGACCGGGCCTTCTTCCGGCGTGTATCGTTCAATCAGGGCGGCCAGCGCCTCACGCGTACTCATAGATTTTCCTTTGTGTGGGCGAGCCTATTTGTAGGCCTTGCACGATCCTCCGTCACGTGACGGCGTTCCGTTCCGGAGAATTGTGCAATATTGCCGGAGCATCGATCTACCGGCTGGACGGGCGGGCGCCCCATAGTGGCCTCGTTCCGCTCCCCGACGCGGCCAACCCCAAAAACCTGAGCTCTGCGATGAGACGCTACACGCCCCGGCGCGGCGTGACGGCTCCGCGCTGGTTTGTCGCCGCCCTGCTGGGCGGAACGGCCGCGCTGACCGCCGCGACCGCCGTGCTCCCGAAACCCACCCTGACGACCACCACCGCCCAGACCCAAGCCTTCCAGAACCGGAGCATCGCCCAATGATGATGTCCGCCATCGTTCCCCACATCCCCGTCGCCGGCGTCTGGACCTCGCCCGACGGCCACATTTCGCTCGAACTGCGCGCCGATGGCCGCTTCATCGAGACCCGCGACGACTTCGCGGACGTGTTCACCGGCGTCTATGTCCTGGTCGGCGAAACGCTCAAGCTGTTCGAAGATCGCGGCGCGGTTGTCAGCGGCACATTGTCCAATGGTCGCCTTAGCCTGGGGACAGTCCAGCGCCCGGCCTTCCATACCGGAGCCGAAGCCCCTATATTGTGATTGTCCGGCTTCGGCCGAACTATGGGGATAAACGCGCACGTAATAAGCGGACTGGACCCGGGTGCGATTCCCGGCGGCTCCACCAAATCTCTCCCAAGTTATCATGGGACTGCATGGGGCCGATCAGCATCGACAGACGTGTAAAGGTGACTGCTTTCTCTCGGCTTGGCCCACCGTTTCGGGCCTTTATCTAAATGCGAACGATAACTTCGCTGAAGAGTTCGCCGTCGCCGCGTAATGCGGTGCAGGTGAATTCGCCTCTTAAGTCCTAGGGGTTCAGATCCCTAGGCGGGGCCCGGAGGGAGCCTGCCAACAGAATCCCTCCACTTTCCACGACTGCGCCGAGGCTCCCTCCTCTCTTTTGAGAAGGCGTGGGGGAGCCTGCCAACAGAATCCCTCCACTTTCCACGACTGCGCCGAGGCTCCCTCCTCTCTTTTGAGAAGGCGTGGGGGAGCCTGCCAACAGAATCCCTCCACTTTCCACGACTGCGCCGAGGCTCCTTCCTCCCACTTCCGCGCAGGCGGATGCAAACGCTTGCGCCGCTTTTGATCCAGCGCCGCAGACGCACGCGCCCGGATTGGCATCGGAGACCTTTGCGATGAGCCTTTCACACGCTAGGCTCGCGGCTTCGTTTTCAGTCCGAAGTATCGACCTCAGCGCATGTCCCAGACCGAACAGCCCGAAGACCTCATGCAATACGAGGCCATGGCCCAGGACGCCCTGCGCGGCGTGGTCAGGGCGGCGTTGAAGAAGGCCGCGGAGCCGGGCGGCCTGCCTGAACCGCACCATCTCTACATCACCTTCAAGACCAAGGCCGTGGGCGTCTCGGGTCCGCAGGACTTGCTGGGCAAATATCCGGACGAGATGACGATCGTCCTGCAGCACCAGTATTGGGACCTGGCGCCAGGCGAGAGCTCGTTCTCGGTGACGCTGAAGTTCGGCGGCCAGCCCAAGCGTCTGAACGTGCCCTATGCGGCCGTCACGCGCTTCTACGATCCGTCCGTGCAGTTCGCCCTGCAATTCGCCTCGCCGGAGATCGTCGAGGATGATCCCGAGCCCGAGGCCGAACCGGAGGCCAAGACGCCGCCTCCGTCGGGCGACGAAGGCCCGAAGATCGTCTCCCTGGACCAGTTCCGCAAAAAATGAGCGACGTCGCCTCCGACGCTCCGCAAACCCTGAGCGACGAGGCGATCCTCGCGCGCTTCCGCGCCTCCAAGAACCCGCCCAGCGGATCCCAGACCCTGGGCTTCGAACTCCTGGCCGTGCGTCAGGCGGATCGCGAGATCGAGGTCGGCTTCAACGCCCGCGCTGACCTGCTCTGCAATCCGATGGGGCAGATCCAGGGCGGCTATGTCTGCGCCATGCTGGACGAGTGCATGTCGGTAGCCGGCATGATCACCTCGGGCATGACCCATGTCGTCCCGACCCTTGAGATGAAGACCAGCTTTCTGCGTCCGACCATGCCGGGCGCTCTGCGTGGCGTTGGCCGCGTGGTGAAATGGGGGCGGACCGTGTGCTTCATGGAAGGCGAACTCTACGACCCCGAAGGCCGTCTGCTGGCCACGTCGACCGGGACGGCGATCCCGACGCCCTTCGCCAATTTCAAGAAGAAATAGCCGGAGGGGGATGGGGTCATGCGAGCGGCGACAGCGGTCATCGGACTTCTGATCCTGCTTTTCGTCCCGCCCTCCGCAGCCTGCGCCGGACCGTTCTCGAACTGGACCGCCGTCGTGGTGGCTGGCGATTATCACGCCCATTCCGGCGGTCCGACCGAGGCTTTTGACAATGCCCGACGCGACGTCGCCAAGGCGCTGGTCGAGCTCGGCTTCGAGCGGGATTCGGTGCGGCAGTTTTCGGTGCGCCCTGGCCGCTATCCCGCCGACGCGCCCGGCCAAGCGGACACACGGACTCTCCATGAGGCCCTCCGCGCAGGGACACAAAGCGCCAAGGCCGGCTGCCTTTTCTACATCAGCTCGCATGGCGGTCCCGAAGGGGCGATTCTCGGTAAGGAGATGCTCCGTCCACATCTGCTCGCCGCCATTCTCGATGACGCCTGCCCCAATCGCCCCAGCGTGGTTGTGATCTCCGCCTGTTTTTCGGGCGTGTTCATCCCGCCGCTGCAGAAAAGCGACCGCTTGATCCTGACGGCGGCCCGCGCCGATCGCGCGTCCTTCGGATGTGGCGAGAGCGACAAGTACCCCTATTTCGACGCCTGTTTCCTGGCTTCGGTCCCCGACGCGCACGACTTCGCCGCCTTGGGCGCGCGGGTTCAGACCTGCGTGGCCCGAAAGGAAAACGAGACGGGCGCGGAACCAGCGTCGGAACCCCAGGTCTGGATCGGCGCGGCGCTGCGCCCCCTGCTGCCCCTTTATGCGTTCGACCGATCTGCGTCCCGAACGCCTTGAGCGCGATCGGGTTTGACCCGCGCGGCAAGCAGGTTACACAAACCCTAGAAGTTGCTGCTTCACCCAGGGGACATCGTTGACGTCGCGCGTTTCGCCCGCAGCCGCCCTCGTGGCGGCCATCATCGCACTATGGTCCGCTCTGGGGTCGGAGACGCGCGCCCAGGAGGCGACGCCCAGCCCGCCGCCGCCGGCCAGCGACGCGCCCGTCGCCGAGCAAGGCCCTCGCCCCTATTCCAGCCTCCGTCCTCGCCGGGTTCGCCCCGCCTCGCGGCCGGCTCAGACGCCAAAGCCCGCCATTCCCGCGGCCACGACGCCTCAGGCGCCGAGCCTTCCCGCCGCTCCGCCGGTGGCGGTCGGCGTCGCTCCGCTGCCCCGCCCAGAGCTCGAAGCGTTCGTCGACGGCGTGGTGCAACGCTCCATGGCCCGTGACCACATCGCGGGCGTGACCATTTCGGTGGTTCAGAACGGCCAGGTCGTCCTGAAGAAGGGCTACGGCTTCGCCAACCTCGGTCAGCGCCGAGCGGTGGACCCCGACAAGACCCTGTTCCGGATCGCCTCGATCTCGAAGACGTTCACCTGGATCGCCCTGATGAACGAGATCGAGTCGGGCCACATGCGCCTCGACGGGCCGGTGAACCTCTATCTGCCCGAGCCGCTTCAGCTGAAGGACCAGGGCAAGAAGACCCAGGTCCGCCTGCGCGATCTGATGACCCACACCGCGGGCTTCGAAGACCGGGCGATGGGCCAACTGTTCGAGCGCGATCCCAACCGCATCCGCCCGCTCGCGGACTATCTGCGTCAGGAGCGCCCGCGCCGGGTGCGCGAGCCCGGCCTGCTGCCCAGCTATTCGAACTACGGCGCCGCCCTGGCCGGCGCCGCCGTCGCCAACGTCACCGGCAAGCCCTTCGAGCAGCTGGTCACCGAAGAGATCATCCTGCCCACCGGCATGCGCCACACGACCTTCCGCGAGGCGCGCCCGTGGCGAGACAACCTGCCGGCGCCGATGTCGGAAGAGCTGGCCGCCGAGCTTTCGGACAGCTTCTCCTGGACGCCGCTCGGCTGGAAGGTCCAGCCGCGTGAGTTCATCGGCCAGGTCGCTCCGGCCGGCTCGGCTTCCAGCACGGCCGGCGACATGGCCAGGTACATGACCCTGCTGCTGAACGGCGGCGCCATCGACGGCAAGACGGTGTTCTCGGCCAGGACCGCTCAAGCCTTCCGCACGCCCATGTACCGTCCCGCGCCGGAAGCGGCCGGGTGGAACGCGGGCTTTCAGGACATTCCCCTGCCCGGCGGCCGCCGCGGTTTCGGCCATGGCGGCGCGACGCTCTACTTCCATTCGAACATGGTCATCGCGCCGGAGCTTGGCCTGGGCGTCTTCATTTCGGTCAACACCGACAGCGGGGCGAACCTGCCCGCCACCCTGCCCGCGACGATCATCGAGCACTTCTACGCCAACCCGCCCGCCGTCCCGCAGGCGAGCGCGATCAGCTACGAGCAGGCCAAGCTCTACGAGGGCGACTACCTGACCACCCGCCGCGCCTATGGCGGCCTGGAAGGCTTCATCAATCGCGTCATCGGCCGCGCCACGGTCCGGGCCACGGCGGACGGCCGCCTGTCCATCAGCGAAGGCGGGTCCGCCACGCTGTTCAACGCCGCTGGACGGCCTGGCGTGTTCAAAGCGGTGGACGGTCCTCTCGTGATTGTCTTCGACGCCAATGGCGATCGCCCGTCTCGCTTCTACGCCGCGCGGGGTTTCGCGACCTACGAGCGGATCGGGCCCATGCGATCCGCGCTTCTGTTGATCGTAACCGTCGGCCTGGCCGGCCTCGCCAGCGTGGCGACCGTACTCGGGACCATCGTGCGCAACCGCCGCGAAGCCCGCCAGACCCCTGTTCAGGCGCGCGCCAGCCAGATGCAGACCGCCCAGGCGGTGCTTTGGCTGATCTCGGCCGCTTGCATGGGCGTCTTCGCGGTTCGCGCCTCGGATCAGACGGCCGCCTTCTTCGGCTGGCCCAGCGGTTGGCTGCTCAGCGGCTCGGCCTGCGCCCTGGTCGCGGCCCTGATGGCTGTCGTCACGTTGGGCGCCCTTCCGATGGTGTGGCGAGGCGGTCGGCGGGTCGACAGCTGGACCGCCGGACGCAAGGTCGCCTTCACGTTCACGGCGCTGCTCTTCGTGTTCCTGAGCGTGCTGTTGGGCCTGTGGGGCTACCTGCTGCCCTGGAGCTGAGGCGGGACCTCAGTCCTCCAGGGTGCGCCGCATCAGGTTGGTGCTCAGCTTCCGCACCTGGATGACGATCCGCTCGCGATCGCCCGGCCGTCGCTCGACCAGCAGCCGGGCGACCTGGGCGTCGTCGTGGAACGCGTAGCCCTTGATCGCGTCGAGCAAGGCCTTGGCCAGGTTGTCGAGGTCCATCCACGGCGGCTCGCCGACATATTCCATGCCGATCTCGACGCTGAACTCGCCCCAGGCCGGCCGCGAGCCGCGCCAGGACTTGCGGAAGAACTCGTAGATCAGCGGCTTGTAGTACTTGCCTTGGGTGGTCAGGCCGTCGACGACCAGCGTCAGCTCTCCGGCCGCCTCCCGCGCACGAACCTTGCCGTGATGAGTCCAGTCCGATCCGTCGAAGGTCTGGCTCACGCGTCCATCATCCCGGCCAGAGCCATCACCGTATTCCAGTTCCGCGTCGTTCCGACCGGCGAGCGCTTGGTCTTCTTCCAATCCCGATCCAGCACCGAGTCGGCCATGCTGATCGGGAAGTCGAGATAGAGCTCGCACGCGCCGACCACGAAGCGCTCCGGCCCCGTGATCGCCGCGCGCAGGATGGCCTCGTCCTCGGCCGGCAGCGGCGACTTCAGGAAATTCACGATCACATGGCTGGGATGGTCGACCGCCTCGGCCTTGAACGGATTGGCGTCGATGATCGCCCGGACCTGGGCGGGCGACCGCACCATGAAGTCGGTGCGCAGACCGATCCGCGCCTCCAGGGCGTCTTCAAGCGCCCGCTCCAGCGCCGCCCCGCCCTCGTGATCGCCCCAGAGCACCAGATTGCCGCTGGCCAGATAGGTCTTGGCGGACTTGAAGCCCGCGTCCTGGGCGACGCCGAGCAGGTCCTCCTTGAGCACCTTGCGCTTGCCGGTGTTGATCGAACGGGGCAGCGCCAAATAAGGGCTCATGCGGGGTCTCCTTCGCGCGGGCGAACATTGCCCTCCTGGCGCTCAAGGTCTAGACCGCGCACGACCGTTTTTGGGAGACCCGCCGCATGACCGCCACGCGCACCGAGACCGACACCTTCGGCCCCATCGAAGTCGCCGCCGACCGCTACTGGGGGGCGCAAGCCCAACGCAGCCTGGGCAACTTCAAGATCGGCTGGGAGAAGCAGCCCCTGCCCGTCGTTCGAGCTCTGGGTATCGTCAAGCGCGCCGCCGCCGAGGCCAACCTGGCGCTGGGCAAGCTGGACCCGAAGATCGCCGAGACGATCATCGCCGCCGCCAACGAAGTCATCGACGGCAAGCTGAACGATCACTTCCCGCTGGTCGTCTGGCAGACGGGCTCGGGCACCCAGTCGAACATGAACGCCAACGAGGTCATCTCGAACCGCGCCATCGAGATGCTGGGCGGCGAGATGGGCAGCAAGAAGCCTGTCCACCCGAACGACCACGTCAACATGAGCCAGTCGTCGAATGACACCTTCCCGACGGCTATGCACATCGCCTGCGCCGAGCAGGTGGTCCACGACCTGATCCCGGCCCTCAAGCACCTCCACAAGGCCCTCGCCGCCAAGGCCGCCGAGTGGAAGGACATCATCAAGATCGGCCGCACCCATACCCAGGACGCCACCCCGCTGACGCTGGGCCAGGAGTTCGGCGGCTACGCCCAGCAGATCGAGAATGGCATCGCCCGCATCGAGATGACCCTGCCGATGCTGATGCAACTGGCCCAGGGCGGCACCGCCGTCGGCACCGGCCTGAACGCGCCGATCGGCTTCGCCGAGAAGGTCGCCGAGCAGATCGCCAGCATCACGGGCCTGGCCTTCACCACCGCGCCGAACAAGTTCGAGGCCCTGGCGGCCCATGACGCCATGGTCTTCACGCACGGCGCGATCAACACGGTCGCCGCCTCGCTGTTCAAGATCGCCAACGACATCCGCTTCCTGGGTTCTGGCCCGCGCGCCGGCCTCGGCGAACTGGCCCTGCCGGAGAACGAGCCGGGCTCGTCGATCATGCCGGGCAAAGTCAACCCGACCCAGTCGGAAGCCCTGACCCAGGTCTGCGCCCAGGTGTTCGGCAACCACTCGACCCTGACCTTCGCCGGCAGCCAGGGCCACTTCGAACTGAACGTCTTCAACCCGGTGATGGCCTATAACTTCCTGCAGTCGGTCCGACTGGTCGCCGACGCCGCGATCAGCTTCACCGACAACTGCGTGGTCGGCATCGAGCCGCGCGTCGACAACATCAAGAAGGGCGTCGAGAACTCGCTGATGCTGGTCACGGCCCTGAACGGCCGCCTGGGCTATGACATCTGCGCCAAGATCGCCAAGACCGCGCACAAGAACGGCACGACCCTGCGCGAGGAGGCCGTCGGCGGCGGCTATCTGACGAACGAGGAGTTCGACCAATACGTCCGCCCGGAAAAGATGATCTCGCCGGGCTGATCGCCGGACATCTGAACGACGAAGGGGCCGCTGCGAAGCGGCCCCTTTTCTTTTGCGCCTAGCGCCGGACCACTTCGCGGCCGATCGGGGCGATGGCGATCTGGGCCAGTTGCAGGTCCTTCAACGCGAACGGGATGCCGATGATCGTGATGGCCTCGGCCGCCGCGACCACGATGTGGCCGATGGCCAGCCACCAGCCGGCCAGGACAAACCAGATCACGTTCAGCAGGAAGCCCAGCGGCCCCGTGCCCAGGTCCTCGCGGCCGGTCAGGATCTCGCGGCTGACGATCTCCTTGCCGAACGGCCAGAAGGCGAAGCCCGCGATCCGCCAGGCCGCGCCGGCATAGGGCAGGCCCACGATGGTGATGGCCAGCAAAACGCCGGCCAGCAGCCAGCCCAGGCCCGTCAGGAACCCGCCGAAAAGGAACCAGAGAACGTTCAGAACGAAACGGATCAACGACTTGTCCCCTTGGTAGGCCGGTAGGCCCGACGAGGACTTAGGTGGCCCCGCTCGGCCTTGCTGTGAAGACCAGGATGTCCGGATTACGCCGAATTCACCGCTCGAGCCGCTAGGCCGTGCGGCTGACCGCGAAGTCGGCGAGGCTTTCCAGCGACTCGCGCCAGTCGTTGGCCGGGAAGATCGCCAGGGCCGCCTTGGCCTTGTCGGCGTAGTCGGTGGCCAGGTCCAGGGTCGCGTCCAGAGCGCCCGTGCCGATGATCAGCTCGCGGGCGCGGCGGAAGTCGGCTTCGGTCTGCTCGCGACGGCCGACGGCCCGCTCCCAGAACTCGGCCTCGCGCGGTCCGGAGCGCGCGATGGCCAGCAGCAGCGGCAAGGTCGCCTTGCCTTCGCGGAAGTCGTCGCCCGCGTTCTTGCCAAGCGTTTCGGTCGCGCCGCCGTAGTCGAGCGCGTCGTCGACCAGCTGAAAAGCCAGGCCCAGGTTCAACCCGTAGGCCTTCAGCGCGTCGGCCCGCGTCTGATCAACGCCCGCCGAGACCGCCCCGGCCTCCGAGGCCGCGGCGAACAGCTCGGCGGTCTTGGCCTGGATGATCTCGAGATAGAGGGCCTGAGACAGGTTCAGGTCGTGGCTGCGCATCAGCTGCATGACCTCGCCCTCGGCGATAACGCGGCTGGCGCGAGCCAGGATCTCCAGCGCCTTCATCGAGTTGGTCTCGACCATCAGCTCGAAGGCGCGGGCGAACAGGAAGTCGCCGACCAGCACGCTCTGGGCGCCGCCCCAGATCAGGTGCGCGGCGACCTTGCCGCGACGCAGGGCGCTGCCGTCGACGACGTCGTCGTGCAGCAGGGTGGCGGTGTGGATGAACTCGACGGCGGCCGCCAGCTTCAGGCAGTGGTCGTTGTCCGAGCCGGCCCCATCCGAAGCAGCGAGCCGCGCGGCGGCGACGGTCAGCAGCGGCCGCAGGCGCTTGCCGCCGGCGGCGATCAGGTGCTCGGCCAGGGCCGGAATGATCGGCACGTCGCTCTGCATGCGCTCGGTGATCAGGCGGTTCACGCCCGCCATGTCGGTCTCGGCGAGGCGCACGAGACGATCCACCGAGCCCGACTTCCGGGGGAGGGTCGCTGCGGCTGCGTCCAAAACCATGATCTCCTTGCGGCGTCCCCTCCCGGGAAGAACCGTTGCGAGGGACAATGGTGGCGGGATAGGTCAGGGTCAAGGCGAGCACAAGGGCTCAAAAGCATTGGACGATCTGCGGGTGACGGAGGATCGGGTTCTGGGGGGCCGCGTAAGGCTACGCCAGAAGGCCGACGGCTATAGGGCCGGCATGGACGCGGCCCTGCTGGCGGCCGCATGCGACGCCCTGCCGGGCCAACGCGTGCTTGAGCCTGGCTGCGGCGTGGGCGGCGCCCTGCTGGCCGCCGCGACTCGCCGACCGGGCGTCATCTTTCAGGGCGTCGAGCGTGATTCCCTCGCCGCGAGCCTCGCGACCGAGAACGCGGCCCTGAACGACCTGTCGGAGCGCGTGGCGATTCTCGAAGGCGACGTCGAGGCGGGCTTCCGCGCCTTGGGCCTGCCGGCCTTCGACGCGGTGATGACCAATCCGCCGTTCTTCGACGATCCGGCGACCCTGCGCGCGCCCCACCCCGCCAAGAGCGGCGCGTGGATGGCCGATGGCGGCCTCAAGGCCTGGACGACCTTCTGCCTGAAGGCCGTGCGCGAGGGCGGGACCATCACGATCATCCATCGCGCCGATCGCCTGGCCGATATCCTCGCGGAGCTGGCGCCCAAGGCCGGCTCGTTCCGCATCCGCCCGATCGCGCCCTTCGCCGACGCCTCGGCCAAGCGGGTGATCGTGCGGGCCATCAAGACCGGCAAGGCCCCGCTGGTCCTGCTGCCCCCTCTGGTGCTGCACGACCGCGACGGCGGCAAGCACTCGGCGGAAGCCGAGGCGATCCTGCGGGGCGAAGCGGCGCTGGGGTGGTGAACTAAGCCTCTTCGCACTTGTAGCGCCCCCTCCGTCACGCGGCTCTCGCCGCGCGCCACCTCCCCCGTTTTACGGGTGAGGAGGAAGCCGCTCCCCTCCTGCCCCGCTTGCGGGGGAGGTGGATCGGCGCGGATACGCGACGAGACGGAGGGGGCGCTTGAGACGCACCACCGCCGCTTCACGCGGCTAGCCGCTGAAGGGATGGAAAGGGAAGCGGAGCGCCGGACGTTCGTCCGGAGGTTTGAAGTGTGTGTACCGTTTCGACGAAGCCAGACGCTCCGCGCAGTCGTTATCCGGTGAGCCCGCGAGGCGCGGGGTTTTAACCCGCTCTCGCCGCTAGGCCCCCGACGGGCGGGCCGGGGCGACGACCCCGGTCCCGGAACGCCCGGGCGATTTCAGCCCGGACCTGCCGCGCCGCCGAAGTCTCCGCCGCCAGGGCTTCGTCCCGATATTTCAGGGAGCCTGCTCCTGGATCCGCCGCGAAGACGCCTTCCCGAAAGAAGACCGGCGAGCGCTTCCCGCTCGACCACCCCCGACAGCCGTCACGATCGCCGGCCGGACGTCCCTTCCAAGCCATCGGGTGAGGAAGAGTATGGAATGGGTTTCAACGCGGATGATCCAGCGGCGTGTAAAAGTGAGAAGTGATTGAAATCGCTGGGTTCGATTCCGTCTACGCCGATGATACAGCGCCGCGAACGCTCGTACTCGCCCCCTCCGCGCTGACGCGCTCCTCCCCCGGAGGGGGAAGAAGGCCCGCGTCTCCTTCCGCCCCCTCCGGGGGCGGACGACCACGCATAGCGTGGTCAGGTGGGGGCCTGCAGCGGTGGCCGATTGGCGCTGAAACCCGTCCCCCGCGACGGGAGCCATCCTTACATCTCACGGCGAGACGATCGCCAGGCTGCAGCCTCCAAGGGATGTAAGGTTCGCACCGACCTCGGGAGGTCGGCTTGCGCCCCATTGCAGACGCGGCGCGGGCCCCTCCCTCTCTCCATGAGAGAGGGATTTGGAGTGTCCACCTTCCCCACCCATCGCTGACCTTTGGAATGTCTGCTGCTCGATAGGCGCGACCTCTCCGAGGCCCCTACTCCGCGTAAAGCCCCAACGCCTCCAAGCACAGCTCCAGCCCCGTCACGTCCCGCAGCGGGTCGTGGGTGACGATCACGAACAGGCGCCGCGCCTCGCCCCACAGCATCACGGTCTCGGGCAAGCCGTGGTCCTCGATCTGGCGGTCGTCGGCGTCGCGCCAGACGCGGTTCTCGTCCAGCGTCGCGCCCAGCATCTGGTCGACGCGGGCGAGGTACTCGGCCTCGATCTCGCTGGCGACGTTCAGATAGGCGAAGATCGGGCGGCCCAGGCCGGCCAGCACCCCGGCTTCGAACACGGCGGCGGTGTCGGCCGAGGGGCCTCGGAACGGGGTCAGGTTGACGACGCCGGCGTCGGCCTGGCGCAATTGCGCCATGCGAGCGGCGTAGAACTGCCTGGCCACCAGTTCGTCGCCGCCCTCGCCGGGCGGCATGACGGCGGGGGTCAGGGGCTCGAACCCCGCCTCCAGGCACAGGGCCCGCTCGCGGGCGGCCTGGATGTCGGAATCGGGGAGCCAGGCTTGAGGGCCGGCGAGCCATAGGGAACGGACGGGACGCATGTGTCTTACGTCTGGTCCCAAGGCGCCGCTGTCAATGTTTGGCGTTCAATGTTTGTCGGAAGGTTGAATGACGTCGATCGCGCGAAGAACCCTGCTGGCCGGCGGCCTCGCCCTGGTCTCCGCGTCCCTCGCCTCCGCCGCCCAGGCCGCCGCCTCGCAGCCGTGGCTGGCCTATGAGCGCCGCCTGAGAGGCCTGTTGGCCGATCCCCCGAGCGGCGACTTCGACGAAGATTTCGAGCAGACCCTGCTCGACCTCAACAACCTGATCCGTCGTCGGGAGGGCGCGCCGTCGCTGGCCTGGGACGCGGGGCTGGCCGCCGCCGCCCGCGCCCACGCCGCCGACATGGCGCCGTGAGAACGGTTCGACCACCTGACGCGGGACGGATACTCCCCGGCCGGCCGCGTAGGGCTTTTGGCGCGCGACCTGGTCGGCGCGGCGGCCGAGAACATCGCCATGCGCCGTAACGCCGACGGGGCGGTGCGTCCCGACCAGATCATGAACCAGTGGCGCGACAGCCCCGGCCATCGCGCCAATCTCGTGGCCCCCAGCTTCACCCATGTGGGCTACGGCGCCCTGCGCCAGGGGCCGCGCGTCATCGCCGTCGGCGCCTATGCCGAGGTCGCCGCGCGTCTCCCGGGGCCGGCGCCCCTGCGTGTGCGCGGTCCCGACGAGATCGCCCGCGCCCTGGCCAACGCGACACCGGCGATCCGCCAGTTCTCGGTCTCCGAGCCTGGCGGCGACATCCTCACCGTCACCTATGTCGAGGGCCGGCCTCCGGGCGTCCTGCGCCCCGGCGCCTGGCAGCTGCGCCCGCACCTCTCCTCGGGCGAGCACCGCTACCAGATGGCCTGGGGACCCGTGTTCGTGCTGGAGTGACGGCGCCTACTGCGCCACCGCCAAGGCCTCGATGCGAAGGTCGACCGCGTCGCCGATCATGCCGGCGGCGCTGGCGCTGCCGAACGCCTTGCGGCTGATCTGGCCGGTGATCGTGAAGCCGGCCTGCTTCTTCTGATTGTTGGGCGCGGTCCCGATCTTGTTCAGCTTGACGTTCAGCACGGCGGGCTGGGTCACGCCCATGATCGTCATGTCGCCGGAGACCTTGGCCGTCGTCTCGCCGGTCTTCTCGACCTTGGTCGACTTGAAGGTCATGGTCGGGTTCTTGACCGCGTTCAGCCAGCGCTCGCCCTTCAGGTGATCGTCGCGGGTCGTGTTGCCCGTGAGCAGGCTGCCCACCGTCACCGTCGCCTCGACGCGCGACTTCTCGGGCGCGGCCTCGTCCAGCCAGATCGTCCCTTCCGACTGGGCGAACAGGCCGATCACCGAGTTGAAGCCGAAGCGGTCGATGACGAAGGTGGTCTCGGTGTGGGCGGTGTCGATCTTGTAGGCGACCTCGGCGGCGAAGGCGGGGGCGGCGGCGACCGACAGAGCGGCGCCGGCGATCACGGCGGCGAGCAGGCGTTTCATGGAGCGTCTCCTTCGTCATTTCCCGGGCGGGACCGGCGCGAACCGTTCATCACCCCGATCGACGGCGCAAGCTGGAAACGAAGCCCTCGCCCCCCGACGAGGGCTTCGTGCGTCAGGCGACCAGTTCGACCAGCAGCGCGTCCAGCTGTTCGAACTGCCCGGGCAAGCCGGCGGCGGAGCCCTGGATGGCCTCGTCGCAGGCCTCCTTGGAGGGATAGAGCTCGCTCAGGGTCAGCAGGGTCTGGCCGCCCCGATCTTCGAAGGTGACGGTGGTCACCGAGATCTCGCCCCCCTCCTCGTTGGTCCAGACGATCTTCGAGTGCGGCGTCACCTCGGTATACTTGCCGTAGAAGGCCATGGCGTTGGCCGCGTCGAGCCCGAACTCCAGGCGGTAGCCGCCGCCGGTGCGCACATCCATCTCGCAGGCCCGCAACGGCACGCCCAGGGTCTTGGGCACCCACCAGCGCTGGAAGAGCTCGGGCTTGGACCAGGCCTCGAACACGATCCGCGCCGGTCCGTTAAAGAGCCGGGTCACGACCAACTCCCGGTCCGACTTGCGCGTCACGACCGTCTCATTCTTTGCCGACATTCTGGTGCTCCCTCTGCTTCAAGTCCTCGACGATCTCGTCCAGCGCCTCGAACCGCAGCGCCCAGCGCTGGCGGTAGCGCTCGATCCACGCCGCCTCTTCCTCCAGCCCGCTGGTGACCAGCCGGCACGTCCGCACGCGGCCGATCTTCTCGCTCGTCACAAGGCCCGCCTCTTCCAGCACAGCGACGTGTTTCTTCATGCCCGTCAGGGTCATCTGGAACTGGTTGGCGAGCTCGGTGATCGACGCCTCGCCACGCCCCAGCGCCTCCAGCACGCCGCGCCGGGTGGCGTCGGACAGGGCGGCGAACGAGGCGTCGAGGCGGGCGGCTGAATACTGAACCATTTGGTTCAGTTTATGCACGCGGGACGCCGTTATGCAAGCGGCAAACGAAAAGCCCCCGGCCTGGGAGGGCCGAGGGCTTCGTGGGATTTAAGCTTGGGTACTGAAACGAAGCTTAGTTCTTGGCCTGGTCGACCAGCTTGTTCTTGGCGATCCAGGGCATCATGTCGCGCAGGCGCCCGCCGACTTCCTCGATCTGGTGCTCGGCCGCGCGACGGCGGGTGGCCTTGAACGAGGGCTGGCCCACTTGGTTTTCCAGCATGAAGTCGCGGACGAACTTGCCCGACTGGATGTCCTCCAGCACGCGCTTCATCTCGGCCTTGGTTTCCGGCGTGATGATGCGCGGACCCGTCACGTACTCGCCGTACTCGGCGGTGTTCGAGATCGAGTAGTTCATGTTGGCAATGCCGCCCTCGTACATGAGGTCGACGATCAGCTTCAGCTCGTGCAGGCACTCGAAATAGGCCATTTCGGGCGCGTAGCCGGCTTCCACCAGCACTTCGAAGCCGGCGCGGACCAGCTCGACCGTGCCGCCGCACAGGACGGCCTGTTCGCCGAACAGGTCGGTCTCGCACTCTTCGCGGAAGTTGGTCTCGATGATGCCCGAGCGGCCGCCGCCGATGGCCGAGGCGTAGGCCAGGCCGAGGTCGAGGGCGTTGCCGGTGGCGTTGTGGTGCACCGCGATCAGGCACGGCACGCCGCCGCCCTTCTGGTACTCGCCGCGCACGGTGTGGCCCGGGCCCTTCGGCGCGACCATCAGCACGTCGATAGTGTTCTTCGGCTCGATCAGGCCGAAGTGGACGTTCAGGCCGTGGGCGAACAGCAGGGCCGCGCCGTCACGGATGTTGGGGGCGATGTCGTTCTTGTAGATCGCGGCCTGGTGCTCGTCCGGCGCCAGGATCATGATCAGGTCGGCCCAGGCGGCGGCTTCGGCCACCGTCATGACCTTCAGGCCCTCGCCTTCGGCCTTCTTGGCGGTCGGCGAGCCGGCGCGCAGGGCGACGGCGACGTTCTTGGCGCCCGAGTCGCGAAGGTTCAGGGCGTGCGCGTGACCTTGGCTGCCATAGCCTACGATAGCGATCTTCTTGTCCAGGATGCGGGCGATGTCGGCGTCGCGGTCGTAGTAGACGCGCATGTTTTTTCTCCAGGACTGGTCGATCAGGGTCACTCGGCGCAACGGACGAGCGACGAAGGCCGGGCGTTTGAGCGTTTTTTTGCCGTTTCGTCAAGGCGGAGCCGACAGAACGGGGAAAACGCGCGACCTTCGTGACCCTGTTTTAGGCGCAGCCTCGCGGCTTCGCCATCACGGGACGAAAAAACCTCGCGCGTCGGGCATGAAAAAGGCGGGGGATCGCTCCCCCGCCCAATGCTGGTCACCCAGGAAAGGCGATCACCAGAAAAGATCGCGCCAGACGCTCAGGACCTGGCCGCTCCAGACGTCGACCAGGATGGCGTCGCCGCCGACCCGCACCCACTCGCAGCCGATCGGCGGCTGGGGCAGGCCATAGCGCCAGGCGTCGAGATAGTACGAGCTTCCGTACCACCCGCCCGGCAGGTAGTCGCCGAACGACCAGCTGCGGACATACCAGCCGCGCGGATAGGCGTAGACCGGCGCGCGGTAGCGCTGGGGCGCGCGATAGCTGGGGCGGTAGGTGTAGCGGTCATAGTGGGGTCGCCCCCGGTCGCGATCCCGGTAACGGTCGCGACTGCGGTCGTTCCACTCCCAGCTGCGGTTGTCGTTCCAGCGATAGTCGTTGCGGTTCCCGCCGCGATTGTCGTTCCAGCGATCGTTGTCGCGGTCACGATCGCGGTCCGGGCCGCCTGGACGATTGTCGTTGCGATCCCAGCCGCCTCGGCGGTCGTCGCCGCCGCGCGCCCGGTCGCCGCCCCGATCGCCCTCCGGACGCGCTTGCTGAGGCTGGGCCTGCTGCGGCTGAGCTTGCTGAGGCGGTTGCGGGCGATCGCCCCGGTTCCAGCCGCTTTCGCCCCCCTCGGGACGGTTCCAGCCGCCGCCGGGTTGGCGCTGGCCGCCGCGGTCGCCGCCTCGGTTTTCCCAGCGACCGCCGCGATCGCCACGATCGCCGCCGCGGTCGGGACGCGGGCCATTGTCCCGCTGCTCACCCTGCTGCTGCTGAGCGACCACCGCCCCCGCCGCGCCGGCCTGGGCCGCGCCCGCCAACAGCGAGAGCGCCAGGGCGGTCGTGATCACACGTTTCATTTCTTGCTCCGAAGGGCCTTGAAGGCAGGCCCGGGCTTGTCCCTTGATAACAGTCTCGGACTCGCCGGATGAACCACGCTTGAACATGACGCCGGAGGACTTGATGGCCGCGCATCCCAACGACGTCGTCAGCTATTGGCGCCAGGCCGGCCCAGCCAAGTGGTTCGCCAAGGACGCCGCCTTCGACTCGGCCATCGCGCTGAAGTTCGAGCAGACCCACTACCGCGCCTCGATGCGCCGCTACGACGCCTGGGCGCAGACGGCCGAAGGCGCGCTGGCCCTGCTGATCCTGCTGGACCAGTTCCCGCGCAACATGTTCCGGGGCACGCCGCACGCCTTCGCCACCGACCCGCTGGCGCGCACGTTCGCCCGCGCCGCCATCGCCGCGGGCCACGACCATGACCCCGCGATCGATCCGACGCTGCGGCCCTTCTTCTACCTGCCGTTCGAGCATTCGGAGTCGCTGGTCGATCAGGAGTTCAGCGTCCAGCTGTTCGCCGCCCTGCAGGCCGACACCGGCGACGAGGAGTCGATGAAGTGGGCCCTGCTCCATCGCGACATCATCGCGAGGTTCGGCCGCTTCCCGCACCGAAACGCGGGTCTTGGCCGCGAGACGACGGCCGCCGAGCAAGAGTTCCTGGATGAAGGCGGCTTCGCGGGCTGACAACGCCGTAACTTTGCTTTGTAAAAATTCGCCTGTACGAGTGCGTCCGCTCATTTCTACGGGGAATGCCAAGACATGAAAGCTTTCCGCAGCGCGCTGGTCGTCGGCCTGGCGCTCTCCGCCATCACGCCCGCCACCGGTTTTGCTCAAGCCAAGGCCAGCAAGGGCCAGCAGATGCAGACCCAGGCCTCCAGCGACGTGCCGCGCTGCGCGCGCAAGCTGGGCACGCTGTCGATCGTCGACGGCGACGATTCCAGCGGCTGGACCCAGTACAATCTCGCCTCGCCGCAGAAGGTGCTGCGCGCCATCGTCCAACGCTCGGGCTGCTTCAACCTGGTCGACCGGGGCGCGGGCCTCAGCGCGGCCGAGAAGGAACGCAACATCGGCGGCAATCTGGGCCTGCAGCGCGGCTCGAACGTCGGCCAGGGTCAGGTCAAGGCGGCTGACTACGTGCTGGTCGCCGAGGTCCAGGGCAGCAACAGCAATGTCGGCGGCGGCGCGGTGGCCGGCGCCATCGGCGGCCTGATCGGCGGTCGCGTCGGCGGCCTGGTCGGCGGCATCAAGACCAAGAAGCTGGAAGCCAACACGGTCCTGTCGCTGACCAACGTCCGCACCACCGAGACCATGTCGGTCGCTGAAGGCTACGCCGTAAAGAACGACATCGGCTGGGGCGCCGGCGGCGGGCTGGGCTTCGCCGGCGCGGTCGGCGGCGGCTACGAGGACACCGACATCGGCCGCATCGTCACCCTGTCGTTCATCAACGCCTATTCGAAGATGATCGGCGATCTGGGCCTGCTGTCGGAGGCCGGCCCGGCCGCCGCCGCCGCGCCGACCAAGACCTTCGCCGCCCAGCGCCCCATCGCCCTGCGCGCGACCCCGGTCGCCGGCGGCAAGCTGATCCGCACCCTACCCGCCGGCGCCATCGTCTACCCGACCGGCAAGCAGCAGGAACTGTGGTGGGAAGTGGCCGACGAGAACGACAATGTCGGCTGGGTGCTGAACACGGGCCTCGCGCCGAGCAAGTAGGTCGGGCTCGATCCTCCCCCTCAAGGGGGAGGTGTCGACTCGAAGAGACGACGGAGGGGGAAGAGGCAGGCTCTCCAGCGCTTCCCCCTCCGGCCCTTCGGGCCACCTCCCCCGCTGGGGGGAGGATAACTGGCGTCGCCCTGTGGATCGCTCTCGGCGCCGCAGTGTTCAAGGCGGCGATTCGCCCCCACATTCATCCCCATGACCACCGCCGTCCTCGACGCCCCGAAAGCCGCCGCCGATCATCCCGAGCGGCAGTATCTGGCCTTGCTGGCCGATATTCTCGACCACGGCGTCCAGCGCGGCGACCGCACGGGCACGGGCACGCTGGGCGTCTTCGGCCGGGCAGATCCGCTTTGACCTCTCCAAGGGCTTCCCGGTCCTGACGACCAAGAAGCTGCACCTGCGCTCGATCATCATCGAGCTGCTGTGGTTCCTGAAGGGCGACACCAACATCGCCTACCTCAAGGACAACGGCGTGCGCATCTGGGACGAGTGGGCCGACGAGAACGGCGACCTTGGCCCCGTCTATGGCAAGCAGTGGCGCTCTTGGGCGACGCCGGACGGCCGCGTGATCGACCAGATCAGCAACCTCGTCGAGAACCTGAAGACCAATCCCTACAGCCGCCGCCACATCGTCACGGCCTGGAACCCGGCCGACGTCGACGACATGGCGCTGCCGCCCTGCCACTGCCTGTTCCAGTTCTTCGTCGCCGATGGAAAACTGAGCTGCCAGCTCTACCAGCGCAGCGCCGACGTGTTTCTGGGCGTACCGTTCAACATCGCGTCCTACGCCCT
The DNA here is from genome assembly GCF_000092285.1 of Caulobacter segnis ATCC 21756. Classification (NCBI taxonomy): domain Bacteria; kingdom Pseudomonadati; phylum Pseudomonadota; class Alphaproteobacteria; order Caulobacterales; family Caulobacteraceae; genus Caulobacter; species Caulobacter segnis. Next base: position 1,403,675 of record NC_014100.1, on the reverse strand, counting down.
GCTGACCCTGATGGTCGCCAAGGTCGTGGGCCTGGAGCCGGGCGAGTTCGTCCACACCTTCGGCGACGCGCACCTCTATCTGAACCACCTCGACCAGGCCCGCGAACAGCTGACCCGCGAGCCCTTCGATTTCCCGACCATGAAGATCGCCGACAAGCGCGACCTGTTCGGGTTCGAGTACGAGGATTTCAAGCTCGAGGGCTACCAGGCCCACCCGCACATCAAGGCCGAGGTTTCGGTTTAGCCCTTAGGGCTTCAGCACGATTTTCCCCGCCAGCTTGGCGGATTGCAGCAGCGCCTGGGCCTCGCCGGCCTCGCGAAGCGGCAGGACCTTGGCGATCGTCGGCTGGATCGCGCCCTCTCCGATCAGCCGCAGGACCTCGGCGAGGTCCTGGCGGTAAGCCTCCGGCCTCGCATTGCGCCAGGACGTGACGTTGTAGCCGACCACGCCCCGGCTGCCGCTGAACAGCTTCAGGGCCGACAGGCGGTCGGCCAGCAGCATCTTCAGCATCGCACCCGGCCGCGCCTTGCCACCCTTCGTCGCGTCGTAGCCGCCGTACAGCACCGCCGTCCCGCCGTCTCGCAAAGCCGCCAGGGATGCGGTCTTCAGGTGCGCCCCGCCGACATGGTCGAAAGCCGCGACCACGCCGCCGCCCGAGATCTCGAACGCGCGCGCCGCCACGGCCTCGGCGCGATAGTCCAGGTGGACGCCGCCCTTGGCCTCGACCTCGGTCTTCTTGCCCGACGAGGCCGTACCGATCGCCCTGACGCCCGCCAGTCTCGCCAGATCCAGCAGCAGGCCGCCGACTCCGCCGGCCGCGCCGTGGACCAGGACCCACTCGCCAGTGAGCGAGCCGGCGACGCGATGAAACATCTGCCAGGCGGTCAGGCCGTTCAGCACGCCAGCGACCAGGGCCTCGGCCGGCGCGTCTTCCGGCGCGGCGACCAGCAGGCGGGCGTCGACATTGCGGCGGGTGGCGTAGGAACCCGTCACGGTCAGGGCCGCCACCCGCTGGCCGACGGCGAAGCCCTCGACGCCGGTCCCCAGCGCCTCGATCCGCCCCACGAAGTCGTAGCCCGGCGTCACGGGCGCCTTCACCCCGGGATAGAAGCCGGTTCGCATGACGATGTCGGCGAAGGCCACGCCGGCGGCCTCGATCGCCACCCGCGCCTCGCCCGGTCCGGGCGGCGGCAACGCAACCTCGCGGCCGCGCAGAACCTCGACCCCGCCCGTCCGGGCCATGTGCATCTCGAACGCCGTCGCCGACATCGCGCCCTCCCCGATCTCTCTTCTCTGGCCGCGACAGTGATCAACGTTCAGGTTTCGATCAAGCCATGGCGCGTCGCGCCGACGCCCGCTAATCAAGGCCCATGACCCAGCCCGCCCTCGCCATCGTCGTCGCCCGCGCCGCCAACGGGGTGATCGGCCGCGACGGCGACCTGCCCTGGCGGCTGAGGTCGGACCTGGCCCTGTTCAAGGCCAACACCCTGGGCAAGCCGATCATCATGGGGCGCAAGACCTGGGACAGCCTGCCGCGCAAGCCGCTGCCGGGCCGCATGAACGTCGTGCTGACCCGCGACCAGAGCTTCGAGCCGGACGGCGCGGTCGCTTGCGAGACATGGATGGAGGCCGTCCAGATGGCCAAGGAGCAGGCCGCGGACGACGGCGTCGACGAGGTCTGCGTGATCGGCGGCCGGGCCCTGTTCGAGCTGGCCCTGCCCAAGGCCAAGCGCCTCTACCTGACCGAGGTCGCGGCCGAGGTCGAAGGCGACGTCCATTTCCCGGCCTTCGACGAAAGCGCCTGGACCGAGGTCCGCCGCGAGGAACATCCCGCCGGCGACGGTGACGACCACGCCTTCGTGTTCAGGGTGCTGGAGCGACTCTAGAAGACGCCCTTAAAACGTAAACCCGATTGCAACGACAACCTGCGATACGCGACCCTGGGTGTGGGAGCAGACCTTGATCGCGGGTATCCAGAATCCGTCGCGCGACGACCAGAGTCTCCGGATCGCGGGCCTTTTGGCGGCCTTCGGGGGATCGATCATCTTCAGCCTGTTCCTGGCTGGAGCGACCCATAACCTGCCCTCGATCTGGACCGCCAATGCGGTGGTCATCGCCGGCCTGCTGACCCTGAAGGGCAACGCGCGCTGGATCATGCTGGCCCTGGTCGGCTTCACCCACGTCGCCATCGAGCTGATCGCCGGGGTGCGGGTCTCGTTCATCCTGCTCGTGGTCCCGCAGGACCTGATTCAGAATGTCCTGATCGCCTTGGGCCTGGAGCGCCTGGGCCTGACGAACCACATGCGCAGTCCATGGGGTCTGGCCCGCATGACGGCGGTGGCCTCGGTGATGGTCATCGTGTTCTCGACGATCACCACCGTCAGCCTGGCCCTCATGCACGGCAAACCGATGTGGAGCGGCTGGGCGGACTGGATTCCGCCCAACGTGCTGGGGCTGTTCCTGGCGATGCCGACGACCATCATGCTGATGGACCGCCGCCACAAGCCGCTCTTCCCCGCCTCGGCTTGGCAGCTGACCATGCTGACCACGCTGGTGGTCGTCAGCGCGGTGGCGATCTTCACCTGGGACCCTGGCCTGCAGGCCCTGCTGTTCGCCCCCGCCATGCTGGCCGTGTTCCGAGGCGGGCCGCGCGCGGCGGCGATCCTGGTGATCGCCTCCCTGGCCGCCTCGATCCCCGCCGTGCTTCACCGGGTCGGAATCGATCGCGACCTGGCGCTGACGCCCTTGCGCCACGCGGTCATCTTCCACGTCATGCTGTTCGCGGTGTGCCTGACCGCCGCCATGATCCTGGAACGGCAAAAGCGTCTGCAGGCCTTGATGGCGCGGGGCCGCGACGCCGCCCGCGACGCCCAGAGACCAGCGCCCAGGCCGCCAACAAGGCCAAGTCCGAATTCCTGGCGACCATCAGCCACGAGATCCGCACGCCGCTCAACAGCATCCTCGGCTTCGCCGGCCTGGTGGCCGCCGATCCTGGCCTGTCGCCCGATAGCCGTCGCCGCCTCGACCTGATCGAACGCGCGGGCCGCTCTCTGGTCGAGATCGTCAATGACCTGCTCGACTTCTCCAAGTTGGAAGCCGGCCGGATGGAGCTGGACCCCGAACCGCTTGCGCCGGCGGTGGTGCTGCGCGACGCCATGGCGATCGCCGCGCCGGCGGCCGAGGCCAAGACCCTGGCCCTGCGGGTGGAGATCGAAGGCGACGACAAGCAGGCGCTGTTCCTGCTGGACGAAACGCGCCTGCGCCAAGTCTTGCTGAACCTTCTCTCCAACGCGATCAAGTTCACCCGAGACGGCCACGTGACCGCGCGTCTCGAGCTGTCCGAGCGGCGGCTTCGGTTCGAGGTCTCGGACACCGGTATCGGCATCGCGCCGGACGTGCAGGCGCGTCTGTTCCAACGCTTCACCCAGGCCGACAGCTCGATCAGCCGCGGCTATGGCGGCACCGGGCTGGGCCTGGCGATCAGCAAGGCGCTGGTCACCCGCATGGGCGGCGAGATCGGCGTCGTCAGCGCGCCGGGTCGGGGCTCCTGCTTCTGGGTCGAACTGCCCGCCCATCCCGCTCAGCCAACACCCAGGCTGGACGCGGCCGCGCCAAAGCCGTGCGACACCCGAGGCGCCCGCGTGCTGCTGGTCGACGACCATCACGTCAATCGCGAGCTGGGCTGCGCCCTCCTGACCTTGGGCGGGCATGAGGTGATCACCGCCGAGGATGGCGCGAGCGCGGTCTCGCTGCTGCGCGACCAGGACTTCGATTTGGTGCTGATGGACGTGCACATGCCCGTGATGGACGGCTTGGCGGCCACCAACGCCATCCGGGCGATGGGCGGGACCAAGGCTCGGGTGCCCATCCTGGCGCTCAGCGCCGACGTCATGCCCGAACAGGTCGCGCGGTGCGTGGCCGCCGGCATGGACGGCCACCTGGCCAAGCCGATCGTCCGCGACGCCTTGCTGGCGGCCGTGGCGCGCTTCACCGCGCCGTCCGAGCAAGACCTCGCCCGCTCCGCGTCGTCGAACCTGTAGGCCGTCGCGGCTCGCCGTACGGAAGTCTCGCCAAGTTCAAACGCGCGTTTATAGTCTCTCCATCGCCCAGCAGAGGCGAACAGGGAGAGACGCGCGATGGACATCCAGCTGGTGGCCGAAGGCCTGCAGTTTCCCGAAGGCCCGGTGGCCATGGCCGACGGTTCGGTCATCGTCACCGAGATCCAGGGCCAACGCCTGACGCGCGTCTGGCCCGACGGCCGCAAGGAGACCGTGGCGGAAACGGGCGGCGGGCCGAACGGCGCGGCGATCGGACCCGACGGGGCGCTCTATGTCACCAACAACGGCGGCAGCTTCCACTTCTTCGAAGCCAACGGCCTGAACATTCCCGGACCAACGCCCCCGACCCACACGGGCGGCTATATTCAACGCGTGGACCTCGCGACCGGCGCGGTGACGACGCTCTACGCCGCGTGCGACGGCAAGCCGCTGATCGGGCCCAACGATCTCGTCTTCGACAAGCACGGCGGGTTCTGGTTCACAGACCACGGCTGCTCGACGCCCGACGGAAAGAAGTTCGGCGCGCTCTACTACGCCCTCCCTGACGGCTCGAAGATCACCCGCTGGCGCGACCACTTCGTCTCGCCCAACGGCGTGGGGCTCTCGCCGGACGAGAAGACGGTCTACATGGCCGACACCATGCTGGGACGGCTGTGGTCGTTCGACGTCGCCTCGCCGGGCGTGCTGGCCGATCCCGCGCCGTTGCAGCCGGGCAACGTGGTCTGCAACCTGCCGGGCTACCAGCTGCTGGACAGCCTGGCCGTCGAGGCCGGCGGCAAGGTCTGCGTGGCGACGATCATCAACGGCGGGATCACCGCCTTCGACCCGGACGGCTCGACCGAGCACTACGCCGTGCCGGACGTGATCGTGACCAACATCTGCTTCGGCGGCGCCGACATGCGCGACGCCTGGATCACCGCCTCGGGGACCGGCAAGCTCTACAAGGCCCGCTGGCCGAGGCCGGGGCTGAAGCTGAATTTCAACGGATAGTTCCTCCCCCGCGATGCGGGGGAGGTGGCCCAGAGGGCCGGAGGGGGCTAACTGGGCCGATATCCAGCTCGCCCCCTCAGTCGCTCCGCGACAGCTCCCCCGCATCGCGGGGGAGCATCTTCGGCCGCCTAGTACAGCACCCCCAGCGCCTGGCGCTCGAAGTTCTGCAGCTCGCCGTTGCGGCCCTCGTGGACCTTCACGACCCATTCGGGATCCTGCAGCAGGGCGCGACCCACGCCGACCAAGTCGAACTCGCCGCGCTCGAGGCGCTCGAGCAGGCGATCCAGCGAGGCGGGCTGGCTGCCCTCGCCGCCGAACGCGGCGATGAACTCGCCCGACAGACCCACCGAACCGACGGTGATGGTCGGTGCGCCGGTCAGCTTCTTGGCCCAGCCGGCGAAGTTCAGGTCGCTGCCCTCGAACTCCGGTTCCCAGAAGCGGCGTTGCGAGCAGTGGAAGATGTCGGCGCCGGCGTCGGCCAGCGGCTGCAGCCAGGCCTCCATCTCCTGCGGGGTGGTCGCCAGGCGGGCGGCGTAGTCCTGCTGCTTCCACTGCGACAGGCGGATGATCACCGGATAGTCCGGGCCGACGGCGGCGCGGACCGCTTTCAGGATCTCGGCGGCGAAGCGGCCGCGCTCGCCCAGCGTCGGGCCGCCCCACTTGTCGGCGCGGACATTGGTGCCCGGCCAGAAGAACTGGTCGATCAGGTAGCCGTGGGCGCCGTGCAGCTCGACCGCGTCGAAGCCGAGACGCTTGGCGTCGGCCGCGGCCTGGCCGAAGGCGGCGATGGTGTCGGCGATGTCGGCGTCGGTCATCGGCTCGGTGAACGGGTTGCCGCCGGCCTTCGACAGACCCGAGGGGCTGTCCACCTTGCCCAGCTGGTCCGGCCCCTTCGCCGCGCCGACGTGCCACAGCTGCGGCGCGATCAGGCCGCCGGCGGCGTGGACCTCGTCGACGACCTTCTTCCAGCCCGCCAGTTCCTTCTCGCCATGGAAGCGCGGCACCTTGGCGTCGTTCAGCGAGGCGGGACGGGCGACGCCCGTGCCCTCGGTGACGATCAGTCCGACCTGGTTCTCGGCGCGGCGACGGTAGTAGGCGGCGACATCGTCGGTCGGCACGCCGCCCGGCGAGAACGACCGCGTCATCGGCGCCATGACCACCCGATTGGGCAGCTTCAGCGACTTGAACTCGAAGGGCTTGAACAGGGCGTCGATGGCCATGGGATATCCGGAACAGAAGGTGTTGCTGGCGATCCAAACATTTGTTCGCTGATTGCGCCAGTTAGAAATACTGCAGCTTCGGCGACTTGCGCGCCCCCTCCGTCTCGTCGCGTATCCGCGCCGATCCACCTCCCCGCACGCGGGAGAGGATGACGGTCTCCATCCTCACCCGTGCAACGGGGGAGGTGGCGCGATGCGAAGCATCGTGACGGAGGGGGCGCTAGACCTCACAGCCCCAGCACCATCTTGGCCATGATGTTGCGCTGGATCTCGTTGGATCCGGCGTAGATCGAGGTCTTGCGATAGCTGAAATAGGCCGGCGCGGCCGGCGCAGCGTAGTCGGGGCCCGCCCTGCCCTCGTTGCTCTTGGACCAGGAGTCGCGCACGAACGGCGCGGCGTAGGTCCCGACCGCCTCCAAGGTCAGTTCGGTGATCGCCTGCTGATGCTCGGAGCCCACGCATTTGAGCATGGACGAGGCCGGGCCGATCGCCTTGCCCGCCGAGCGGCCGGAGAAGATCCGCAGCTCGCTGGCGTTCAGCGCCTGCACCTGGATCTCCAGGTTGCTGATCTTGTTGCGGAAGTCAGGATCGTCGATCAGCCGTCCGCCGTCATCGGCCAGCTCCAGGGCGGCGATGCGCTTGACCTTCTTGAGCATGTGCATGAGGCCGGGCGCGTAGGCGTTGCCGCGCTCGAATTCCAGCAAGTACTTGGCGTAGGTCCAGCCCTTGTTCTCCTCGCCGATGCGGTTGGCGACGGGCACGCGGACATTGTCGAAGAAGACCTGGTTGATCTCCTGCTCGCCCTCGGGCGGGCCGTCCAGAGTGGGCAGCGGCTTGATCTGGATCCCGGGCGTGTCCATCCGCAGCAGCAGGAACGAGATGCCCTCCTGCGGCCGTCCCTCCGTCGAGGTGCGAACCAGGCAGAACATCCAGTCGGCCCACTGGGCGTGGGTCGTCCAGATCTTCGAGCCGTTCAGGACGTAGTCGTCGCCATCGCGCTCGGCCTTCATCTGCAGCGACGCCAAGTCCGAGCCCGAGCCCGGCTCGGAATAGCCCTGGCACCACCAGATGTCCGACCGCAGGATCGGCGGCAAATGCTGGGCCTTCTGCTCGTCGGTCCCGAACGCCATGATCACCGGGGCGACCATCTTCAGCCCCATCGGCGACGAGGTCGGCACGCCGGCCAGGCTCATCTCCATGTTGAAGATGTAGCGCTGCGAGGCCGTGAAGCCGGGGCCGCCGTGCTCGACGGGCCAGTCGGGCGCCGCCCAGCCGCGCTCGAAGAGCTTCTTCTGCCATTTCACCTGGCCGGCCTTGTCCAGATAGCCGTTCTTGGACTGGCTCATCTGGCGGCGCAGGTCGTCGTCATAGGCGGTGGCGATCCAGTCGCGCACCTCTTGCTGGAAGGCCAGATCCTCGGCCGAGAACGCCAGGTCCATCGCCCTATTCCACCGCGTCGAGGTACTCGATGTTCGGGGCGGCGGCCATGGTCGGCCCCATCGCCGCGCCGGCGGCCTTGAAGTAGTCGGTGCCGCCGTGGTGCTTGAGCGCGTCGGCCGAGGCGTAGAGCTCCAGCACCTTGTAGACGCCGGCCTCGGTCTTGGACTTCGTCAGTTGGTACATGAGGCAGCCAGACTCGTTGGCCTTCACCTTGGCGGCCAGGTCCAGGAACACCTTCTCGAATTCAGCGGACTTGTCCGGCTGGACGTACAGGGTCGCGACGACACCGATCATGCTTGCCTCCCAACATTTGTTTGAAAGGCAGGATGGGATAGGCGCGCGGCCGGGGCAAGCGCGACGTTGGGGAAGCTAGCGCTTTGAGTTTACGGCCGCTCGTTCCAGCCGTAGGCGACCCACGAATGGCCGCCGACGTTCCGGGCCTCGATCAGACCGGGATCGGCGTCGCGGGCGGCGGCGACCTTGCGGCCGCGGAACGCGAAGGCCGCCAGGCCGAACAGGGCGCTGCCGATGAAGCCGACCACCACCACGGTGGCGGCGAAGACCACGGCCAGGATCGCGCCGATCACCACGGCCGCCGACGTCGCGAGCGCGCCCGCGATCCAAGCGAGATTACGCCAGGGCGAAACTGCGGCGGTGTTGGTCATCGGCGTCCTCACATCACGCTCATGATCATTCTTAGGTGGTTCACAAGCGCTGAACATCAACTGAACACCCGCCGAACGCGGATGAAAAGCCTTTTTCCCTCGCCCGAAGCGAGACCAAACGCCTCACCTCAACCGGCGGCGGCGAGCCCCAGTTCCCGACGTTCTCGCATCACGGTCGAGAAGGCGGCGTTGATCGCGGCGGCCTTGGCCTCGGCCACCTCGATGAACTCCGTAGGCAGGCCGCGCGCGCGTGCGCGATCGGGGTGAACGCTGGTCAAGGCGATCTTCCAGGCTTTGTGGACCGTGGCGTCGTCGGCGTCAGCCGGCACGTCCAGGATCGCATAGGGATCGTCGGCGCCCACGCCCAGGTGCGTGGCGCGCAGGCGGCGGAAGGCCAGCGGCGACATGCCGAACAGATTCGACACGCGCTCCAGATAGGCCAGCTCGTCGGTCGTCACGACGCCGTCGGCCTTGGCGATATGGAACAGACCGTCGACCACGTCCTCCAGAAGCTGAGGGCAACTGGAGTAGCGCTTGGCGAGTCGCTTGGCGTAGCTCTCGAAGCCGTGCGTGGTCTGGCGCGCCAGCTCGTACAGGCGGTGGATGTTGGGCTCGGAGGCCGGGTCGGGCTGGAACACCTCGGTGAAGGCGGCGAACTCGTGGCCGTCGGCGCGGCCGTCGACCTTGGCCAGCTTCGCGCCCAGCGCGGTCACGGCTGTCGAGAAAGCCGGATCCTCGCCCGGGAGACCGCCCGGACATTCGGTGCAGTCCGCTAGGTCGAGGCGCCGGGCCGCGATGCTCGCAATGTTGCGCCAGAAGCTCATGAACGCCTCGAAACCAGCGGACATAGGTGAATACGGAGATCGAGGCGATGCGGATCACGTCGACAAGGTGCTTCTAGCACATTGAGAATGATCATTCACATGACTTCGTTGCAATGCGGCGAAAGCGCATGGTCGTAGTCCGGGAGCCGAATGGCGTTCAGATCGTTATGGCTCCGCTTGGCGCTTCCGCGCCATGCAACGGTCCCAATCCGGACCGAAATGCTCTAGTCACTCCATACGATTACTCGAAAGGACCTCCGCCGCATGGCGAACGCCCTCTTTCTCGCCCTCGCCCTGCTGGCCCAAGACGGCCAGGCGAGCGCCCAGACGTCCCCCAACGCTCCGCCAACCGATGAGTACGGTTATGTCGCCTGGTGCTACGGCGCCCTCGGCGGCTACGCTTCGCTCTATGATCAGGTGATGCCCGAGGTGACGCGGATCGAGAAGGCGTTCCCTGGCCCCGACGGCGTTCAGGCCGCGCTGAAGACCTATCCGGAAATGCGCGCCCAGGCCCAGAAGGACCTCAAGACCTTCGCCTCGGCCATTACGGCGGCCGAGAAGGCCAGCCCCCGCCCGATCTCCGAATACGGCGGCGCCCAGGTCAAGCGCGGCGCGGCTGTCTGGCAAGGCGCGGCCTCGGTCGACAAGGCGCGTCTGGCCCAGATGTGGATGAGCTGGAGCCCGCCCGGCGACTGCGAGAAGCGCGCCAAGACCTTGGAGATGAAGTCATCCATTCTGGGTCGCGCGCTGAACTACAACGCCGCGGGCTCGGCGACGACGCCGACACCGACCTCGCCGCCGCCGGCCCAGCCGGAGACCCCCGCGCCGGCCCAGCCAGAAACGCCGGCGCCGCAGCCCGTCGCCGAGGCCCCCGCTCCGAAGCCAGCGGCCGCCACGCCCGCGGCGACGACCGCCATGCCGAAGGCCAAGCCGGCGGCCGCGCCGGCCAAGAAGCTCCCGCCGATCGGCGGCGGCGAGATCATCGTCGATCCCGTCAATCCGGTTCCCTGCGCCGGCAGCCTGCTCCCCGCCAAGCGCGGCGGCCGCGACGTGCTGATCTGCAAGCCGAATTGATTGTTGCTTCCCCGCGATGCGGGGGAGCTGTCGCGAAGCGACTGAGGGGGCGAGCTCGGCGAACGCGGCGCTAGCCCCCTCCGGCCCTCTGGGCCACCTCCCCCGCGGCGCGGGGGAGGATCTGTCAGCTCGCCAACACCCCGCTCTCCGCCAAGGCCTTGAACCACCGGTACGAGGCCTTTGGCGTTCGCACGCCCGTCGCGCGGTCCATCGCCACCAGGCCGAACTTCGAGGTGTAGCCGAGGTCCCATTCGAAGTTGTCGATCAGGGTCCACTCGAAATAGCCGCGCACGTCGCAGCCGGCCTCGCGCGCCGCCAGCACGGCTTGCAGGTGGCGGCGCAGATAGGTGATGCGGAACTGGTCGTCGAGGATACCCGGCCCCGGGCCGAACGGGTCCGAGCAGCCGTTCTCGGTGACCAGCATGGGCGGCGCGCCATAGTCGCGGCGGACGCGGTTCAGCACCTCGAACAGACCTGACGGATCGATGTGACGGCCGAAGGCGTCCAGTTCGGCGCCCTTCGGCGGCGCGGCCTGGGCGATCTTGCCGGGCGCGTTCAGATCCAGCCGCACATAGGCCGGGGCGTAGTAGTTCACGCCCAGGAAATCGACCGGCTGACGGATGTTGGCGAGGTCGCCGTCGCGCACGACGCCCACCAGAAAGTCGTCCATCGCCTTCGGATAGGTCCCCTTGAACAGAGGATCGAGCCAAGCGCCGTTCCACAGCGCGTCGAGCCCGTCGGACGCCAGCCGGTTCCAGATCGCCCACGGACCGCCGGCCGGACGGCAAGGCTGCAGCGCCATGGTGGTGCCGACCTTGAGGTCCTTGCCGCCCGCCCGCAGGGCCTGCATGGCCAGCCCCTGGCCGAGGTTCATGTGGTGGATCACCGGGCCGAGCAGCTTGTCGTCCTTCAGTCCCGGCGCGTGCTCGCCCAAGACGTGGCCGAAGACGGCGTGCACCGCGGCCTCGTTCAGGACGATGTAGTTCTTGAGCCTGTCGCCGAGACGCTCGACCACCGCGTGGGCGTAGTCGGCCAGGCGCTGGGCGGTGTCGCGGTTCTTCCAGCCGCCCTTGTCCTGAAGGCCTTGCGGCAAGTCCCAGTGAAACAGCGTGGCGTAGGGCGTGACGCCCTTGGCCAGCAAGGCGTCGACCAGCCGCGAATAGTGGTCCAGCCCCGCCGCGTTCACCGCCCCCTCGCCGGCCGGCAGGACGCGCGACCAGCTGATCGAGAAGCGGTAGGCGTCGAGGCTCGCCCCGGCGATCAGGTCGACGTCCTCCTGGAAGCGGCGATAGCTGTCGGTGGCGACCGTGGCGTCCGAACCGTCCTTGACGTGACCAGGGACCTTCTCAAACAGGTCCCAGACGCTGGGCCCGCGCCCGTCGGCGGTCTGGGAGCCCTCGGTTTGGAAGGCGGCCGTGGCGACGCCCCAAACGAAGTCCTTGGGAAACTGGCGACTCTTGGGGTTGAGGTCGGTCTCGCCCGGCCCCTCGCACCCCGACAGCCCCATGGCCGCGCCGCCCAGGGCCAGAGCCCCCAGCGCCCGCCGGCTGACGCCCGAGCGTTCCATGTCGTCCCCTCCCGTTATCCGTTGGGAGGAGCATGCGTTCGGATATCACGGTTCGCAATCCTCCCCCTCTGGGGGGAGGATTTTCGATCCTTAAGCCGCCGCGCCGCGCGCCCGGGCCAGCGGGTCGTAGTTCAGGATCGGCGAGAGCCAGCGCTCGGCCGTGGCCAGGTCCCAGCCCTTGCGGCGGGCGTAGTCCTCGACCTGGTCGGCGTCGATCTTGCCGACGCCGAAATAGTGCGCCTGCGGATGGCTGAAATAGAGACCCGAGACCGCCGCGCCGGGGGTCATGGCGTAGCTCTCGGTCAGTTGCAGGCCGGTGGCCGCCTCGGCGTCGAGCAGCTTGAACAGCGTGCCCTTCTCGGTGTGGTCGGGCTGGGCGGGATAGCCGGGCGCCGGGCGGATGCCCTGGTACTTCTCGGCGATCATCACCTCGGTGTCGGCCGCCTCGTCGGGGGCGTAGCCCCAGAGCTCGACGCGGGCCTTGTAGTGCAGCCACTCGGCGAAGGCTTCGGCCAGGCGGTCGGCCAGTGCCGAGGCCATGATGGCGTTGTAGTCGTCGCCGGCGTCCTTGAAGCGCTTGACGATCTCGTCCTCGCCATGGCCGGCCGTGACCGCGAAGCCGCCGACATAGTCCGCGCCCTGCCCGATCGGCGCGACGAAGTCCGACAGGGCGACGTTCTGCTTGCCTTCGCCCTTGTCCATCTGCTGGCGCAGGGTGTGCAGGCGCGAGAACTCGGCCGTGCGCGTGTCGTCGGTGTAGAGCACGATGTCGTCGCCCTGGGCCTGGGCCGGCCAGAAGCCGATCACGCCCTTGGCGCCGAACCACTTCTCGGCGACCACCTTGTCCAGCATGGCGCGGGCGTCGCGATAGAGGTCGGTGGCGGCCTGGCCGACCACGTCGTCCTCCAGGATCTGCGGGAAGCGGCCAATCAGCTCCCAGCTGGCGAAGAACGGCGACCAGTCGATGAACGGCACGAGTTCCGCCAGCGACGGCTCGAAGGTCCGTGTACCGATGAAGGCGGGTTTCGGCGGCGTGTAGCCCTTCCAGTCGATGGCGAAGGCGCGCTTGCGGGCCTCCTGGATCGAGGCCCGGGCCTTGTTGCTCTGGCCGCGCGCGTACTGCTCGCGGACCTTGACGTAGTCGGCGCGGGTCTCGGCGATGATCCGGTCGCGCTCGCCTTCCGACAGCAGGCCCGAGACCACGCCGACCGCGCGGCTGGCGTCGACGACATAGGTCGTCGGACCCCGACGATAGGCCGGCTCGATCTTGACCGCCGTATGGGTGCGGCTGGTGGTGGCGCCGCCGATCAGCAGCGGAATGTCGAAGCCCTGGCGCTCCATCTCGGCGGCCACGAACACCATCTCGTCCAGAGACGGGGTGATCAGGCCCGACAGGCCGATCATGTCGACCTTGTGCTTCTTGGCCTCGTCCAGGATGCGGTCGGCGGGCACCATGACGCCCAGGTCGATGACCTCGTAGTTGTTACACTGCAGCACGACGCCGACGATGTTCTTGCCGATGTCGTGGACGTCGCCCTTGACGGTCGCCATCAGCACCTTGCCGGCGGCCTGGCGGACCTGGCCTTCCTTCTCGGCCTCCATGAACGGCATCAGCCAGGCCACGGCCTGCTTCATGACGCGGGCCGACTTCACGACCTGCGGCAGGAACATCTTGCCCGCGCCGAACAGGTCGCCGACGACGTTCATGCCGTCCATCAGCGGGCCCTCGATCACGTGCAGCGGACGCTCGGCGGCGAGACGCGCCTCCTCGGTGTCGGCCTCGATGAATTCGGTGATGCCGTGGACAAGCGCGTGGGTCAGGCGCTCGTTCACCGTGCCCTCGCGCCACGCCAGGTTGGCGACCTGCTGCTGGCCCTTCTCGCCCTTGTAGCGGGGGGCCATCTCGACCAGGCGTTCGGTGTTGGTCTGGTTCGGATCACGCTGCGGACGGTTGAGGATCACGTCCTCGACCGCCTCGCGCAGGGCCGGATCGATGTCGTCATAGACCGGCAGGTCGCCGGCGTTGACGATGCCCATGTCCATGCCGGCGTTGATGGCGTGGTACAGGAACACCGAGTGGATCGCCCGGCGCACCGGCTCGTTGCCGCGGAAGCTGAACGAGACGTTCGACACCCCGCCAGACACCCGCGCGTAGGGCAGCATCTGCTTGATGCGGCGCGTGGCCTCGATGAAGTCGACGGCGTAGTTGTCGTGCTCCTCGATCCCCGTCGCCACGGCGAAGATATTGGGGTCGAAGATGATGTCCTCGGGCGGGAAGCCGACCTTGTCGACCAGGGTGTTGTAGGCCCGCTCGCAGATCTCGACCTTGCGCTTTTCGGTGTCGGCCTGACCGACCTCGTCGAAGGCCATGACCACCACCGCCGCGCCGTAGCGCAGGCACAGCTTGGCCTGCTGGAGGAACTTCTCCTCGCCTTCCTTCAGGCTGATCGAATTGACGATCGCCTTACCCTGGACGCACTTCAGACCGGCCTCGATCACCTCCCACTTGGAGCTGTCGATCATCACCGGCACGCGGGCGATGTCGGGCTCGGCGGCCATCAGGTTCAGGAAGGTGACCATGGCCTGCTGGCTATCCAGCAGGCCCTCGTCCATGTTGACGTCGATGACCTGGGCGCCGGCCTCGACCTGCTGGCGCGCGACCGACAGCGCCTCGGGATAGTTCCCCTCGACGATCAGCTTCTTGAACTTGGCCGAGCCGGTGACGTTGGTGCGCTCACCGATGTTGACGAAGACGGGTCTCATAGGCGGGAAGTCCAGATAGCTCTGTCCCCTCCCCTTGACGGGGAGGGGGTGGGGTGGGGTGACGCGGCGGCCTGTCCCGACCACGGCGTCCTAGTCTGAAGCGCTGTCACCCCATCCCCTACCCCTTCCCCATCAAAGGGGAAGGGAGAGAGAAGGGACGCGAAACTCTAAGCCAACTCGAACGGTTCGAGGCCCGCCAGGCGCATGGCCTTGGGGCGCTCGGGGATCTGGCGGGGCTTCACGCCGCGCACTTCGTCGGCGACGTGGCGGATGTGGTCCGGCGTCGTGCCGCAGCAGCCGCCCAGGATGTTGACCAGGCCGTCCTTGGCCCATTCGTGCAGGGCGTGGCCGGTCTGGTGCGGCTCCTCGTCGTACTGGCCCATGGCGTTGGGCAGGCCGGCGTTCGGGTAGGCCGCGACCAGAGTGTCGGCGACGCGGGCCATCTCGGCGATGTGCGGGCGCATCAAATCAGCGCCCAGGGCGCAGTTGAAGCCCACCGCGAACGGCTTGGCGTGCTTGACGCTGTTCCAGAAGGCCTCGGCCGTCTGGCCCGACAAGGTGCGGCCCGAGCGGTCGGTGATGGTGCCGCTGATCCAGATCGGCAGCTCCTCGTGGCCCTCGTCGCGCCAGTCCAGGATCGCCTTGATCGCGGCCTTGCAGTTCAGGGTGTCGGTGATCGTCTCGATCAGGAAGAGGTCGACCCCGCCCTGGTAGAGCGCGTCCACCTGCTGGCGATAGGCCTCGTAGACCTGGTCGAAGGTCACCTTGCGCGCGCCGGGATCGTTCACGTCCGACGACATCGACAGCATGACGTTCAGCGGCCCGATCGAGCCGGCGATGAACTTCGGGCGCTCCGGGTTCTCGGCGTTCCAGCGATCGGCCACCGAGCGACCGATCCTTGCGCCCTCGAGGTTGATGTCCCAAACGTCCTGGGCCGACAGGTGATAGTCCGCCTGGGCGATCGTGGTGCCCGAGAAGGTGTTGGTCTCGGAGATGTCGGCGCCGGCCGAGAAATAGGCGTCGTGCAGCTCGGCCACGAGATCCGGCCGGGTCAGGCACAGGATGTCGTTGTTGCCCTTCATCTGGCCGTCGTGGGCGGCGAAGCGGTCGGCGCGGTAGTCGGCCTCGGTCAGGCCCTTCTTCTGGAACATCACGCCCCAGGAGCCGTCGAGAATGAGGATACGCTCCTTGGCGGCGGCCTTGAGCGCGGCGACGCGGTTCGCGCGGATGGACAGGTCGGTCATCGGCAGAACTCCGAGGCGCAAGCGCCCCCTCCGTCACGCCGCGTATCCGCGGCGCGCCACCTCCCCCGCTTTGCGGGTGAGGAGGAAACAGTTGCATCCTCCCCCGTGCGACGGGGGAGGTGGATCGGCGCGTAGCGACGAGACGGAGGGGGCGCTCTCATTGCGCGCCTCCAACGCCCTGCTGGCGCGCCAGCCCCTTGTTGAAAGCGGCCTCGTAGCCGTCGACGAACCGCCCCATCTCGGTCGGATCGACGAAGGCGTTCGGATCGCCGCGCAGCTGCTTCTGACGCTTGGCCAAGAGGTCGCCCTGCTCCTCGTGGCTGGGCAGCACGACGTCGGTCGGAATGGCCCGCATCGTCGCGAAGCTGGCGCGATAGTCGGCGACGATCGTCTTGTGGCCCTTGTTGCCGACCAGCATGTTGCCGGCCACCGACAGCGAGCACGGGAAGGTCACGTTCAGCGGCCGCCCCTTCTCGATCACCGCCGTCGTCCAGGTGGTGCAGCCGATGGTGTGGCCGGGCGTCAGGTGGGCGACGAGGCTCGTCTCGCCCAGCTTCAGCTTCTGACCGTCGCCGAACGCGCGATCGACCTTCACCGCCGGCATCGGGGTCGGGCCGTTCTCATTGTCGCCGATGTGGTGGCCCTGCTCGATCGCCGGCTCGTCGCCCCGCGAGATCCACAGCTTGGCGGCCGGGATGTCGGCCTTCAGTTGCGCCAGGCCCCCCGCGTGGTCGTAGTGGGCGTGGGTGTTGATCAGGAACTTCACATCGGCCAGCTGGAAGCCCAGCGAGGCGATGTTGCGCTCGATCTGCTTGCCAGTCTCGGCGTTGGGGCCGCCGTCCAGGATGACATGGCCCTCGGATGAGGTGATCAGCCAGGACGAGATCCCCTCGGTGCCCACGTAATAGATGTTGCCGACCACGCGGTAGGGTTTGGTCGGCTTGGTCCAGTTGGCGGGCATGTCGGCGTGGGCCGCGGGCGCGAGCGCCAGGAGCAGCGTCGCCAGCGCGGCCAGAGCGCCCCCTCCGACACGATGCTTCGCATCGCGCCACACCCCCCGCTTCGCGGGTGAGGAGGAAACGGTTGCATCCTCCCCCGAGCAACGGGGTAGGTGGATCGGCGCGGATACGCGACGAGACGGAGGGGGCGCTAGCAGCGTCATGCGGCGACCTCGGAAGCGGCGGGCGAAACCTCGCGCAGGCCCAGCACGCGGCAGATGGCGTAGACCAGATCCGCGCGGTTCAGGGTGTAGAAGTGGAAGTCCTCGAAGCCCTGTTCCTGCAGCTTGGCGCACATCTCGGTGGCCACCGAGCAGGCGATCAGGCGGCGGGTCTCGGCGTCGTTCTCCAGCCCGTCGAACAGGTTGGCCAGCCAGCCGGGAATGGTGGTCTGGCAGGCGGCGGCCATCTTCTTCAGACCGGTGAAGTTGGTCACCGGCATGATCCCGGGCACGATCGGGATCGTGATCCCGGCCGCGCGGACCTTGTCGACATAGCGCAGGAAGGCGTCGAGATCGAAGAAGAACTGGCTGATGCCCAGCGTCGCGCCGGCGTCGACCTTCTGCTTCAAGACGTCGATGTCGTGCTCCAGCGACGGGCTCTCCGGATGCTTTTCCGGATAGACCCCGACCAGCACCTCGAACGGCCCGATCGCGCGCACGGCCTTGGTCAGTTCGGTGGCGTTGGCGTAGCCGTCCTCGCGCGGGACGTAGACGCCGCCGATGCCGCCCTCGCCCGGAGGCGGGTCGCCGCGCAGCGAAACGATGTGGCGGACGCCGATGTCCCAGTAGTCGCGGATCACCTCGTCGACCTCGGCGCGCGAGGCGCCGACGCAGGTCAGGTGGGCGGCGGGCTTGAGGCTCGTCTCGTCCAGGATGCGCTTGACCGTCCGGTGGGTGCGCTCGCGCGTCGAGCCGCCGGCGCCATAGGTGACCGAGACGAAGGCGGGGTCTAGCGGCGCCAGGCGGGTGATCGCCTGCCACAGGCTCTCTTCCATCTGCGGCGTCTTGGGCGGGAAGAACTCGAACGAGACGCGCGGGCGACCCCCGTTCTGGTTTTGACTCCGCTCGCCGGCGCGGGCGACGGGACCGATCACGCGGCGGGTGGGCGGAAGGGTCATGCGGCGGTCCTTTCGGCGGCGACGCTCTGGGGCCGGCGCGCGGTCCAGATCTTGACGGTCAGGCCCTCGCCCGTGGAGGGCGGCAGGGCGATATTGTTCTCGAGCTGGAGGCCGGCGGCGCGCAGCCACGGAACGATCTCGCTGTCCTCGAAGCCCAGGCGGCGATGCTGGTGGACCTCGCGCAGGAACTCGTGGTCGTGCGGGGCGAAGTCGGCGATCAGCAAGAGGCCGCCGGGCGCGACCAGGCGCGCGGCCTCGGCCACGGCGTTGGCGGGGTCGGACAGATAGTGCAGCACCTGGTGAACGGTGACGAGGTCGGCGCAACCGCCCGGCAGGCCGGTCCGGAAGATGTCGCCGTGGCGCAGCTCGCAGCTGGCGAGGCCCGCCTTGGAGACCTCGTCGCGCGCGATGTTCAGCATCTGCTGGGAGAGATCCAGACCCAGGGCGTTGCTGGCGCGCTTGCCTAGCAAGGTCAGCATGCGCCCCGCGCCCGCGCCCAGGTCGACCATCTCGTCGAACGGCCCCTCGCCGGTGTCGCGCGCAGGATCGCGGCCTCGACCTCGGCCTCGTCGACGTACAGCGAACGGATCTCGTTCCAGCGCGCGGCGTTGCGGGCGAAATAGGCCTGAGCGTCCATCGAACGCTCGGCGCGCACGGCGGCCAGCTTGTCGGCGTCCAGGCGGATGACGGGATCGGCGTCGTCGATCAGATCCAGCGCCTGCTCGACCAGGAACCGGCCGGGCGACTTGGCGGCCAGGCGATAGAACACCCAGGCGCCGTCCGGGAACCGCTCGACGAGGCCGGCCTCCGCCAGAAGCTTCAGGTGACGCGACACGCGCGGCTGGCTCTGGTCGAGGATGCGGCACAGCTCCAGCACCGACAGCTCCTCGGCCGCCAGCAGGGCCAGCAGCCGCAGACGCGTGGACTCGCCGGCGGCGCGCAAGATCTCAACGACCTGTTCGGCGTTCAACTTCATGGGGACATAAAGATATCTTTATGTCCGTTTTGGCAAGAGGAATTTATGCCCCTGGCTCGGCCTTGGCGGCCTCCCAAAGCTCGATTTTCACCCCGGCCGGGTCCATCAGCCAGGCGAACCGCCCATAGCCTTCGTCCTGCCGGCCCAACGGCTCGACACCCTCGGCGGCGGCGCGCGCGAGAACGCCATCAATATCATCGACAATGAAATTGATCATGAACGGCGAGGCGGACGGCGCGAAATAGTCGGTGTCGGCGGCGAACGGCGACCAGGTCGCCTGGCTGCCCTTGGGCGCTTCGAACAGCGCGCCGCCCCAGTCGTGAACCTCGAACCCCAGCACACGCGCGTACCAGTCTCGTACGGCCTTGGGATCCTCGGCCTTGAAGAACACCCCGCCCAATCCGAGAACCTTGGCCATCGGTCGATTTCTCCACGCTTGCCCATCCACACCCTATCAGGGGCTGGCGCGTTGGCGATCCTTTGCGGAGCGCGCGGAGGCAGCCTGGGCCTCAGGCCGAGATGTTGACCAGTGTTCCGCTGAGTTCGGCAGTGACCTGGCCAAGAGCCGCGCCTGCCGCCGCCGCCATTTTGACGTTCGTCTGCGCCACCGCCAACTGAGTCAAATCCGCGACAGGCGCCGGAGGCGGACTGGAGTCCGTGGCGGGCTTCGCCCTGGGCGTATAGCTGGCGACGTTGACGGCCGAGACCTGCATGGCGGCTTCCCTTGGTGCTTCGCAGCAACCTGGGTTGGAAGCGTTAAGCAGACCTGACCAAACAAGGTTAAGCCCCCCCTAGGCCGCCACCGGCGTCGCCAGCGGCTCGCCGTGGAAATAGCGGCGCAGGTTTTCCAGGGTCAGGTTGACCATGGCCGGGATGCTGTCCAGCGTCGCGCCGGCCGTGTGCGGCGTCAGCACCACGTGCGGGACGCCTTCCCAGCGCGCGGCCGGCGTCGGCTCGTGCTCGAAGACATCCAGCGCGGCCATGCCCAGGGCGCCGGATTTCAGCGCCGCGATCAGGGCGTCCTCGTCGATCAGCGCGCCGCGCGCGACATTGACGATCAGTCCCTGCGCGCCAACAGCCTCGATCACGGCCTGGTCGATCATATGACGGTTCTCGGAGTCCGGCCGCGCGCAGACGACCAGCACGTCGCTCTCGCGCGCCAGGGCCATCAGGCTGTCGGCGCGGCGGTAGTCGCTGTCCTTGGCGCGCGGCCCCCACCAGGCGATCTTCATCTCGAAGGCCGAGAGCCGTCGGGCGACGGCCTCGCCGATATGCCCCAAGCCGACGATCCCCGCCTTGCGGCCGCGCAGGCCGTGGCGCGGCGCCATGCGTTCGGCGTGGCTCCAATGGCCGGCGCGGATCCGCCGGTCGCCCTCGACGATCCCGCGCCAGGCGGCCAGCACCAGGCCCACGGCGTGGTCGGCGACGTCCGCGGCGTTGAGACCGGTCGAGTGGGTCACGGCGATGCCGTGCGCCTTGCACCAGGGCACGTCCACGCCGTCGTAACCCACGCTGACACAGGCGATCAGGCCCAGTTGCGGCATTTCCGAGAGCATGTCCGGACTCAGAGGCATCTCACCCGCGTGGACGATCGCCTTCACGCCAAGGCCCGGCCCCTCCAGGAAGGCCAGCCGGTCCGGGTAGTCCCACAGGCGGTGCACCACGTAGGCGCCCTCCAGCAGCGGCTGCAGCGGCATCAGCATCTCGTGCGACAGCAGGACGTGGGGCTTGTCGATCGGCTTGCCGCTGTCGGGCATCGTTTCCTCCATCAGACGCGTCGCGAGGCTAACGGCTTTCTCGCTTCAAGCCAGAGCTAAGCGGCTTGTGGCGCCCTCGCCAGGGAAGCCGGATCACGAGGCGGTGACAAGCCTGACCTTGGCGTTTCGCCCTTATGGCCAGGCTGTGAACACGCGCGCGCGTCAGGCGTTTGCATGCTTGGCGCTCCAAGGCGTCGTCCCAGACCCCGGAGAATCCACGATGTTGACCAAGACGCTCGCCGCGACAGCGGCGCTCTCGATGTTGCTCGGCGGCGGCGCAGCCCTCGCCCAGTCCAAGTCGTCCGTCACGGCCGGCCCCAAGCAGCCGATCCCCTACTCGCAGCTCAACGCCTATACGAAGGCCTCGCCCAAGGCGCGCGCCACGAAGGACTGGTGGGCGGGATCGTCGACCGCGCAGACCGGCATGTCGACCGACACCTCGGCGACCGCACCGGCCATGAACAGCGGCGCCATGAGCGGCTCCTCGACGGACTCGTCGTCGATGGGAACCATGGGCTCTTCGTCGAGCTCCATGGGCGCGTCGGTGAACCCGCCGATGTCCGGATCGAGCATGCCCTCGACGCCGCCGACCGATGGCGGGACGCAGCCGAACGGCTCGACCCTGCCCACACCGGCGACGCCGACCGATCCCATGACCTCGTCGACCACGTCGCCGATCGAGCCCAAGTAAGCCGTTGCGTCGGGACGGCCGATGGCCGTCCCGGCCGTCATGTTCCGCCGAAGACGAAGTCGGCCTTGTAGTAGCCCTTGGCGGGATCAAGGATATCGATCGCGAACGGCGCCGAGCCGTCGGCGAGATCGGTGAGCCAGGCGTCGTTGGATCTCACCATGACGCCGAGGTCGGCCTTCTGCGCCTCGGCGAGAAGCCAGCCGACCATCGCCGCCTTGGTCCCGATCCCATTCGCGCCGTCGCCGCCATAGGCCGCGAAATAGTCGACCCGGCTGTCGATCATGGCGTGGATCTTGGCGTCGGTCGGCGCCGCGCCGAAAATGGTCTTGTAGGCCTCGCGCGTCGCGTCGAAGAGCGTCAGCGCTCCGTACTTGGCCGCAAACGCATCCTTGCCCTCGCCCACCTTCCCCAGGTTCACCGCGAAGTTGATGTAGCGGTTCTCCAGATTGAACGACTGGTAATAGGCGCTGTTGAGATTGTTGACGTTCCCGCCGTAGGTCGAGACGAGATAATCGACGCCGGCTCGCCCCGGGATCTTACCCGTGAAGAACTCATAGGCCAGGGTTGCGACAGACGTGGTGGCGCCCGCCGCCTTGACCACTTCTGCCGTGACCTGATCGAGAGTGAGCTTTCCGGCGGCCCAGTCACTCGAAATGCTTGCGGCAAGCGCCGTGATCTTGGGGTCATAGCTTGACCCCCTCAGGATGGAGGACAACTCATAGTTCAACTCGCCTGCGGTCGGCTCTGGTCGGAAAATGATCTTTTCGAGGCCGATCAGCCGATCGACTCCATCCGGCGATCCGCCACGCAGGTCTGTCACGGTCACCGAGCCGTCGGTGTTGGTGACCACGGAATAATCGTTAGCCCATCCGTAGTAGCGCACCGTATCCGCGCCCGCGCCGCCATCCAGCGTATCGTCGCCCGCGCCGCCGATCAGCAGATCATCGCCGCCTCCGCCGGACAGGGAGTCGGCCCCCGCCCCGCCGTTCAGCGTATTGGCACCGTCGTCGCCGGTCAGCGTATCGGCAAAGGCCGAGCCCTTCAGAGACTCGATGTTGGCCAGTGTCTCGACGCCGCCGCCGCGGGTGTTCTGCGGTCCGATCTTGGTCAGGTCGACCGTGACGCCTGAGGAGGCGCTCTCGTAAGTTACAGTGTCGAAGCCGTCGCCGCCGTCATAGCTGTCGTCGTCCGCCTCGCCGTTCAGCACGTCGTTCCCGGCGCCGCCCTGCAGGATGTCGCTGCCGCCGCCTCCGTAGATCGTGTCGTCGCCGGCGCCGCCGTTCAGCGTGTTCGCCGTGTAGCCGCCCCGCAGCGTGTCGTCGAACCTCGAGCCGATGAGATTCTCGATGTCGTACCAGATGGTGTCGAGGCCCGCGCCTCGCGTGTCCTGCTGGGACGAACTGCGGGTCAGATCGATCGTCACGGCCGCCGCCGCGGTGCTGTAATCGACGGTGTCTACGCCATCGCCGCCATGGAACGTGTCGTTCCCTTCGCCGCCGATCAGGCGGTCATCGCCGCCGTCGCCATAGAGTATGTCATCGCCTTTGCCTCCATCGATGACGTCGTTGCCGGAGAATCCGAAAATGGTGTTGGCGCTGTCGTCGCCCGTGACGACGTCGGCCTTGTCGGACCCCGAAACCCAGTTGGCCTGCAGGTCGATCGACACAACCGTCGAGCCGGGAAGCAACAGCATATAGCGCCCGTCCGACGACAGCGTTATGCGGTCCCCGATCGATGTGACGGGTGTATTCCACTCGATGACGCCCTTTTCGTAAGGGATGGCGACGCCTCGCTCGATCGACCAGTCCTTGGTCGACAGCTGAAGAATGCGGCTCATGTCCTTGTCGACCACGAAGAGCTTGGAACCGTCGGCGCTGAAGGCCAGGCCCTGGATCGACTTGCTCAGTTCGGGGTGGACCGCGGCCAGATCGACGATGAAGTTGCCGTTCAGGTCGAACACGCGAGCCTGATTGTAACCGGCCATCGTCATCAGCCTCGCTGTGGCCGAAATCGCCTGGATGCCCGCGTTGAAGAAGCCCCCGAAGACCTTTTGCGTGAGCGACGCGGAGGCGACGTCGTAGACGTACATCGGCGCGCTATCGATGGATCCGGGGACGAACAGGATCTTGGATCGGTCCGCCGAGACGGTCAGCGCGCCGCTAGAGCCGTAGCCGGGCGAATCGGTGAATTGCCCCGTCGAGACATCCAGAGTCCACAGAGCGGTCGCCCCCGTGGTGGCGGCTTGGGTCAGAAGAACGACGCCGTTGGCGCCTACGGCGACGTCCTGGAAGCCTCGCAAGTTTCCCGACACCGGCAAGGTGTAATCCGCCACCGCCCCCGTCACGAGGTCAAGGCGGTGAAGCGTGGCGATGCCCTGGTAGGCGTTCGGGTCGGAATTGCTTTCCTTGACCTCGCCGACCGCGAACAGGTATCGGCCATCGGGCGAGACGTCCAGGGCGCCCGCCGTCTCGCCCAATTTCCAGCGCCCTTTCAGATCGCCGCTGGCGACGTCGAAAGCGTCCACATAGCCGCCGGACGAAGCCGAGAAGATCGTCTTACCATCGATGCTGATCGTGGCGTCGAAGCCAAAGCTGCTGCTCGTCGCGAGGCGCTGGACCACATCGGGCCGATAGACGTCGCCGACGGTGGCGGTCGTATCGGACGACAGCGTGACGCTCTTGTCCTTGAACTTGAGAATCTCGACGTTCAGCAGCGTGTCTGTACCGGTCCAATTGGCGCGGGAGTCTCTTACGGTCCACGAGCCGTTGGCGTTGTGCGTCCACGTGTAGTCGGTTGAATTCCCGTCGTAGACCGCGGTGTCGATCCCGCCCTTGCCATCGATAATGTCATCGCCGCCGCGTCCCTCGAACGTGTTCGCGCCGTCCGAGCCGACCAGAATATCTCGATAGCCCGTCCCTTTAACGCCCTCGATGCTGATCAGGGTGTCGACCCCGTCACCACGGGTATTCTGGGGACCCGCCTTGCCAAGATCGACCTGAATGCTGGTGTAGATATCATCGAAGGCCAAGATGTCGTTGCCATCGCCGCCGTCGATAGTGTCGGCCCCGGCGCCGCCGATCAGAATGTCGTCGCCGGCCTCGCCGCGCAAAACGTCATCGCCGCCACGGCCATTGATCGTGTCATCGCCGGCGCCGCCGGTGATCACGTTCACGCCGTCGGTGCCGGCGATCCAGTCTGCGAACGCCGATCCCTTGATGTTCTCGATCGAGATCAGCGAGTCGCGGCCCATCACGCCCGCGTCCTGGCTGTAGTAGCCCAGCCCGACGTTGATCGCGCCGGTGGCGCCGCTGTAGTCGGCCGTGTCGATCCCGTAGCCGCCGTCCAGGTAATCATCGCCCAAGCCGCCGATGAGGGTATCGTCGCCCGCATCGCCGTAGAGGCTGTCGTTCCCCGCGCCGCCGTCGATGACGTCGTTGCCGCCGAAACCGTAGATGATGTTGGCCCCGGCGTCGCCGGTCAGAACGTCGGCCTTGTCGGTGCCTGGGTCCCAAGCAAGCTTCACGTTGACGGACGTCACGGTCGAGCCAGAGAACACCACCAGATAGTTGCCATCCGCCGACAGGGTCAGCCGGTCGCCATAGGCCCCAGAACCCACATAGTTGTCGCCGACCTCAGCCCCCAGGCGGATCGAACGCTCGATGGCCCAATCGCGGGTCGACATCTGCAGGATGCGGTCCTGTTGGGTGTCGAGCACGTAAAGCTTGGAGCCATCAGCACTGAATTCGACCCCGGCCGTGACGAACTTGATTTCAGGGTGGAGCGCCGTTAGGTCGGCGACGAGCTTATTGCTGAAGTCATAGATCCGGACCGCGCCGTATAGGGCTTGGGCCAGCATCTGACCCGCGCCCGAGATGGCCTGATAGCCGCTGTTGTAATAGTTGGTGTTGTTCGGGATCGTCGCCGTCGTCTTGGTCGTCACGTCATAGACATAGAGCGACCCGCCCTGCGCGCTGTCAGACCCGTAGAGGATCTTGCTCCGATCCTCGGAGACCGAAAGGACGCCGCCCTGACTGATGTCGCCGCTGACCTTCGAGAACTGACCTGTCGTCGTGTCCAACGTCCACAGCGCGCCCTGGGTCAGATAGGCGTACTGGGTGACCAGGACCGTGCCGTCCTTGCCCCAAGCCACGTCGTAGAAGCCGCTCGCCGATAGACCGACGACGAAGGAGAAGTCCTTTATTTCGCCGGTCGTCAGATCCAGGCGATGAACCACGGCCGCGCCGTTACTGGTCTGCGCCTCGCCAACGACAAGGTAGCGACCGTCCGGCGAGACATCCATGCCCGAAAGGTTCGCCCCGACCTTCCACCGCCCCGTGACGTCGCCCGTCGTCACATTGAACGCCGTGACCCACCCCTCGCCGTTGGAGACGTAGATCGTTGCGCCACTGGCGCTGGCGGCCACGTCCCGTAGCGCGCCGGTTGTAATGACCTGAACGGCTTTAGGATCTGCAAGCACTGACACGACACGATCTCCCCCGGGGACGAGACGCGTCCCAATCAAGCCTCAACCTTAAGGTCAGGACTCAGCCTAGGAGAAGGCCTTAGGGCAGGTCAACGAAACCATCGTGACAACATCCAGGGCCGAACCAGGGCCGAATAAGAAAACGCCGCGGGGCTAGCCCGCGGCCCTAGATTTTGTTTCGAAAACTCGCTCTACCGCGCGAACTTCTGGAACTTGATGCGCTTGGGAATGAGGCTGTCGGCGCCCAGGCGGCGCTTCTTGTCTTCCTCGTACATCTCGAAGTTGCCTTCGAACCATTCGACGTGGCTGTCGCCTTCGAAGGCCAGGATGTGGGTCGCCAGGCGGTCCAGGAACCAGCGATCGTGGCTGATGACCACGGCGCAGCCGGCGAACTCTTCCAGCGCCTCTTCCAGGGCCTGCAGGGTCTCGATGTCCAGGTCGTTGGTCGGTTCGTCGAGCAGCAGCAGGTTGCCGCCGGTGGCCAGGGTCTTGGCGAGGTGGACGCGGTTGCGCTCACCGCCCGACAGCAGGCCGACCTTCTTCTGTTGGTCGCCGCCCTTGAAGTTGAACGAGCCCACGTAGGCGCGGCTGTTGATCTCGCGCTTGCCGACGATCATCACGTCGGTGCCGCCGCTGATCTCTTCCCAGATGGTCTTGTTCGGGTCGAGGGCGTCGCGCGACTGATCGACGTACGAGAGCTTGACGGTCTCGCCGACCTTGACCGTGCCGGCGTCGGGCTGCTCGCGGCCGGTGATCAGCTTGAACAGGGTCGACTTGCCGGCGCCGTTCGGGCCGATGACGCCGACGATGCCGTTCGGCGGCAGGCGGAACGACAGGTCCTTGAACAGCACCTTGTCGCCGTACTCCTTCTCCAGGCCGTTGACCTCGAGCACCAGGTTGCCGAGGCGCGGGCCAGGCGGGATCTGGATGTGGGCCTGGGTCTGGGCGGCGCGGGCGTTCTCCTGCGCGGCGACCATTTCCTCGTACGAGGCCAGGCGGGCCTTCGACTTGGACTGACGGGCCTTGGGCGAGCTGCGCACCCATTCCAGTTCGCGGGTGAGCGCGCGCTGGCGGGCTTCCGATTCCGACTGCTCCTGGACGACCCGCTTTTGCTTCTGCTCCAGCCAGCCCGAGTAGTTGCCCTCGTAGGGGACGCCCTTGCCGCGATCGAGCTCCAGCGTCCACTTCGTGACCTGATCCAGGAAGTAGCGGTCGTGGGTCACCAGGATGACGCAGCCCGGGAACTCTTCCAGGTGGTGCTGCAGCCAGGCCACCGACTCGGCGTCCAGGTGGTTGGTCGGTTCGTCGAGCAGCAGCATGTCTGGCTTGCTGAGCAGCAGGCGCGCCAGGGCGATGCGGCGCTTTTCACCGCCCGACAGGCTCTCGATATTGGCGTCGTTGGGCGGGCAGCGCAGGGCGTCGATGGCCATCTCGACCTTGGAGTCGATGTCCCACAGGTCGCGGGCGTCGATGACCTCCTGCAGCTTGGTCATCTCTTCCATCAGCTCGTCGGAATATTCCTCGCCGAGCTGGGCCGCCAGGGCGTTGTACTTGTCGAAGATCTTCTTGTCTTCGCAGTCGGCGATGACGTTGCCCCAGACGTCCAGGGTCGGATCCAGCACCGGCTCCTGCGGGAGGTAGCCGCGCTTGATGCCGTCGGCGGCCTTGGCCTCGCCCGAAAATTCCTTGTCGAGGCCGGCCATGACCTTCAGCAGGGTGGACTTACCCGAGCCGTTGACGCCCACGACGCCGATCTTGGCGTCGGAATAGAACGACAGCCAGATGTTCTCGAAGACCTTCTTGCCGCCGGGATAGGCCTTGGTCAGGCCCTGCATCTGGAAAATATATTGCTGCGCCATGAGGGCTCGGGTTCTCGCTGGACGAGGGTTTCGGGGATTGGCCGCTGAAATAGCGGTCCGGGCCGCTTCGCGCAATCGCGGCCGGGGAATTCCCCTGCCCCCAAGCTTCACCGTTCC
This sequence comes from Caulobacter segnis ATCC 21756, assembly GCF_000092285.1. Lineage (NCBI taxonomy): Bacteria > Pseudomonadati > Pseudomonadota > Alphaproteobacteria > Caulobacterales > Caulobacteraceae > Caulobacter > Caulobacter segnis. The sequence continues at coordinate 1,375,828 of NC_014100.1, read as the reverse complement.
GTCGCACGGCTGTCGAGTATCCGACACCGAACCGTCGTTCGCCCGTCGCCGACCACTGTTAGCCGATCCCCCCAGCCGACGCTGCTCCGCATCGGACAAGGGGATTCTGACAATGAAAAAGAACCAGATGCTTCTGGGCGCCGCCGCGCTGGCGCTCGTCATGGCCGCCGCGCCCGCCTTCGCCGACGACAAGGTCGACGCCGCCGCCCCGGCCGCCGCCGCGCCCGCCGACACTTCCGAAGTCGACGCGCTGATCATCATCGGCCAGGGCCAAAGCCGGCAGATCCAGACCCTGAACAGCGACGCCATCGGCCTTCAGGCCGCCGGCACCAGCGCGCTGAAGGCGATCGACAAGCTGCCGGGCGTCACCTTCCAGTCGGCCGACGCCTTCGGCGCCTACGAGTGGTCGACCCGCATCTCGATCCGTGGCTTCAACCAGAACCAGCTGGGCTTCACGCTCGACGGCGTGCCGCTGGGCGACATGAGCTACGGCAACCACAACGGCCTGCATATCAGCCGCGCCGTCGCCTCGGAGAACATCAGCCGAGTCGAGCTGGCCCAAGGCGCGGGCGCGCTGGGCACGGCCTCGACCTCGAACCTGGGCGGCACGCTGCAGTTCTTCTCGCGCGATCCGCAGGAGACCCTGGGCGGCGAGCTCGACCTGACCGGCGGCTCGGACAACATGCACCGCGTGTTCGCCCGCTTCGAGAGCGGCGCCATCGAGCAGCTGGGCGGCCTGCGCGGCTACGTCTCGGTCGCCGACCAGAAGGCCGACAAGTGGAAGGGCGGCGGCGAGCAGAAGCAGCGCCAGTACGACGCCAAGCTGGTGATGCCGCTGGGCGAGCGCGGCGACCTGACCGGCTTCTACCACCGCTCGGAACGTCGCGAGCAGGACTACCAGGACATGTCCTTCGCGATGATCAAGCGCCTGGGCCGCGACTGGGACAACACCCAGCCGAACTGGGCTTTGGCCGTCGCCGCGGCGCGCGCCTACCAGACCGGGACCGCCCTGCCCGCGCCGTTCGCGACGGTGGACGACGCCTACTACGCCGGCGCCGGTGTTCGTGACGACGACCTCTACGGCGCGTCGCTGAACCTCGACATCACCGAGCGCGTGAAGCTGGACGCCACGGCCTACCAGCACAAGAACAAGGGCCAGGGCCTGTGGTACACGCCGTACCTGGCCAGCCCCGGCTTCGGGACCGCCGGCTCGACCGCCGCGCCGCTGTCGATCCGCACCACCGAGTATGACATCGACCGCGGCGGCCTGACCGCGGGCCTGACGGTGGACCTGGGCGCTCACCGTCTGAGCGGCGGTTTCTGGCATGAAGTGAACCACTTCAACCAGGCGCGCCGCTTCTACGCCGAGACGGCGGCCGCGCCGTCGCGCGATCCGCTGGACTTCCAGTCGAACCCGTTCTTCACCCAGTGGCAGTACCGCTTCGAGACCAAGACCACCACCGGCCACATCGAGGACGAGTGGACGGTGACCGACGCCTTCAAGGTCAATTTCGGCTTCAAGGCGATCAAGGTCACCAACAACGTCCAGACCGTGACCGGCAACCCGCTGTCGGGCGAAATCGAGAGCAAGGACAACTTCCTGCCGCAGGTCGGCTTCGTCTATGAAGTTTCGCCCGACTTCGAGGTGTTCGGCGGCTATACCGAGAACATGGGCGCGTTCGTCTCCGCCGCCACGGCGGGTCCGTTCGGCTCGCAAAACCAGGCCGTCGTCGACTACGTCGCCAAGACGCTGAAGCCGGAAAGCTCCAAGACCTTCGAGCTGGGCGGTCGCTATCGGACGGAACGCTTCCAAGGCGTCGCCGCCGTCTATCACGTCGCCTTCGACAACCGCCTGCTGGCCGCCAACACGGCCTCGCCGATCCTGGGCCTGCCGGCCCTGCTGTCGAACGTGGGCTCGGTCGAGACCAAGGGCGTCGAACTGGCCGGCACCTACCGCCTGACCGACGCCTGGAGCCTGTACGGCGCCTACACCTACAACGACTCCAAGTACGAGGACGACGTGGTCGACGGGACCGGCAAGGTCACGGTCCGCACCAAGGGCAAGACCGTCGTCAACACGCCCAAGAACATCTTCAAGGGCGAGATCGCGTTCGACCAGGCCGGCTTCTTCGGCAAGCTGGGCGTCGCCTATACCGACAAGCGCTACTACACCTACGAGAACATCGGCGGCCAAGCGCCCTCGACGACCGTGGCCGACCTGACCCTCGGCTATCGCTTCGCCGAAGAGGGCTGGGGCAAGGGCCTGGAAGTCCAGGTCAACGTCACCAACCTGACCGACAAGGACTACATCTCGACCATCGGTTCGGGCGGCTTCGTCAACAGCGATCCGAACGGCGAGGCCATGACCGTCCTGCCGGCCCCGCCGCGTCAGGTCTACCTGTCGGTGAAGAAGCGCTTCTGATCTTTCGGGGGCTTCGGCTCCCGATCTTCCTCCCCTCTATGACTTGGGCCGGGCGCGCGTCGCCCGGCCTTTTCTTTTGTCCGGACACGATTTGCGGCGCGTCCGGACACGATCGCGCTGGCGAGGAAGACACAGCGAGGCCTTCATCGCCGCATGACCGATACGCTCGCTTCCCCCTCCCCGTCCTCCGCCTCGCGCTCCGCCAAGTCCGAGGTCGCGGAGCTCATACGCACCGTCGTCGCCGGCCTGGCGATCGCCCTGGCGTTCCGCGTCGTGCTGTTCCAGCCCTTCACGATCCCGTCCTCGTCGATGGAGCCGGGGCTGGTGGTCGGCGACTACATCATCGTTTCAAAGTTCGCCTATGGCTGGAGCCGAGCCTCCCTGCCGTTCAATCCGCCCCTGCCGGCCGGACGCGTCCTGGGCAGGGCGCCCAAGCGCGGGGACGTGGTGGTGTTTCGTCTGCCCCGCGATCCCAGCCAGACCTGGATCAAGCGCGTGATCGGCCTGCCCGGCGATCGGATCCAGGTGCGCGGCGGCCAGGTGTTGGTCAACGACACGCCTCTGTCCCAGACGCCCATGACCATCGTCCAGGACCACGACGATCCGTATCGCCAAGTGCTGGAGGTCCGCGAGCGCCAGCCCGACGGGCGGTCGTACGTCACCTATGACGGCGGGACCGGGCAGGCAGGCGACGACACCGACATCTATGTCGTGCCCGAGGGGCGCTACTTCATGATGGGCGACAATCGCGACAACTCGCTCGACAGCCGCTGGCCCCGCGAACTGGGCGTCGGCCTGCTGCCGGCCGAGAACATCGTCGGAAAGGCCGAGCTGGTGCTGACCTCATGGAAACCGGCGGCGGCGGCGTACAAGCCCTGGACCTGGCTGAACCTTCAGTGGGATCGCTTCATCCAGCCGATCCGATAGCGGCTTCAGCGCGCCTTGAACTCGTCCAGGCTGAGGACGCCGTCGTGATTGGCGTCCAGCCGCTGGAACGCCGCGTCCGAGCCCGAGGGACGCGCGAGGGACGGAGCCGCCACCGCCCCGACGGCGAGACCGGCGAGCGCCGCGGCGAGGATGCGCCAGGCCAGGCTTCGGCGACGCGGCGTCCGGAGATCCTGCTCGATGAAATCGCGCAGCGCCTCGCTGGCCGTGCGTTGGGCGCCCTGGCAGCGCGCCATGAACGCGGCCTTGGTTTCCGGCGGCAGGCGGATCTCGAGGGTTTCTGTCTTCTTGGGCGACCTGCCGACGGGCATGAGGCGTCTCCGACGTTTCGGACCGCCATCTTCGAACCGCTCGGCGCAAAAGAAAAGCCCGGCCAAACGACCGGGCTGAAAGTTCATAGGGAGGAAACGCCCAGGAAGGGCAGAGGCGCTCGGCGCCTCACGGGTTGTTGTTAGCGCTAACACGGGTGCGATTGCAAGCGATTCTTATGCGGCGGTGCGTCGCGCCCAGGAGAAAATTCGTCCGCCGCTTTACGGCGGTTTGAAGAGGTCATACCAGTGTTACCGCTACCGCCACACAGGTGGAGTGGGAGAGAAACGCTGATGATGTTGCGTACGCGTCGATCGCTGGCCGGCTTGGCCTTGTCCTTCGCCATGGCCCTGCCGCTGGTTGCGCAGGCCGCGGACTCCCAGCAACGATGGGTCGGCGCCTGGGCGAGCGCCCAGCTCGCGCCCGACGCCAAGAACAGCCTGGCCCCGGAGGATTATCGCGACGCCACCCTGCGCCAGGTCGTCCGGCTAAGCCTGGGCGGAGACAAGCTGCGGGTTCGCCTGTCCAACGCCTTCGGGACACGCCCCCTGACGATCAAGGGCGCGCACGTGGCGATTTCGGCCGCGCTCGACAGCGCGAAGATCAAGCCGGAGACCGATCGCGCGCTTACTTTCTCGGGCCGCGCCGAAGTCACCATCCCGGCCGGCGCCGACTATTGGTCAGACCCCGTCGACTTGCGGGTCGCCCCCCTGACCAGCCTGGCGATCAGCCTGCGCTATGTCGAGGCGCCCGACGTCCAGACCGGCCACCCGGGCTCGCGCGCCACCTCCTACGTGCTGGCGGGCGACCATGTGGCGGACGCCGACCTTCCCGGCGCCAAGACGGCCGACCGCTGGTTCCAGATCGCGGGCGTCGAGGTGATCCCGGCGGCGAAGAAGGCCGGCGCGATCGTCGCTTTCGGCGACAGCATCACCGACGGCTATGGCGTCCAGCCCAACACCAACCTGCGCTGGACCGACGCGCTCATCGAGCGGCTGAAAGGCAAGAACCTCGCGGTCCTGAACCTGGGCATCGGCGGTAACCGCGTGCTGCTGGACGGCCTGGGCCCCAACGCCCTGGCCCGCTTCGAGCGCGACGTGCTCAGCCAGCCGGGCGTCACGCATCTGGTCCTTCTGGAAGGCGTCAACGACCTGGGCACGCTGACCCGCGACGCCCCCGCGACGCCGGAGGCTCACAAGGCCGTCGTCGAACAGGTGATCGCCGCCTACCACCAGATGATCGATCGGGCCCGGGCTCGGGGGATCAAGGTGATCGGCGCGACGATCCTGCCCTACAGCGGCTCGGCCTACTACCACCCGGGTCCCGAGAGCGAGGCGGACCGCCAGGCGATCAACGCGTTCATCCGCGCGCCTGGAAACTTCGACGGCGTCATCGACTGGGACAAGGCCCTGCGCGATCCGGCCCGCCCGACCCACCTGCTGGCCGCCTACGACAATGACGGCCTGCATCCGAACATGGCGGGTTACAAGGCGATGGCCGAGGCCATTCCGCTCAGCCTGTTCGGGAACTGAGCCATGCGCGTCGTGCTCTCGATCGCCGTCGCCCTGGCCGCCACCGCCGCCCAGGCGGCGCCCAAGCCGATGATCGCCGTCACCTGGGACGACCTGCCCGCCCACAGCGCCCTGCCGCCCGGCGTGACGCGGGTTGAGATCGCCGCCGACCTGCTGAAGGCCTCGGCCGACGCCAAGGCCCCCGCGTTCGGCTTCATCAACGGCGTCCAGACCGAGCGCGAGCGCGCCTCAACGCCCGTGCTGAAGATGTGGCGCGAGGCCGGTCAGCCATTGGGCAACCACACCTGGTCGCACCCGAACCTCGCCGCCCTGACGCCCGACCAGTTCACGGCCGAGATCGCCCAGAACGAGCCGATGCTGAAGGACCTGATGGGCGACAAGGACTGGCGTTGGCTGCGCTATCCCTTCCTGTCGGAAGGCGACACGCCCGAGAAGCGCCTGGCCGTGCGCCAGTGGCTGGCCGCCAACCACTACAAGATCGCCAGCGTGACGATGACCTTTGACGACTGGGCCTTCAACGAGCCCTACGCGCGCTGCATGGCCAAGGGCGATACGGCGGCCGTCGCCGCGTTGGAGCAGCGCTTTCTGGACGGCGCGGCCGCCGTGGCCGACCGCTCGCGCGCCATGGCCAAGGCGCTGTACGGCCAGGACATCCCCTATGTCCTGCTGATGCACGCCGGCGCTTTCGACGCCCGCATGACGCCGCGCCTGTTCAAGCTCTACCAGGACAAGGGCTTTGGCTTCACCACGCTTGAGACGGCGCAGAAGCATCCTTTCTATCAGACAGACATGGATCCGAGCCTGCCGCCCCAACCCACGACGTTGGAAACGGCGATGAAGGCCAAGGGCCTGCCCGCTCCGCCCAACCCGGTGGACTTGAAGGCGCTGGAAAACTTCTGCCGCTAGCGCGCCCTCCGTTTCACGCTTGAAACAACTTCACTACTGACAACCGCCACGCGCCCGCATAGCGTCGCGCGCCATGATCAGACCCTCGCTCTCGGCGCTCGCGGCCGTCCTCGCCCTCTCCTCCCCAGCCATGGCGGAAAAACTCACCCCCGAACGCATCTTCGCCGATCCCGGCCTGTCGGGTCCGACGGCCAAGGGCGTGGCGCTGTCGCCGGACGGCAAGCGAGTCACCTACCTGAAGGGCAAGCCCGAGGCGGCCAACGTGCAGGATCTGTGGGCGGCCGACGTGAAGGGCGGCGAGCCCTATCGCCTGATCGACTCGGCGGCCCTGTCCTCGGGGACCAAGGAACTGTCGGAAGCCGAAAAGGCCCGCCGCGAACGCGCCCGCGTCGCCGCCACCCGCGGCATCGTCGAGTATAGCTGGGACAAGCAGGGTCGCTTCATCCTCGTGCCGCTGGACGGCGATCTCTATCTGGACAGCGTCGCCGACGGGAAGGTCACGCGCCTGACCGAGACGCCGGGCGACGAAGTGGACGCCAAGGTCTCGCCCAAGGGCGGCTACGTCTCCTACGTCCGCGACCAGAACCTCTATATCAAGCCGGCGACCGGCGGCGCCGAGACGGCCCTGACCACCGACGGCAAGGACGCCCTGTCGTTCGGGACCGCAGAGTTCATCGCCCAGGAAGAGCTCGACCGCTTCACCGGCTACTGGTGGAGCCCGGACGAGGCCCGCATCGTCTACACCCGCGTCGACGAGAGCGGCGTCGACATCGTGCCGCGCGCCGATATCGGCCCCAGCGGCGCGACCATCGTCAACCAGCGCTATCCGCGCGCCGGCCGCCCGAACGCCGTCGTCGAACTGTTCGTCCGCGACCTGACCTCGGGCGAGGTTCGGAAACTGGACCTCGGCGCGAACAAGGACATCTACCTGGCTCGCGTCGACTGGTCGGCCGACGGCAAGACCGTCTATGTCCAGCGCTTGTCGCGCGACCAGAAGACCCTGGACCTGATCGCCTTCGACGCCGCGACGGCAAAGGGCCGCGTGATCCTGACGCAGACTGATCCGCACTACATCGAGGTGGCCGACGACTTCCACCCGCTGAAGGACGGCTCGTTCCTGTGGTCGTCGGAGCAGGACGGCGACCGTCACCTCTATCGCTACGCCGCCGACGGCAAGCTGATCGCTCAGATCACCAAGGGCGACTGGCCGGTCTCGGCGCTGGAAGGCGTCGACGAAGCCCGCAAGGTGGCGCTTTTCACCGCCGCGATGGACACGCCGATCGAGCGTCGACTGTACGAAGTCAGTTACGCCAAACCGGGCAAGCCCAAGGCTCTGACCGCGGCCGGCGGCTGGTGGAAGGTCAAGGTCGCCCCGAACGGCGGCGCCTTCGCCGGAACCTACGACGACCCCAAGACCCCGCCCCAGACGGCGCTGTATTCGGCCGACGGCAAGCGCGTGCGCTGGATCGAGGAGAACAAGCTGGCCGAGGGACACCCCTACTGGCCGTACGCCTCGACCCTGCCGGTTCCGGAGTTCGGGACGCTGAAGGCCCCCGATGGCGAGACCCTTCACTACGAGATCCTCAAGCCGACCGACTTCGACCCGGCCAAGAAGTATCCGGCGATCGTCTCGGTCTATGGCGGCCCGCACGCCCAGCGCGTGATGAAGGGCTGGCATAGCCCGTCCGAGCGCACCTATCTCGAAGCCGGCTATGTGATCTTCAAGCTGGACAATCGTGGCAGCGGCAATCGCTCGGCCAAGTTCATGCGCGCCCTGGATCGCCGCATGGGCACGGTCGAGGTCGAGGACCAGTTGCAGGGCGCCAAGTTCCTGGCCGGTCTGCCCTATGTCGATCCCGACAAGCTGGGCGTGATGGGCTGGTCGTACGGCGGCTTCATGACCCTGATGCTGATGACGGCTGAGAACACGCCGTTCAAGGCCGGGGCCGCTGGCGCGCCGCCCACCGAGTGGAGCCTCTACGACACCGCCTATACCGAGCGCTACATGGGCAAGCCGGACGAGAACAAGGCCGGCTACGCCTATGCCGACATCAACACCCGCCTCGACAAGCTGAAGCCCGGCAGCCTGCTGCTGCTGCACGGCATGGCCGACGACAACGTGATCCTGGAAAACAGCACCCGCGTCATGGCGGCGCTGCAGAAGAAGGCGATCCCGTTCGAGATGGCGCTGTATCCGGGTGAGCGGCACAGCGCCGGCAGCGGCAAGTCCAAGGGCCTCAGCGTGCTGAAGACCCATCTCGACTTCTTCGATCGCAAGCTGAAGGGCGGCCAGTAAGCCCTTCCGCCTCCCCGCGCGGTTTCGGCCGCGCGGGACCTGCGGCGACGTGCGGCGCCGGGACGACCCCATGTCGCAGGGCGTTCGGCTGTCTTAACCATTACTCTTGTCCTCAGGTTGTGAGGCAAGACCATGCGCAAGACCCACGCTGACGCCGTTGAATGGCTGATCGAGACCGTCAAGGAGGCCCTGGAGAACGGGACCGCGTCCGAGGACGATCTGGAAGAATGGCTGCTCGCCGCCGTGCTTCTCGAGGAGATGGCGGTCGAGGAAGAGGCCGAAGCTCGCAGCCTGGGCGCCTGGATCGAGCCGTCGCCGACGATCCATTGATCAGGCGCTGACGACTTAAACGTTCGTAACTTGCGCGTTGTTGCGCGGGCGCCCAGAGTTGTGCTCCATCCGGGGAGCACCTCATGCGCACAATGTTCTTCGCCGCCGTCGCGGCGCTCGCGATCCTGCCCTCAGTCGCCCATGCCCAGACGGCCTCGCAGACGGCCGCGCAGGCGGTCGCATCGACGCCGCTGATCGAACGGGCGAAACTGTTCGGCAATCCCAGCCGCGGTCGCGGCCTGATCAGCCCGGACGGCAAATGGCTGGTCTGGGGCGCGCCGAGAGACGGCGTGATGAACATCTGGGTGGCGCCCCGGTCCGATCCCAGCCAGGCCAAGCCGCTGACCAGCGAGAAGACGCGGCCGATCCGCAGCTTCTTCTGGTCGCCGGACTCGTCGTCCATCCTGTTCATCAACGACAAGGGCGGCGACGAGAATTTCCTGCTGTATGGCGTCGATGTCGCCACCGGCGTTCAGCGCGCCCTCACCCCCTTCGAAAAGACCCGCGCCCAGATCCTGGGCATAAGCCGGGAAGTCAAAGACCGCATCCTGGTGGGTCTGAACAACCGCGATCCCCGCTGGCACGACGTCTACAGCCTGGACCTCAAGAGCGGCGACCTGAAGCTGGTGTTCAAGAACGACGGCTATGCCGGCTTCGTCGCCGACGAGACCCTGACCCTGCGCCTGGCGCAAAAGGCGCGCCCGGATGGCGGGGCGGACTATTATCGCATGGCCGGCGACAAGGTCGAAGCCACGCCGGTGGTCAGCTACGGCCTGGACGACTCCCTGACCACCGCGGCGTTGGGCTTCACCACCGACGGCAAGACGCTGTACTGGCTGGACTCGCGCGGCCGAAACACGGCGGCCCTCGTCGCTCAGGAGGGCGACCAGACCAAGATCGTGGCGCAGGACGCCAAGGCCGACATCGGCCAGATCCTGGCCGATCCCAAGACGGGCGCGGTCCAAGCCTACGCCGTGAACTATCTTCGTAACACCTGGACCGCCGTCGATCCGGCCGTGAAGGCCGATCTCGATTTCCTGCAACGCGAGTTGAAGGGCGAGATCGGCGTCACGTCGCGCACCGACGCCGACGATCTGTGGACCGTCGCGGTGGACCCGGTCAGCGCGCCTTCGGCGACCTATCTCTATGACCGCAAGGCCAAGGCCCTGACCAAGCTGTTCGTCTCGCGCCCCGAACTGGAAGGCCTGCCGCTCCAGCCGATGCATCCCGTCGAAATCAAGGCGCGCGACGGCCTGACCCTGGTCTCGTACCTGACCCTGCCGCCAGGGGCGGACGCCAATGGCGACGGCAAGGCGGACAAGCCCACGCCCATGGTCCTGTTCGTTCACGGCGGCCCGTGGGGCCGCGACGCCTACGGATACCACAGCTACCACCAGTGGCTCGCCAACCGAGGCTATGCGGTGCTGTCGGTGAACTACCGGGCGTCCACGGGCTTCGGGAAGGACTTCATCAACGCCGGCAATCTGCAGTGGGCCGGCAAGATGCATGACGACCTGATCGACGCGGTCGACTGGGCCGTCGCCAGCGGCGTGACCACCCGAAAGCAGACCGCGATCATGGGTGGCTCCTACGGCGGCTACGCCACCCTGGTGGGCCTGACCTTCACGCCCGAGGCCTTCGCCTGCGGCGTCGACATCGTCGGCCCCTCGAACCTTGAGACCCTGCTCAAGACGATCCCGCCCTACTGGGAAGCCGGCAAGCAGCAGTTCTACAAACGCATGGGCGATCCCACGACGCCGGCGGGCGTGGCCCTGCTCAAGGATCGCTCGCCCGTCTATCGCGCGGGAGCGATCACCAAGCCCTTGCTGATCGGCCAAGGGGCCAACGACCCGCGCGTGAACCAGGCCGAGTCCGACCAGATCGTGGCCGCCATGCAGGCCAAGAACATTCCCGTCACCTATGTCCTGTTCCCGGACGAAGGCCACGGCTTCGCCCGGCCTGAAAACAACATCGCCTTCAACGCGGTGACCGAGCAGTTCCTGAAAGGGTGCCTTGGCGGGCGCTCCGAACCGATCGGGGACGCCTTGAAGCCCTCGACGGCTCAAGTGAAGGCCGGGGCGGCTTTCACGCCAGGCCTGCAGGAGGCGCTGGCGGCGAAATAGCGCGTGGAGGGGCGTTGACTTCCGTAGCGAAAGAAAACGAACCTCTCCAGATGACAAGCTACTCCGAACTCCTTGCCGGCGTCGTCGCCACCGACGCCGGCTTCGCCGCCCACGTCACCGACGACTGGAAACAGGGCCGCACCACCTATGGCGGGCTCTCGGCGGCGCTGTGCGTCGAGGCGGCCCAGCGGGCCTTTCCGGAAGCCCCGCCGCTGCGGTCGGGCCAATTCGCCTTCGTTGGCCCGGCGGCGGGTGAACTGTCGATCACGGTCAGGACGCTGCGTCAGGGGAAGTCGACCCTGTTCGCCGCCGTGGACCTGGTCGGCGAGCAAGGCGTCGCCACCCACGCCACCCTGACCTTCGGCGCGGCCCGCGAGTCGCATGTGGCCCACGAGGACGTCCCCTGCCCGGTCGTGGCGCCGCCCGATCAGTGCGAGCCGTTCCACAAGGGCGACACCAGCATGGCGCCCAGCTTCATCCGGCAGTTCGACTTCCGCGTCGCGGGCGGCGGACGCCCCGGCACGGGCGAGCCGCCGGAGTATCTGCTGTGGATCCGCCACCGCGATCCGGCCGCGACCTCGCTGTCGGCCCTGATCGCCCTTGGCGACGCCCCGCCGCCGCCGGCCATGACCCTGTTCCGCCAGTTCGGGCCGATCTCGACCATGACCTGGTCGCTGGACGTGGTGGGCCTCCCGGCGGCGGACGACGACGGCTGGCGCCTGTTGCGTAGCCGGGCCGAGACGATCGGCCATGGCTACTCGACCCAGGAGATGCATCTGTGGGACGCGAAGGGCCGCCCTTTGATCCTGGCGCGGCAGAACGTTGCGGTGTTCGTCTAGATCGCGACAAACGACGTTCGCGCCTCTTGGCGAAGGCGGAATTTTGCCCCCATGCTCCCGCCTCGGCCGTCAGAGTCGCGGCCGCGCGAGGGGAAACGTCCATGACCAAGATCGCCTGCCTGGCCGGCGCGGCCGCCCTGGCCCTGCTCGCCTCGAGCGCAAACGCCCAATCGGCTGAAGAGGCGACCAAGGCCGCTCTTGCGACGATCAAGGACAAGAACCCGACGCTGCATGCGGTGATCGCCACCAATCCCAACGCCCTCGCCGACGCCAAGACGCTCGACGCCGAGCGCAAGGCCGGCAAGGTCCGCTCGGCCCTGCATGGCGCCCCAATCCTCTTGAAGGACAACATCGAAAGCGCCGATCCCCTGCCCACCACCGCCGGCTCGCTGGCGCTGAAGGACAATGTCACCGGCCGCGACGCGCCGATCGCCAAGCGCCTGCGCGAGGCGGGCCTCGTCATGCTGGGCAAGGCCAACCTGTCGGAATGGGCCAATATCCGCTCCAACAAGTCGATCAGCGGCTGGAGCGCGGTCGGCGGCACGGTTCGGAACCCCTACGTCCTGGACCGCAGCGCCTGCGGCTCGTCCAGCGGCTCGGGCGCGGCGGTGGCGGCGGGCCTCGCGCCCCTAGCCATCGGCACCGAGACCGACGGCTCGATCACCTGCCCGGCGGCGATCAACGGCTTGGTCGGCCTCAAGCCCACGGTCGGCCTCGTCTCGCGCACCCACATCGTGCCGATCAGCCATAGCCAGGACACCGCCGGCCCGATGACCACCACGGTCGAGGACGCGGCCAAGGTGCTGACCATCATCGCCGGCTCCGACCCCGCCGACCCGGCCACCAAGGACGCCGACGCCCGCAAGACCGACTACGCCCAGGGTCTCTCAAGGGACGCGCTCAAGGGCGTGAAGCTCGCCGTCGCGCGGTTCTACACCGGCTACTCGCCCAAGACCGACGCGGTGTTCGAGCGCGCGCTGAAAGAACTGCAGGCCCAAGGCGCCATCCTGGTCGACGTGAAGGATTTCGACGAAGGCCCGATCGGCAAGGCCGAGGGCGTGGTGCTCTACACCGAGCTCAAGGCCGACATGGCCGCCTACCTGGCCTCGACCGACCCCAAGAAGGTCCCCAGCCGCACGCTGGCCGACCTGATCGCCTTCAACAAGGCGACCCCCAAGGAGTTCGAGTGGTTCGGCCAGGAGAGCTTCGAGAAGGCCGAAAAGACCAAGGGTCTGACCGATCCCGACTACCTGAAGGCCCTGGCGGACTCCAAGCGCCTGGCCGGCCCCGAAGGTATCGACAAGATCCTGAAGGACACCGGCGCGGTGGCCATCGTCGCCCCGACCACCGGTCCGGCCTGGACCATCGACCCGCTGAACGGCGACAACTACGGCGGCTCCTCGACCACCCTGCCTGCTGTCGCCGGCTATCCGCACCTGACCGTGCCGATGGGCGACGTCACCGGCCTGCCGGTCGGCCTGTCCTTCATCGGCCCGGCCTGGAGCGAGAAGCTGCTGCTGAACCTCGGCTACGCCTACGAACAGGCCACGAACCATCGCAAGCCGCCGACGTTCCTGAAGACGATCGCGCCGTAACGGGCGCCTCGCCATCCAGACCGGTCGCCGCCTCGCTTTAGACATATTACGAATGTAATCGACAACCAGCTCAGCCAGGGAGACAGGTATGGTCCGTCGAGGTCTCCACGTCGCGGGCCTGAGCCTGCTCTCCCTCATCACCGCCATCCCAAGGCCTGTTTCGGCGCTACCCCAGGCTAGCGACGGCGCGGTGACGCCAGAGACTTGCGCCGCGCTGGGTTTCCGGGCGGCGCCTGAACGCGGTGACATCCGGACGTCGGGCGCCCGTCTCCCTTCAGGCCCGATCACGGCCCACGCCGCACCGGGCGCGCCGCCGCCGCCCGCGCCGCCGCCGCCTCCGCCGCCCCTGCCGATCCCCCCCGTGAGCAGGATGGCGCCCCCGGCCCTCAGCGCGGCGCCGCCCGCGCCCGCAGCTATGGACACCGAGCGCTATCCCGGCGCGGCCTCGAACCCGGTGAAACGCGTGGCCGAGGAGCCGGTCTCGACCTTCTCGATCGACGTCGACACGGCCGCCTACGCGAACACCCGGCGCTTCCTCAACGATGGCGCGGTCCCACCGCGCGACGCCATACGGGTCGAGGAGCTGGTGAACTATTTCGACTACGGCTATCCCCGCCCGACCAGCGCCCAAACGCCTTTCCGCGCGACGGTCGCCATCGCGCCTTCGCCATGGTCGAGCCAGCGCCAGATCCTGCACATCGGGCTGCAGGGCTACGCCGCCCCCCGCAGCGAGGCCCCGCCGCTGAACCTGGTGTTCCTGGTCGACACCTCCGGGTCGATGATGGGACCCGACCGCCTGCCGCTGGCGCAGAAGGCGCTGAATGTCCTGATCGACCAGCTGCGTCCGCAGGACCGCGTCGCCATGGTCGCCTATGCCGGCTCGGCGGGCGCGGTGCTGGCGCCGACGGACGGACGCTCGAAGCTAAAGATGCGCTGCGCCCTGGGCGCTCTGCAGGCGGGCGGCTCGACAGCGGGCGGCCGAGGGCTGGAGTTGGCCTACGGCCTGGCCAAGCAGAACTTCGACAAGAAGGCCGTCAACCGCGTGATCCTGATCACGGACGGCGACTTCAATGTCGGCATCGCCGATCCGTCCCGACTGAAGGATTTCGTCGCCGATCAGCGCAAGAGCGGCGTCTATCTGTCGGTCTACGGCTTTGGTCGGGGCAATTACAACGACACGATGATGCAGGCCCTGGCCCAGAACGGAAACGGGGTCGCGGCCTATGTCGACACGCTGAACGAGGCCCGCAAGCTGCTGCGCGACGACTTCGAAAGCAGCCTCTTCCCGATCGCCGACGACGTAAAGATCCAGGTCGAGTTCAATCCGCGTCAGGTCAGCGAGTATCGGCTGATCGGCTACGAGACGCGCCTTCTGAACCGCGAGGACTTCAACAACGACCAGGTCGACGCCGGCGAGGTGGGCGCGGGGGCGTCGGTCACGGCGCTCTATGAGATCACGCCCGTTGGCGCGCGCCCCTCCTCCGACCCGCTACGCTACGGCGACAAGACGTCCCCCACGTCGAAGGTCCCCGTCGGGGAGCTGGCCTTCTTGAAGGTGCGCTACAAGCTGCCGGGCGGGTCGACCTCGAAGCTGATCGAGCGCGCCATAGGGTCCGCCGACCGCTACGCGACCCTGGCCGCCGCCCCGGAATCGACCCGGTTTGCGGTCGCGGTCGCCGCCTACGGTCAGAAACTGCGCGGCGATCCCTGGCTCAAGGCGGGCTTCGATTGGCCGGCGATCACCGCCTTGGCCCAGGACGCGCGCGGCCAGGATCCAGAAGGCCTGCGGGCGGAATTCGTCCAGCTGACGAAAGCCGCCCGCGACGTGAAGGCGCGATGACCAAGCCTACCGCCCCGTCGGCATGTCCTTGAACGCCACGTCCTTGTCGACGCGGACGTCGCCCGGCAGGCCAAGCACCCGTTCGGCGATGATGTTCTTGAGGATCTCGTCCGTGCCGCCAGCGATGCGCAGGCCCGGGGCCCACATCAGACTCTGCTGGAACGCCGCCTCGGCCGGGGCCTGATCGGGATCGACGAGGACGCCGTACTGGTCCTCCATCTCGACGGCGGTGTTGGCCAGCTCCTGTAGCTGGTTGGCCGAGATGATCTTGCCGATCGAGCTTTCCGGTCCCGGGGTCTGGCCGCGCGACAGGGCGGTCATGGTGCGGAAGCGGGTGAACTTCAGCCCTTCGGACTGCACGTACCAGTCGGCCAGCTTGTCGCGGAAGCTCTGGTCCTTCAGCGCCGGACCGGCGACGCCCGACAGCTCGCGGGCCAGCTTCATGATCTCGCGATAGTTCGGACCGGCCGAGCCGCCAACCGCCAGGCGCTCGTTCATCAGCGTGACCAGGGCCACCTTCCAGCCGTCGCCGACCTCGCCCAGCCGCTGGCTGTCCTTGACGCGCAGGTCAGTGAAATAGACCTCGTTGAACTCGCGCCCGCCCGACATCTGATGGATCGGCCGGCATTCGACCGCCGCGTCGCGCATGTCGATCCAGAACATGGTCAGCCCCTTGTGCTTGGGCACATCGGGATCGGTCCGCGTCAGCAGGATGCCGTAGTCGCAATAGTGGGCGCCGGTGGTCCAGACCTTCTGGCCGTTGATCACCCACTCGTCGCCGTCCTTGACCGCGCGGGTGCGCAGCGCGGCCACATCCGAGCCGCCGGCCGGTTCGGAGAACAGCTGGCACCAGATCTCCTCGCCGCGCACGGCCGGGCCGACGAAGCGCTTCTTGGTCTCGCCGTCGGCGAAGGCCATGACCGTCGGCACGCACATGCCCAGGCCGATCGTGAAGTAGCCGTAGCCGAGGCCGGCCTTGGTCTCTTCCTGGCCGAAGATCACCGACTGGATCGGCGTGCCGCCGCCCCCGCCGATGGCCGCGGGCCAGGTGATGCAGGCATAGCCCGCCGAGGCCTTGGTCGCCTGCCAGTCCTTGGCGGCGGCCATATGCTCGGGCGTGTTCGGCTTGACCTCGCCCCACTTGGCGCGGTGGGCGGCGGCGTTCTCGGCCAGCCAGGCGCGAGCCTTCTCGCGATAGGCCGCTTCTTCCGGGGAGTCGTTGAAGTCCATGATCCAGTCTCCCTTAGGCCGCGTTCTTCTGTTCGAGCTGGCTGACCAGCCGTTCCTTCCAGACCTTGGGCGCGCCGGCGACCAGGCTGAGCTGCCGCGAACGGCGGTAGTAGAGGTGGCAGTCGACATCCCAGGTGAAGCCCATGCCGCCGTGCACCTGGATGTTCTCCTTGCTGGCGAACCAGAAGGCCTCGGATGCGGCGATGCGCGCCGCCGACGCCGCGATCGGCAGCTCCGGCGCGTCGTCGTTCAGCGCCCAGGCGCCGTAATAGGCATTGGAGCGGGCGACCTCGTTCTTGACGTACATGTCGGCCAGCTTGTGCTTGATCGCCTGGTAGCCGGCGATCACGCGACCGAAGGCATAGCGGCCCAGGGCGTACTCGCGCGCCATCTCCAGGCAGCGGTCGGCGCCGCCCAGCTGCTCGAAGGCCAAGAGGACGGCGGCGCGATCCAGAATCGCCTGGACGATCTCGAAGCCCGCGCCCGCGTCGCCCACCCGCTCGGCGGCCGCGCCGGCGAAGGTGAGCTTGGCGACGCTGCGGGTGGGATCGAGGCTCTTCAGCGTCTCGCGCGTCACGCCCGCGCCGGTCAGGTCGACCAGGAACAGGCCGGGGCGGCCGCCCTCGCTGGCCAGAACCAGGGCGACGCCCGCGACGTCGCCGTCGGTGACCGGGATCTTGGTTCCGGAGAGCTTCCCGCCCTCGACGCGGCACTGCAGGCTGGCGGGCCCCACCACGCCCGGACCTTCCGACGTCGCCAGGCAGCCGATCAGCTCGCCGGCGGCGACGCGCGGCAGGATCGAGGCCTTCTGAGCGTCGGAGCCGAACGCCATGATCCCTTCGGCCAGGACGTAGACCGTCGAGGCGAACGGGATCGGCGCCACGGCGCGGCCCAGCTCCTCGGCGATGGCGCAGAGCTCGACGCGCCCCAGGCCCAGGCCGCCGAACTCTTCGGGTATGCAGGCGCCCAGCCAGCCCTGTTCGGCCACGCCCTTCCAGAGCTTCTCGTCGAAGGCCCGCTCGGGCTTGTCGAGCACGCCGCGCACGACGCTGACATCGCAATGGGCGGCGAGGAATTTGCGCGCCTCGTCCTTCAGGAACTTCTGGTCGTCCGAATAGTCGAAATCCACTGGATCCTCCCTGGACCGGGCTCTTTCGGCCGGTCTCGGGAGCACACTGAACGACGTTCACGCGAAGGGAAAGCCTGCCCCGGCGTCAAGAATTTCAGCCGCCGGCCAAGGCCTCGGGCGTTGCGTCCGGACGGGTCTTGAACATGCCCCCTTGCGCCAGGCCAGTCGAACGCCCGCAGCCAACGCAGCGGTCTCGGATGCAGCACCCGCCGGCGCCGACGTCCAAACCTTGCGTCACGCCCCGCCTCCATCAGCTCGACAGGGCGACTTCGCCGTTACTTCGCCCAATATTGTCTATTGTCAGCCGGGCCGGGAGGAAGCGACGACGCCGGCGCGCCGGGCCGCGTCGCAATCGCCTTTTGCCGGACTTTAGAGCCGACGGTATGCGGGTGGGATCTGCGCGGTTTCATGACATTTTGGACAAGAGAGACACGCTGAACTCATCCGGGCAAGGTTAGAGCAGTCGTTATACGGTTGTATCGGCACACCAACAGGTTGAGTTGCGCTAGCTACTTACTGTAATATTTGTCCTTACAGTATGCGCGTCGATGAGCCATGCTCGCAGAACGCGATTCTCTAAAAGCCATGGCCAAGGCTCAATTCAAGAAAAACCAGCGAGTGTGGGTGGACAGCGTCGGCGCTTGGGCGACCGTGGAACGCGTCGTCCCCGCATGGGTCGGCGGTTTGCCTGAACCGGTTCGCGTCACCTACGATGTCGGGCTCGGCCGCATGTTTCATGCGTTTGAACTGACCGCTGATCCGCGCGAGGCCCCGGCCCCGCCAAGCCAAGAAACTTGGCGCGTGGCGCGCGGCCCCAACCGTTGGCGCGGTCCGGACGAAGCGCCTCGGCAGCCGAACCCGGGCACCTATCCCGTCGTGTACACCGATCCCCAGGACTGGGGCGGTTGGCGCGTACCGCGAGCCGAGTACGATCGAGATCCCGAGCGGATCGAGGCGCAAGCGCGGATGATCGCCGCGGCGCCCAAGATGCGCGCCTTGATCCAGGACCTGATCACGCTGGTCGCCAACGGCGCCGCGACGCCGGAGGTGCTGCGCGGCCTCGCCCGTCGCGCCGCGACCCTTGAGCTGGAGTTCCGCGACATGCACGGCGATGAAGCCGTTCGCATGAAGGCAACGCCCGCCCCTCCGGCGGAGCAACCGCCTACGCCCGCGGCCCGGCCGTCCTCTCGGCCCGAATATTCGACCGCTCGGGAGGGGTTCAAATCGCCCTCTCTTTCCGAGCGGATGGCCGCGCTCGAGCGGGAGCTCAACCTGCGCCCCCGGGCCTCCGGCGTCTTCGCCGCCGCGCCCCGCCCCGCCGCGCCGGCTTCGAAAGAGCCGCCCGAAAGCGTCCCGCCGACGAATTTTCTGCGGCGACACCCCAAGTAATCGCGCCTCGCGCTGGCGCGAAAGCCCGGGCGGCCTTAGCTATGGCTCATGCGCACCGACACGCCGCAGCCGATCCGGCTAGCCGATTATCGCCCTTTCCCCTTCGCGATCGAGACCACGCGACTGGTCTTCGACCTGAGCCCCTCGGCGACCCGGGTCCGGGCCGAGCTGGCGATACGCCGCACCGGCGACGGCGACGCGCCCCTGGTGTTGAACGGCGAGCGGCTGAAGCTGCTGTCGGTGACGATCGACGGTCAGGCGCTGAGCGCCAACCAGTACGCCGTCGACGCCGAACACCTGACCGTCCCGGAAACCCCGGACCAGTTCGTGCTGACCACCGAGGTCGAGATCGATCCTTTGGCCAACAAGGCGCTGACCGGCCTCTACATGTCCGGCGGACGCTTTTGCACCCAGTGCGAGGCCGAGGGCTTC
Source organism: Caulobacter segnis ATCC 21756 (assembly GCF_000092285.1). Lineage (NCBI taxonomy): Bacteria > Pseudomonadati > Pseudomonadota > Alphaproteobacteria > Caulobacterales > Caulobacteraceae > Caulobacter > Caulobacter segnis. The sequence goes on along the minus strand of NC_014100.1, from coordinate 1,356,511 downwards.
CGCACCATCACCTACTTCCCCGATCGCCCGGACGTGCTGAGCCGCTATAGCGTGCGCATCGAGGCCGACGGCGGCCTGCCCCATCTGCTCAGCAACGGCAACCTGGTGGACCAGGGCTCGTTGGACGGCGCGCGTCACTTCGCCGAGTGGGTCGATCCCTTCCCCAAGCCCTCCTACCTGTTCGCCCTGGTCGCGGGCGACCTCGACGTCGTGACCGACAGCTTCGTGACGATGAGCGGCCGCGAGGTGGCGCTGAAGATCTTCGTCGACCCCGGCCAGGCGTCGCGCGCGACCTACGCGCTGGACAGCCTCAAGCGCGCGATGAAGTGGGACGAGGAGGCGTTCGGCCGCGAGTACGACCTCGACCTCTTCATGATTGTCGCCGTGCGCGACTTCAACTTCGGGGCCATGGAGAACAAGGGGCTGAACATCTTCAACAGCTCCCTCTTGCTGGCTGATCCCGAGACCGCGACGGACGCCGACTTCGAACGGATCGAGGCGGTCGTGGCCCACGAATACTTCCACAACTGGACCGGCAACCGCATCACCTGCCGCGACTGGTTCCAGCTGTGCCTGAAGGAAGGCTTCACCGTCTTCCGCGACCAGAGCTTCAGCGCCGACATGCGCGGCGCGGTCGTCCAGAGGATCAAGGATGTGCGGGCCCTGCGCGCTCGGCAGTTCGCGGAAGACGCCGGCCCGCTGGCCCACCCCGTGCGGCCGTCCAGCTATCTGAAGATCGACAACTTCTACACCGCGACGATCTACGAGAAGGGCTCGGAGATCATCCGCATGCTGAAGACCATCCTGGGCGCCGAGGCGTTCCGGAAGGGCTGTGATCTGTACTTCGAGCGCCACGACGGCGAGGCGACGACGGTCGAGGCGTTCATCGCCTGCTTCACCGAGACCTCGGGCCAGGACCTTTCCGACTTCTTCGCCTGGTACGAGCAGGCCGGTACGCCGGCCGTGACCCTCACGAGCGACTATGACGCCCAAGCGAGCGTCCTGACGCTGAACCTGCGCCAGTCGACGGCGCCCACGCCGGGCCAGCCGACGAAACGCCCCCTGCCGATCCCTGTCGCCATCGGCCTGCTGTCGCAAGGCGGCGAGAGCTTGCGCGACACCGAAGTGGTGCTGCTCGACAAGGACGCCATGACCGTGCGCTGGGAAGGCGTCGCCCAGCCGCCCGTTCTATCGGCCCTTCGCGGCTTTTCGGCTCCGGTCAATCTGACGACGGACGCGCGTCCGTCGGACCGCTACGTGCTGTTCAGCGCCGATCCGGACCTGTTCAATCGCTGGGAGGCCGGCCAGACCCTGGCGCGCGACCTGATCCTGGCGCGCGCCGCCGGGGCGCCCGACGAGGTGGGCGAAGAGCGCTACGCCGAGGCGCTTGGCCAGGCGCTGGTCGACGAGGCGGCGGAGCCGGCCTTCAAGGCCCTGCTGCTCAGCCTGCCGTCGGAACCCGACCTCACCCTGTTGTCGGAGGAGCCCGCCGATCCGCTCGCCCTGCACGAGGCGCGCGACGCCCTGCGCATCCGCATCGCGATCCATCTCGGCGACCTCCTGCGCCGACTGCACGGCGAGATGCAGAGCAGCGGTGAATTCTCGCCCAGCGCGGAGGCGGCGGGGCGGCGCGCGCTACGTAACGCCTGCGCCGACATGCTGTCGGCCGATCCGCACGACGAGAATCTGACGCGTCTGGTTGGGCACTACGAGGCCTCGCGCAACATGACCGACATGATCGGCGGGCTCTATCCGCTGGTCTGCATCGGCGGCGAGGCGCGCGAAAAGGCCCTGTCGGCCTTCTACGACACCTGGGCCGCCGAGCCGCTGGTGCTGGACAAGTGGTTCTCGATCCAGTCGCGGGATCCCAATCCGGACGTGCTGGACCGCGTGGTCGCCCTGACACGCCACCCCGCCTTCGAACCGACCAACCCGAACCGTCTGCGCGCCTTGGTGTCCGCCTTCGCCAGCTTCAATCCCGCGCGGTTCCACGATCCCAGCGGCGCGGGCTACCGCTTCCTGGCCGACCAGATCCTGACGGTGGACAAGTTCAACCCGATGACCGCCGCGCGCCTGGTCGAGCCCCTCGGCGCTTGGCGGCGTTACAAGTCGGATCTAGGCGCGCTGATGCGGCAAGAGCTTGAGCGCATCGCCGTTCATCCCGACCTCTCCAAGAATGTTCTGGAGCTCGTCACCAAGTCTTTGACCTGAAACCCGCGAGCGTAGAGTCGGGATTCATTGCGACTAATACGCCCATCCGCGCGGAAATGACGGTTCGGCGGTGACGCCGCCACGGCCCTTAAGCTAGATTCACCTTCTGGCGAAGTGACTCGCCGGGGTGTTCCACGGGAGTCGTGCGTTTGGGTAAAGGCGGGGCGAGACACGGAGGGACGGCCAAGGCCGGACCGACCGCGCCCGCGAGCCCGCGGGCGCCCCGTACGCGCGCGCCTTCCCAGACCTTCGCCCGTATTGCGATCCTGTCGGCGGTGCTCCTGCTGGCGATCTACACCGCCACCGGCCTCAAAAGGATCGAAGATCAGAGCCGCACGCGGCCGGTGGGCCCCTTCCTGGCGGCCAAGGCCGGCTTGATCGCCGGCCGTGTCGAGACGAACCTCGCCGCGCAACGCGCGGGCCTTTCCGCCGCCGCCGATCTGCTGGCTCGTGATCCCGACGCCACGGCGGACGCCGCCCAGATCGCCTTGCGCGCGGCCGGCGGCGAGGCCGTCGCCGTGGCCGTGGTGGGCCCGCCTGGAATCCTGGCCGTCGCCGGACGCGACGACGGAGCGGACTGGAAGGCGGCCGCCCGCGCGGCGGAGGCCTCCGGCAAGACCATCTGGACCGGCTCGGTGGGCGCGTCGGGCAGGCTGTACGTGGCCACGACGACGACGCTGGGTCCCACTCAAGCCGTCCTCATCGCCAGCGGCGACGCCGCGCGCCTGATCGAAGAACCCGCGCGCGGCGAAAGCAGCGCCCTCGCCCTCCCCGACGGGACCTTGATCGTCGCCCAGGGCGGTCGCGCCCAGGGCGCGACGGCGGTGCGGCAGGCGTTCGCGCTGAAGCCGGCGGACCTGCGACGTCCCGCCGACGACCTTCGTGGCCGCGCGTCCGACGGCAAGCCCCTCGACGTCGCGGTCAAGCCGGTCGGCGAAGGGGCGCTGACCGCTGTCTTCGCGGCGCCGAGCAGCGGCGACGGCGGCGTCCCCACAAGCAGCGCGCTCAGCCTGCTTATCCCGCTGGCCGCCGGTATCGGCCTCGCCCTGCTGCTCGTGGTCCAGAGCCGCAAGTCGGAGGCCGCGCAACGCGAGTTCATCGACAGCGAACAACGCTTCCGCCTGGCGGTCGAGGCGGCGCGCTGCGGCATCTGGGAATGGGACCTGAACGCCGACGAGGTGTTCCTATCCGACGTCACCGGGGCCATGTTCGGCTGGGGCGGCGGCGGTGTCGTCTCGGGGCAGGACCTCTTGGACCGCATCGCCCCGGACCACCGCGAGCGGCTCAGAAAAGCCCTGGCCAACGCCGCCCTGTATGGCGCCTTCGACGTCTCGTTCCGCGTTCCCGCGGTCGGACAGGGGCAACGCTCGCTCTGGATCGACGCGCGCGGCCAGGGCTTTGGCCGGGCGGACGCGGACGGCTATTCGCGCATCATCGGCGTGGCGCTGGACGTCACCGAGGAGCGGGTCGCCCAGGCCCGCGCCCAGGCCGCCGAGAACCGGCTGCGCGACGCCATCGAAAGCGTCTCCGAAGCCTTCGTCCTCTGGGACCGCCACGGGCGGTTGCTGATGTGCAACCGCAACTATCGCAACGTCTTCTCGCTCGATCCCAAGCTCCTGAAGCCGGGCGCCGCGCGCGCCGAGATCAATCGCCGCGCCGCGCTCGCCATCAAGCAGGACCATTCCGCGCCGGACGCCGCCAAGGGGGTTCGCGAAGCCGAGCTGATGGACGGTCGCTGGATCCAGATCAGCGAGCGCCGCACCGCCGAGGGCGGCCTCGTCATGACCGCCGCCGACATCACGGCGATCAAGAACCAGGACGAAGCCCGCCGCCTCAACCAAGAGCAGCTGCAGAACGCCGTCGCAGGCCTCGAGCGTAGCCAGGAGCAGCTGGCGGAACTTGCTCGCAAGTATGAAACCGAAAAGGTGAGAGCCGAAGGCGCCAATCGGGCCAAGAGCGAGTTCCTGGCCAACATGTCCCACGAGCTGCGGACGCCGTTGAACGCCATCAACGGCTTCTCCGAGATCATGATGAACGAGATGTTCGGCCCGCTGGGCGACGAACGCTACAAGGGCTACAGCCAGGATATCCATTCATCCGGCCAACACCTGCTGGCGCTGATCAACGACATTTTGGACATGTCCAAGATCGAAGCCGGCAAGATGAACCTGAAATTCGAGCCGATGCACGTGGAGGACGTCGCCGAGGACGCCGTCCGCCTGGTTCGCAACCGCGCCGAGGCCGCGGGCCTGAACCTCCGCATCGACTTCCCCCCCCTGCCTGAGATCGAGGCCGACTACCGGGCCATCAAGCAGGTGTTGCTGAACCTGCTGTCCAACGCGATCAAGTTCACCCCGCGCGCGGGCAGCGTCACCCTGACCGCCGAGGTCCGGCGAGATGCTTTCGGCGACATGGTCCGGGTGTCGGTGGCCGACACCGGCATCGGCATCGCCAAGGAAGATCTGGCCCGGCTGGCGCGCCCGTTCGAGCAGGTGGAAAGTCAGTTCTCCAAGACCACCCAGGGGACCGGCCTTGGCTTGGCGCTGACCAAGTCGCTGATCAGCATGCACGACGGCGCCTTGGAGATGACGTCGACGCCCGGCGAAGGCACGACGGTCAGCTTCGCGCTCCCGATCCGCCAGAGCGAGCACGGCATCGCGCGAGACTTCGCGGCGGCGTAAGCCGGCCTGCCTGAATATTACTTTTCTTTCATAGACTTAATTCGACGTCATGAAGCACTCGTAACGGGTGTTTCGCACACCCCAGGACTACACCTCTTCTCAACAGACCGCCGCGGGCGGCCACATCGAAAAGAGGGACCTGTCATGAGCAAGCTTATCAGCCGCGTCGCCGCCATCGCCGCCTTGGCCCTGGCCGCCACCCCGATCATCGGCCTCACCGCCGCCCACGCCGCCGAAGGCCCCGCGCCCGTCGCGCGTATCCCCGTTGGCGACCTGACGCTGTCTGATCCCGCCGACGCCCGCCAATTCGCCCGCCGCGTCGATCTGGCCGCCCGCGAAGTCTGCGACTCCTACGGCAACAAGGCCATCGCCGCCCGCGCCTGCGTGGCCGACTTCAAGAGCGAAGTGAAGGATGCGTTGTCGGAAAAGCAGATCGCCGATCTGCGGATGGCCAACCGCGCCGGCGCCAAGATCACCCTGGCCTTCTACTAGCCTCGGCGCATCCAGGCGGCCACCGCCCAGGCGTGGGCGTCGTGGCGTAGGGCGACCACAGCGTCGCGCGGGTCCAGCCAGACCAGCGCATGGTCGTCCTCGACCTTCAGGGCGGGGTTTTCACCCTGCAGTTCGGCGACATAGACGCCGCCGTGATTGCGGACCGGCTGACCGTCTGACTTCAGGAAGTACTGCGAGACGGTGTCGATCAGACGGCCCGCCTCGACGACCAGCCCCGTCTCTTCGCCGAATTCCCGGGCCACGGCCTGTTCTTCCGTCTCCTCGCCATCCACCGCCCCGCCCGGCAGATCGAAGTACGGCGCCTTGCCGGGCTTGGTCACCTGGGCGAGCGCGATCTGACCGAGCGCGTTCTCGACCACCCCGAACGCCGCGCGGCGCTCGAGGTAGGACAACCCCGGCAGGGGCGAGCCGAACCTCAGCAAGACCTCAGTCCTTGCCGTAGAGGTCGAACCACGGATCGGCCTTGCCCGACTCCACGTCGGCCACGCTGATCTCCGGACGGTAGCCGATCTTGCCGTTGGCGCTTTCGCGCCAGGCGTCCACGACGAGGTTCCGCAGAGCGGTCGCGCCAGCCGCGACCCGCGTCCGGACGAACGCCTTGGCGCGCGGATCGGTCTCGATCATGCCGCCGGCCTTCTCCAGTTGATAAAGCGGCTCAACCTGCTTCCAGGTGTCGGTCAGGTAGCCCACGACGCGCGTCTCGATCGAGCAGTCGCAGGCCTTGTAGGCCGGCACCAGGGCCTTGATCGACGCCTCGTCGGCCAAGGCTTGGGTCAGCGGCCCCTCGAACTGGAAATGGGTCGAGCGCGCCTGGGTGTAGCCGTTGGGATTGGGATAGTCGCCCCAACCATTGTAGTGGACCGATAGGTGCAGCGGCTGGCTGCCGTCGCCGACATAGTGGGCCCAGACGCCAAGGTCGCGCAGCAGCAGGTCCTCGCGTCGCTTCAGGTCGGCCCTGTAATAGGCCAGCCGGGTCGGATCCTTCTCGAGCTTCACCGCGGCGGTCAGGATGCGCCAGTAGGTGAAGTCCTTCACCAGCTGCTGATAGCCGTCGATGATCGCATAGGGCAGATAGCCCGCCTGCCAGCTGTCGACGCCGGCGGCCCGCAGGGCCTTTTCGTAGTCGGCGCGGGTCGGCGGCAAGGTCGCCACCGTGAAGGCCGGACCGCCGTACATGAGGCCCTGATCGTCGACGTCCAGGAAGTGGGCTGAATCGCGGTCGTGATCGTGAATCTTGCCCGAGCCCTTCCAGCGGTCCGGCTCGCGCGCGTACTCGCCGATCGTGGCCACAGCCTGCGGCGTTCGCAGGAAGGCGGGTACGTCGGCCGGCAGCGTCGCGGCGCCGACGACGCCGACCACCCGGTGGCCCGAAGCCCCCCAGGCGAGCGCCGACTGAGCGGGCGCGGACACCGCGGCGGCCAAGGCGAGAACTTTGAGGCTGGTCGAGAGACGCAAGGACGGACTCCGGGATCAAACAATGCCGAGGGCGACTTCGGTCCGCCCGACCCAGGCCTTCACGGCCGGGAAGAGCGCAAGGTCGAACCCGCCCTCATGCGCCACGCGGGTGTAGGCGACCAGGGCCACGTCCGCCAGCGTGACATTCTCGCCGACCAGAAACGGCGATTGTTGCAGCTGTGTTTCGAGCCTGGCCAGGGCCTGCCCGCCTCTCTCCGTCAGCTTCGGCTCGAGCTCTTCAGGCGGCTTGCCGAGATATAGCATCTGGAACCGCGCCACGGCGATATAGGGCTCGTGGCTGTACTGCTCCCAAAACAACCACTCCAGCATCTTGGCGCGCGCATAGGGATCGCCCGGAATCAGCGAGGATCCCTCGGCGAGATGCAGCATGATGGCGTTGGACTGCGACAACGGTCGGCCATCGTCCAGGATCACCAGCGGGACCTGCCCGGCCGGGTTCAACGCCAGGAACGCCGGCGTCCGCGTCTCGCCCGTCAGGACGCTGGTCTCGATCCAATCGAACGCCAGGCCGAGGCGCTCGGCGACCCACTTCACCTTGAGGCAGTTGCCCGAAATCGAGTCGCCGTAGATCCGCATCGCCATGGGTTCCGTCCGTAAGGCTGTCGCAGCGGGGAAAATCGACGGGAAACGGCCAAGTTTCAAGCCGCTGAATCCATGCCTGTTTTTCGCTCATCGGGCGAACCCGCACCCGCGATGGGTGGGGTCCGGGGTTGTCACGAGGCCGTGATCGGACTATCCAGACCCCGCCCGACAGACACGCCGATAAGAGGACACCCTCGATGCGACGCAAGCTCGCCGGAATTTTGGCCACCGCGGTCATCTCCGCATTCGCCGCTCCCGCCCTCGCCAACGCCGCTCCTGAGCAGGACTCCGCGTCCGCCCAGACGCAGCGCGTCGATCCGCTGGGCGAGCTGATCAGCACGGCCCTGGGCGGCGGCGCCCTGCCCGGTTCGGTCGAGTACAAGATGCGGGCGACGATGTATCACGCCGGCGCCAAAGGCATTCGGGCGTTCGACTCGCTGGGCTGCAAGGTCGCCGCGATGCGCACCGTCGCCGTGGATCCCAAGGTGATCCCGCGCCGCACGGTCATCTTCATCAAGGAAACCGTCGGCCTGCCGATGCCGGACGGCGGCAAGCACGACGGCTACTGGTACGCCTCCGACATCGGCGGGGCGATCAAGGGCCTGAAGCTCGACCTGTTCAGCGGCTTCGGCGCCGCGTCGATGAAGACCCTGCGCGGCATCGACCTCTCCAGCCTGTCGGTCAGCAAGGTCGGCGAATTCAAGGGCTGCCCGCCGCAATAGCAGTTGGCGTCCGCCCTCTCGGTGCGGACTGGAATTGATCTCCGAACTCGGCTTGGATCGCGGCTCACGCGCGTGAAGCGGTTCGGGGAAGATCATGCGAAATCTGTCCATCAGCGTTCTGGCCTTGGCCTTGGGCGCGGCCCTCGCCACGACACCGGCCCGGGCCGCTGATGATCTCGCGCGCCTAAAGACCCGCGCGGCCGCCGTCTCGATCACCCGCGACGACTGGGGTATCGCCCACATCCACGGAAAGACCGACGCCGACGCCGTGTTCGGCATGGCCTACGCCCAGGCCGAAGACGACTTCAACCGCGTCGAAACCAACTTCATGACCGCTCTCGGCCGCACCGCCGAGGCGGAGGGCGAGAAGGCGATCTGGGCCGACCTGCGCCAGAAGCTCTTCATCGATCCGGCGGTGCTGAAGGCCGACTACGCCAAGAGCCCCGCCTGGCTGAAGGCGCTGATGATCGGCTGGGCCGACGGGCTGAACTACTACCTAGCCACGCATCCGGCCGTGAAGCCCAAGGTCATCAAGCGCTTCGAGCCCTGGATGGCCCTGAGCTTCTCGGAAGGCAGCATTGGCGGCGATATCGAGCGCGTGGCTCTCACCCAGCTCGAAAGCTTCTACGGCCAGCGCCAACTGGCCATGACCGCCGACGAGAAGGGCCTGCTGTTCAAGGAGCCCAAGGGCTCGAACGGCGTCGCCATCGCCCCGAAGAACACGCTGGAAGGTCACGCGATGCTGCTGATCAACCCGCACACCAGCTTCTTTTTCCGCTCGGAGATGCAGGTCTCCAGCGACCAGGGCCTGAACGCCTATGGCGCGACGACGTGGGGCCAGTTCTTCATCTACCAGGGCTTCAACGCCCAGGCCGGCTGGATGCACACCTCCAGCGGCGTCGACGTGGTCGACGAGTTCGCCGAGACGATCGTCGAGAAGGACGGCCAGCGGTTCTACAGATACGGCTCGGAGCTACGCCCTCTCAAGACCGAGGTGATCGCCGTCCCCTACCGCGCCGCCGATGGCGCGATGGCCGAGAAGCGCTTCACCGTCTTCAAGACCCACCACGGCCCGATCGTCCGCGAGGCCGACGGCAAGTGGATCAGCATCGCCCTGATGAACAAGCCGGTGGAGGCCCTGCAGCAGTCGTTCCTGCGCACCAAGGCCATCGACCTGAAGAGCTTCATGAAGGTGGCGGAGCTGAAGGCCAACTCGTCGAACAACACCCTGTTCGCCGACAGCAAGGGCGAGATCGCCTATCTGCACCCGCAGTTCATCCCGATCCGCGACGACCGCTTCGACTATACGAAGCCGGTGGATGGCGCCGATCCCGCGACGGACTGGAAGGGCCTGACGCCGCTCGACAAGACCCCCCAGGCGGTGAACCCGCCCACGGGCTGGGCCTTCAACACCAACAACTGGCCCTGGACCGCCGCCGGGCCCTACAGCCCGAAAAAGGCGGACTATCCCAAGTACATGGACACCGCCGGCGAGAACCCGCGCGGCCTCCACGCCGAGCTGGTGCTCAAGGACGTCAAGAACCTGACCCTCGGCGGCCTGATCGAGAAGGCCTACGACCCGTACCTGACCGCCTTCGCCCGACTGATCCCAACCCTGGAAGCGGCCTATGCCGCCACGCCCGATGGCGATCCGCTGAAGGCCAAGGTCGCCCAGCAGGTCGCGGCCCTGAGCGCCTGGGACCGCAAGTGGTCGGCGCGTTCGACCGAGACCTCCCTAGCCGTGTTCTGGGGCGAGGCGATGTGGGCCAAGGCCCGCGCCGGCCGCCAAGGCCCAGGGCCTGAACACCTACGACTACATGGCCGACAGGCTGACGCCCGCCGAGAAGCTGGCCGCCTTGGCCGAGGCCTCGGATCGCCTGACCACCGACTTCGGCTCCTGGAAGACGCCGTGGGGCCAGATCAACCGCTTCCAGCGTAACGACGGGTCGATCGTCCAGACGTTCGACGACGCCAAGCCCAGCATCCCCGTGCCCTTCACCTCGGCCCAGTGGGGTTCGCTGGCCTCGTTCGGCGCCAAGCGCTGGCCGGGGACCAAGAAGTACTACGGCACGCTGGGCAACAGCTTCGTGGCGGTCGTGCAGTTCGGCGAAAAGGTCCGCGCCCGCGCCATCTCGGCCGGCGGCGAGAGCGGCGACCCGGCCTCGCCCCACTTCAACGACCAGGCGCCGCGCTACGCGATCGGCAACCTGCGGGACGTCTACTTCTATCCCGAGGACGTGAAGAAGCACGCGGTGCGGACGTATCGGCCGGGGGAGTAGTTACTGGGCTAGCGTCTCCTCGATCCAGTCGAGCCTCAGGCGTTGGAGCCGCAGGGCGAGCAGCATGCGCGGCCGCTCGATCGGATCGGCGGCGGCGAGGTCGCGTTCGTGCGCGGCGATGCTCGCCTGGATGGCCTCGGAGACATCACGCATCGCCGCGCGCCGGGCCTGCGGCTCCAGCGTCAGCCAGATGCCAGACCGCAGGCGGAAAGGGTCGAGCCCCACACCCGCCGCCCGCTGCGGGTCGCGGGCCCAGGCGTCCAGCGCCGCCTCCCCCGCCTCGGTCACCCTCAGCGCCATGGCCCGACGCCCGCCCGGCAGCGGCTCGGACCTGATCAACCCCGCCCCCTCCAGCCGCTTGATGGCGGGGTAGACCGAACCGGCGCTACCACTCCACTCCACTGATGGCGAACTCTTGAAGGCGCCGCGCACCTGGAACGCGGTCCTGCGGCCGCGATCCCTGATCTCGGACAGCACCGCGCCCTCAAGTTCGGTCAGCATTGCATCGCACCCTAGATAGACCTATTCGTACCATCCGAACCGGATTATATATACGGAGTGCTCCATGCTGTCCATGTTGGCGCTGTTGGCTGCGATCGTCCTGGCGGGGCCTGCCCGGGCGGAGACTCCCACTGAGAAGCTCGACGCCTATTACAACAACCTGGCCGCCGAGGGCCGGCTGAACGGCGCCGTGCTGGTCGCGCAGGACGGGAAGGTCGTCTACGCCAAGGGCTTCGGCCAGGCTGACTTTGAGGTCGGGAAGGCCAACACCCTCGACACGGCGTTCGAGACCGCCTCGATATCCAAGGTCTTCACCGCCACCGCCGTGCTGCAGATGGTCGAGCGCGGGAAGGTCGATCTCGACTCCCCGATCTCCCGCTACCTGAAGGACTTCCCCTACCCCGCCATCACGGTTCGCCAACTGCTCAGCCACAGCTCCGGGATGTCGGACCAGGACCTCGAGCCGTCCATGCGAGCCTATGCCAAGACCATCGCCCCGCGCCCCATGGGCCAGGCTGACCTGGTCCCGGCCCTGCAAGCCGGCAAGGTCGCCTTCAAGCTCAAACCCGGTGAGCGCTGGTGGTACGCCAATATCGGCTATCAGCTGCTGGCGCGGCTGGTGGAGACGGTGTCTGGCCAAACCTTCGACGCCTATGTCCGCGACCGCATCGCACGCCCGGCCGGCATGACCCACACCTCTGTCGTCAGCGCCGCTCATCCCTCGACCAGCGCGGCGCCCTACGACTACGAACCCCGCTACGCCGCCATTCGGACCCGACTTAAGGACGAGCCGTCCAATGTCATGGGAGCGGCGGGCGTGGTGACCACTGTCGGCGACCTGTTGAAGTTCGACCAGGCGCTACGGGCCAACAAGCTGCTGGGGCCCAAGACCCAGGCGATCGCCTACACCCCCGACCGCCTCGCCGACGGCCAGCCCGTCTCAGTCTGGCTTGACATCGGCGGCATGGGCCCGGCCGAGGACGGGCTAGGCTGGTTCGTGTTTAAAGATCGCACTCATGGCAAGGTCGTCTGGCACACAGGCGGCGCGCCCGGCTGCGCGACCATCTTCCTGCGCGCCCTCGACGAGAAGCGTACGGTGATCGTGCTGGATAACACCAACAGCGAAGGCCTCTACAAGGCCGGGCTCTCGGCCCTGCGCATCCTGGACGGCGAGCCACCGCTGAACGCGCCGCTGAACCTGGCCCGCATCTACGCCCGCACCCTCAGCGCCCAAGGCCCCGACGCCGCGTTCGCCAGGCTGGCGACCCTGCGCGACGACACCTCGCGTTATGTGCTGCGCGAGAACGACCTCAACAACCTGGCCTACAAGATGCTGGAGGACGGCCGCCTGCCACTTGCTCTTGAGGCCTTTAAGGTAAACGCCGCCCTGTTCCCGGCCAGCGACAATGTCTGGAACAGCTATGCCGAGGCGCTGGAGAAGGCCGGGCGGCTTGGGGACGCCCTGGCCCTGCACCGCAAGGCCGTGACGCTCAATCCCGACAACGCGGACTCTAAGGCCGCGATCGCGCGCCTGTCGGCAACGCCCTAGATATCCCCGCCCACGTTGGGCGCGACACCGGGCGCGCGGGCGACGTGGATGCCGCACTCGGTCTTTTCCTGGCCCGCCCAGCGGCCCGAGCGGCCGTCCTCGGACGGCTGGGTGCAGGGCCAGCAGCCGATCGAGGCGTAGCCCTGGGCGACCAGGGGATGGGCCGGCAGCTGGTGCTCGGCGACATAGGCGTCGAGCTCGGCCTTGCCCCAGTTGGCCAGCGGATTGAACTTCACCTTGCCGTCGGCGGCCTCGACCACCGGCAGGCTCAGACGATCGCCGCCATGGAAGCGCTTGCGCCCGGTGATCCAGGCGTCGAAGCCGCCCAGAGCGCGGTCCAGCGGCAGCACCTTGCGGATGTTGCAGCAGGCGTCGACGCTGGTGCGCCACAAGTCGGATTGGGGGTCTTGGGTCGCCAGATCGGCATAGGCCGGACGCAGGTCGCGGACGTCGGTGAGGCCCAGCTTGGCGGCGAGAGTCTTGCGGTAGTCCAGCGTCTGGCCAAACAGCATGCCGGTGTCGAGGAACAGGACTGGAATGCTCGTCGAGACCTGCGAGGCCAAGTGCAGCAGCACGGCCGACTCCGCGCCGAACGACGAGACCAGCGCCAGATCCGAGCCAAACTGGTCGTGCGCCGCGCGCAGCACCGTCAGCGGATGAGCTTCCCGCAGCTCGGCGTCCAGACGGGCGGCGAGGCCGGCGGCGGTTCCACCGATCTGGTCATAGGCCATCAGGAGGCCCTTTCCTCGAACGCCGTCGGCCGCAGGTCGGCGCCCCGCTGATAGACGTGGCGGAAGCGGTCGGCGGCCTTGCTCCAGACCTCGGGCGTGGCGCCGTCGGCGGGCTCGAACGCGTCGAAGCCGCAGCGAACCATGAAGCCCGCCTGCTCCTGCAGCACGTCCCCCACGGCGCGGACCTGGCCCTGGTAACCGAACCGCTCGCGCAGCAGCCGGGCCGAGGTGTAGGCGCGGCCGTCGCGATATTTCGGAAAGGCCAGGGCGACCACCGCGAGGCGCGGCAGATCATAGGCCAGGACCTCGACTTCCTGGTCGGGCTCGATGCGCACGCCGACGCGGCGGCTGTTTGAGGCCAGCAGGGCGTCGCCCTCGGCTTCGAAACGCGCCAGCGACAGGATCACGTCGCCGCTCTCGGGCAAGGCGTCCTCGTCGGCCACGAAGACGAACGTGTCCTCAACCCAGCGCGCCTGGCCTTCAACCAGCTCAATCAGCTTGGGCATAGACAGCCTCCTTGAAGGGCTCGAGGCCGACGCGGCGATAGGTGTCGAGGAAGCGCTCGCCGTCGGTCCGGACGGTGAGATAGGCGCCGACCAGCTGGTCGACGGCGGTGGCGACCTTGTCGGCCGGCAGAGCCGGGCCCAGAATCTTGCCGATCGAGGCGTCTTCGGCGCCCGAGCCGCCCAGCGACAGCTGGTAGAATTCCTCGCCCTTCTTATCGACCCCCAGGATGCCGATGTGGGCCACGTGGTGGTGGCCGCAGGCGTTGATGCAGCCGCTGATCTTGATCTTCAGCTCGCCGACCTGCTCGGCGCGATCGAGATCGGCGAACTGGCGGGCGATGTCCTGGGCGATCGGGATCGCGCGGGCGTTGGCGAGAGCGCAGTAGTCGAGGCCCGGGCAGGCGATGATGTCGCTGACCAGGTCGATGTTGGGCGTCGCCAGGTTGGCCGCCTGCAGCGCCGCGAACACGGTCGGCAGATCGTCCAGCTTGATGTGCGGCAGGACGAGGTTCTGGGCGTGGGTGACGCGCAGGTCCGAGAAGCCGTAGCGCTCGGCCAGATCGGCGACGACGTCCAGCTGGTCGGCCGAGGCGTCGCCCGGCGTCTGCTCCTGCGCCTTCAGCGAGATCTCGACGATCGCATAGCCGGGCTGCTTGTGGGCGCGGACATTGTTGCGGACGAAGCGGGCGAAGGCCGGATCGTGGGCCTTGGCGGTCTCGAAGGCTTCCGAACGGGCCGGCAGGGTCTCGAACGGCGTCGTGGCGAAGGCGGCGCGGATACGGGCCAGCTCCGAGGCTGGCAGGTCGGCGCGGACCGCGTCGATCTTGCTCCACTCCTCCTCGACCTGGCGGGCGAACTCTTCGGCGCCCAGCGCGGCGACCAGGATCTTGATCCGGGCCTTGTAGATGTTGTCGCGGCGTCCGTGGCGGTTGTAGACGCGCAGGACCGCTTCCAGATAGCTCAGCAGCCGGTCGGTCGGCAGGAACTGCTTGATGGTCGGGCCGACATAAGGCGTACGCCCCTGCCCGCCGCCGACGATCACCTCGAAGCCCAGCTGGCCGTCACGCCCCTTGCGCATCAGCAAGCCGATGTCGTGGACCTTGGCCGCCGTGCGGTCCTTGGCCGAGGCGGTGATGGCGATCTTGAACTTGCGCGGCAGGAACGAGAATTCCGGGTGCAGCGTCGACCACTGGCGGATCACCTCGCACCAGACGCGCGGGTCGTCGACCTCCTCGGCCGTCGCGCCGGCATAGGGATCCGAGGTGGTGTTGCGGATGCAGTTGCCGCTGGTCTGGATGGCGTGGAGATCCACCTCCGCCAGCTTGTCCAGGATCTCCGGCGCGTCCTTCAGCTTGATCCAGTTGAACTGAATGTTCTGGCGCGTGGTGAAGTGGCCGTAGCCCTTGTCGTAGTCGCGCGCGATCTGCGCCAGACGGCGAGCCTGGGTCGGGTTCAGCGAGCCGTAGGGGATCGCCACCCGCAGCATGTAGGCGTGCAGCTGCAGATAAAGGCCGTTCATCAGCCGCAGCGGCTTGAACTGGTCCTCGGTCAGCTCGCCCGAGAGGCGGCGGGCGACCTGGCTCCGGAACTCGGCCGAGCGGTCGGCCAGGAATTCCTTGTCGATGAGATCGTACTGGTACATGCCGCCCTACTTCCTGCGGATCAGATCGACGCGGCCGGTCGAGCGCGCCGCGCCCGCGGCATGGCGCAGGGCCTCGATAACGTCGCCGCCCTCGGCCTGCTTGCCGTGCGTGGGTTCGTTGGAGGGGCCGAGCGCCCGGATGCGTTCGCGATAGCTGAGCGGCACCCAGCGCCCTTCGGACTGGACGAGGTCGATCGGATAGACGTCGACCACCACGGTCGGCTGGCCCTTGCCGGTGGCGACGGCGGCCTCGACATCGGCGGCGTGGTGGTCGTCGAACAGTTGGGCGTCGCCGAAGCGGTCCACCCACTGGCCCGACTTCCAGAACACGACCTCGCCGTCGATCAGGCGGTTGGCGGTGATCGCTTTCACTCGGTAACTCCGCTCGTCCCCGCCATGACGGGGAGCCATTCCGAAACCTCGCTCTCGCCTTGGCGGAGCGGGGCTGAACTCTCTTGAGCCATGGCCATCGCCTCGCCGACCATCAGCAGCGCGGGGCCTTTCACGCCCTGGGCGGCTTCTGCGAGGCCGGCCAGCGTGGTCAGGACCCGGCGCTCGTCGGCGCGGCTGACGTTCTCGACGATCAGGGCGAGGGTCGAGCCGGCGCGGCCGGCCGCCATCAGGCGCTCGGCGATCAGGCCGGCGGTCGAGACGCCCATATAGACGACGACGGTCTGGTTGGGACGCGCCAGGGCGGTCCAGTCCAGATCCGGTTCTCCGTGCGCCGCATGGCCGGTGACAAAGGTGACCGCCTGGGCGCTGCCTCGATGGGTCAGGGGCGCGCCGGCGTTGGCGCTGGCGGCCAGGGCGGCGGTGACGCCTGGGACCACATGGCACTCGACCCCAGCCTCGCGACAGGCGGCCAGTTCCTCGCCGCCGCGGCCGAACAGGAACGGATCGCCGCCCTTCAGGCGCACGACGGTCAGACCGTCGAGGGCCAGGGCCACGAGCAGCTGGTTGATGTCGTCCTGCGGCAGGGTGTGGCGCGACTTGCGCTTGGCGACATTGATCCGCCGCGCGCGGCTGGGCGCGAGGTCCAGGATCTCTTCGGAGACCAGGCCATCGTGGACCACGACATCGGCGGCGCGCAGGGCGTTGAAGGCGCGAAAAGTCAGGAGGTCCGGATCGCCGGGGCCCGCCCCGACCAGCCACACCGCGCCCAAGGCGCGCTGAGCCCGCGTCCCGCCGATAACGACGAGGCCAGGCTTCCGGTTTCGGGGCGGCTGGCGAGCCATGGGTTTTAGAACCTCTATCAGCGCACTTGGAATAAGACGGTGGAATGCAAGACGGGGTCGCCCCTAAAGACGACCCCGGCCAAAAACCTTGAAAATTAGTGGGGTGGCCTCGGAGGCCACCCCACGGTGTAAGCCGGCGAAAAGGGCCAATCCGCCAGCGAACGCTTGCAAACTCGGCCCGAAGAGGCCAATTCGCAAACAAGGACTTCTGCCGGGGCGTTCAGTAAAACTATGGAAAGACCCAACGAGCGCCGCCGCCTGCCGCCCCTGAACGCCCTGCGCGCGTTCGAAGCGGCCGCGCGGCACCTGAACTTCAGCCGCGCCGCCGACGAGCTGTCGGTGACGCCGGGCGCGGTCAGCCAGCAGATCCAGAACCTGGAAGACTATGTCGGCGCCGCCCTGTTCAAGCGCACGCCCAAGGGTCTGCTGCTGACCGACGCCGCCCAGACCGCCCTGCCCGCCCTGCGCGAGGCCTTCGACCGCCTGGCCGAGGCCGCCAGCCTGCTGACCGCCGCCGTCGACGGCCGCCGCCTGACCCTGACCGCCGCACCCTCGTTCGCCGCCAAGTGGCTGGTGCCGCGCCTGGGCAAGTTCGAGCAGGCCCATCCGCAAGTCGATGTCTGGCTGTCGGCCGGCATGGAGGTCGTGGACTTCGCCACCGGCGAGGTCGACATGGCCATCCGCTATGGATCGGGCCGCTATCCGGGGCTTGAGGTCGTCCGCCTGCTGCACGAGACCGTCGTGCCGGTCGCGAGCCCCGAGCTTCTGGAGCAGAACGCCCTCGAGCGCCCGGAGGACCTGGCTCACCACATCCTGCTGCACGACGGCTCGCCCGACGCCGACGACAGCTGCCCGGACTGGGCGATGTGGCTGGCGGCGCGCGGGATCAAGGGCGTCGATGGCGCGCGGGGTCCCCGCTTCAACCAGTCGAGCCTGGTGATCGAGGCCGCCGCGAACGGTCGCGGCATCGCGCTGGCCAAGCGCACGCTGGCCCAGGCCGATCTGGACGCCGGGCGCCTGGTGATCCCGTTCGAGGCCTCCACCGCCGTGGACTTCGCCTACTACGTCGTCCACCCCAAGGCGAAGGGTCGCCTGCCGCAGGTCAAGGCGTTCGTGAACTGGCTGAAGGCCGAGGCGGAGGCGCACGAAGCGGCTCTGCAGACCATGGACAACGGCTCGGGCATTTAGCCTTTCGCGGCTCTGGTTTCTGTCACCGGAACCGGCTTTAAGAGGCCCATGAAAACGACGACTCTCACGGTCGACGCGCGTCTTGCGCCCGCCGACTGCCAGACCATGGCCGATGTGCGTCAGGGCGTGGACGCCCTGGACCGGGCCCTGGTCCAACTCCTGACCGAGCGCCAGGGCTACATGGACGCGGCCGCGCGGATCAAGCCGGACCGCTCCAAGGTCTTTGACCAGGCGCGGATCGAGGACGTGGTCGAGAAGGTCAAGGTGGCCGCTCGCGCGTCCGGCCTCTCCGAAGCGATCGCCGAACCGGTGTGGCGCACGCTGATCGACCGCTGCATCGCCTACGAATACGACAGCTGGGACCGGACGAAGGGCTCGTAAGCCTTTCTCTCTCCCCCTGCGGGAGAGGGCGGTCCGAAGGACCGGGTGAGGGGTCCCGCGGCGACGCCGAGAAACCCCTCATCCGTCAGCTTCGCTGACACCTTTTCCCGCAAGGGGAGAAGGACGCGATCATCAGTTCCCGTCGATCATGCGCCCCAGGCCGCCCAGGATGGAGCCTTCGCCCTGGTTGCCGCCCTGGTGGTTGGCGGCCTGCAGCATGCGGCCGGCCAGACGCGCGAACGGCAGCGACTGGATCCAGACCTTCCCCGGACCGCGCAGGCGCGCGAAGAACAGGCCTTCGCCGCCGAACAGCACGCTCTTCACGCCGCCGGCCATGACGAGGTCGAAGTCGACGCTAGGCGTATAGGCCGCCACGCAGCCCGTATCGATGTGCAGCTCCTCGCCCGGCGCCAGCTCGCGCTCGACCAGGGCGCCGCCCATCTGCACGAACACCCAGCCATCGCCTTCCAGGCGCTGCATGATGAAGCCCTCGCCGCCGAACAGGCCGGTCATCATCCGCTTCTGGAAGTGCAGGCCGATCGACACGCCGCGGGCGGCGGCCAGGAAGCTGTCCTTTTGGCAGATCAGCGTCCCGCCCAGCTCAGCCAGATTCAGCGGCAGGATCGAGCCCGGCGTCGGCGAGGCGAAGGCCACGCGCGCCTTGCCCGAACCCGTGTGGGTGAAGACGGTCGTGAACAGGCTCTCGCCCGTGACCAGACGCTTGCCCGCGCCCAGCAGCTTGCCCATGAAGCCGCCGCCCTGGTCGGCCGAGCCGTCCCCGAAGACCGTGGTCATCTGCACGGTGGCGTCCTTCCAGACGAAGGCGCCGGCCTCGGCCACCGCGCTCTCCCCCGGATCGAGCTCGATCTCGACGAACTGCAGGTCGTCGCCCTTGATCTCGAAATCGATGTCGTCAGCGACGCTGGCGTTGCGCTGATGGCTCCAGGGGCTGGAAGGCATGGACGTCTCCTCGTGTCTGAACCGCCGTTCTAGCCAGACCCTGGCCGCGGCGCCAATTACAGCTGGGTCAGATTGTCAGCCCTTCAAGGAGCGCAGCGCCCGTTCGTGGGCGTAGGCGGCGATATCCATCAGCGCGACGTCCAGGGCCGTCCGCACGCCGTCCAGGCTCTCCTGGCCCGCCTCGCAGCGTTCACAGGCCTCGCCGAGCGCAAAGGCCCCCACCCCGCGCGCCGCGCCCTTCACGGTGTGGACCGCATCCTTCCAGCCGGGATGGGCCGGATCCAGCATCGGGGTCCACAGCGCGGCCTGTTCCCGGAACAACGCCAGCACCTCGTCGATCACCGTGGAATCCCCCGCGGCGAACCCTTCCAGGTAAGCGAAATCCACGGCTCCGCTAATATCTCGTCTGGCCATGAAAAAAGCTCTTGCGCTCCCAAAATCATTGCGTATGTTCCGCGCCTCGCCGCCGGGGCTCGCAAGTGCTTCGGAACCGCGAATGGGTGTATAGCTCAGTTGGTAGAGCAGCTGACTCTTAATCAGCGGGTCCAAGGTTCGAATCCTTGTACACCCACCATTCCTTCTAAAATCAATGACTTAGACGGGGCCGCGCAAGCGGCCGCGAGCCGCCCCCGCGGGCGCGCGACGCCGCACGTGCTGCGCTGCGACAGCGCCTGAGACAAGGCGCTTGCGACGCCCCTGAGGGCCTTGCGCCGCCTGTTGGCCAAGCCCGGCGATCGCGGCCTAAGCGATCTCCACGTCCGCGTCCGCGAAGATCAGATCGGTCTCGGCCTTGGCCTGGAGGCCGTTGATCAGCACGAGCATGATCTCGCATCCGGAGCCGGCGTTGGAGGTCACGCAGCGCGCCTTGTAGCGGGCGAAATCCTCGGGGATCCAGGTCGAGATGTGGGCCTCGGCGTGATGCCCCTCCCACGCGCCCTGGACGTAGTCGATGGGGATCAGCAGCAGCAGATATTTGGTGCGGTAGTAGAGATAGTCGATGAGGTCGACTCCGCGCGACTTGCGGAAATGCTCGAGGACGTCCCCCAGGATCACCAGGTCCCACGACGCGTCCGGACCGACGTCCGGCAGGGTCGTGGCGTCGCCCAGCTGGATGACGTCGTAGATCTCACGCAGGCCGAACTGCTCGATATAGCTGTTGTCGATCTCGATGGCGGCCAGGTGACCGATCGGAACGCCCTCCGCGCGAAGCGACTGGATCATCCGCCCGTACTTGCCGGCGCCCGGGCCGATGTCGAGAACGCTGGCGGGCTTCATCCGGCCGATCAGGGACTCGACGTGGCGGTCGAAGACGGTGTCGGAATACGGCATGGAGAGTTTCCTGGGCCCGAGAATCGAAGCGCGTCGCTTGAGGGTGTTGGGTCGCCGGGTGAGCGTCAATGGAGAGCCGCCGGCGGGTCCGCGGCAAAACGTCCTCCATCGGCGCCCGACACTGACTTAACGGGATGCTGGACGAGTCCCTTGCAAGCCTCGAAGCTGCCCGCATGTCCGCCCTCGCCGATCCCGAATTGATCAAAGCCCTGCGCCAGACCGTGCGGGCGCTCTGTCGCGATTTTCCGCCGGCCTATTGGCGCGGCCTGGACCGCGAGAAGGCCTATCCGACCGCGTTCGTGGCGGCGATGACCCAGGCGGGTCTCTTGGGCGTCCTGATCCCCGAGGACTACGGCGGCGCCGGGCTCGGCCTGACGGCGGCCGCCGCCATCCTGGAGGAGGTCCACGCCAGCGGCGGCAACGCCGCCGCGCTGCACGCCCAGATGTACACGATGGGCACCGTCCTGCGGCATGGCTCTCGAGCGCAGAAGGAGACCTGGCTGCCCCGGATCGCCGACGGCTCGATCCGGCTGCAGGCCTTTGGCGTCACCGAGCCCACGGCCGGCACCGACACCACCTCGATCTCGACCTTCGCCCGGCGCGACGGCGACACCTATGTCATCAACGGCCAGAAGGTCTGGACCAGCCGGGCCGAGCATTCCGACCTGATGGTCCTGCTGGCCCGCACCACGCCCAAGGACCAGGTCGCGCGCAAGGCCGACGGCCTGTCGGTCTTCCTGGTCGACATGCGCGCCGCCAAGGGGAACGGCCTGACGATCAAGCCGATCGCCACCATGCTGAACCACGCCACGACCGAGGTGTTCTTCGACAACCTCGTCATCCCCGCCGACAGCCTGATCGGGGAAGAAGGCAAGGGCTTCCGCTACATCCTCGATGGTATGAACGCCGAGCGCATCCTGATCGGCGCCGAGTGCCTGGGCGACGCGGCCTGGCTGATCGGCAAGGCGCGGGACTACGCCAACAGCCGCGTCGTCTTCGGCCGGCCGATCGGCCAGAACCAGGGCGTGCAGTTCCCGATCGCCCGCGCCTACGCCCAGGCCCACGCCGCGCGCCTGACCATCTACGACGCCGCCGCCCGCTACGACGCCGGCCAGCCGTGCGGCGAGCAGGCCAATATCGGCAAGATGCTGGCCTCCGAGGCCTCCTGGGCGGCGGCCGACATGTGCCTGCAGACCCACGGCGGCTTCGGCTTCGCCGAGGAGTACGACATCGAGCGCAAGTTCCGCGAGACGCGCCTCTACCAGGTGGCGCCGATCTCGACGAACCTGATCCTGGCCTATGTCGCCGAGCACGTGCTCGGCCTGCCGCGGTCCTACTGACAGGTCCGCGGCTCTCCGTCAGGCCACCAGGCTTTCCAACAGATCACAATCGACCAGGATGTCGCCCTGCTCGTCCAGCGTCTCGGCGATGATCGCGTGGTGCTCCAGATCCAGAGCATCGGAGACACGGATGAAGGAGGTCGAGATCACCGCCCGGCTGAAGACCTCGACAATGCGGGCCGGTCCCTTCAGATAGGCCAGGTTGGTCAGTCCGGCGCCATGCGCGGCGAGCACGAACGACGCCCCCTGCAGTTTGTCGATCTGCTCGGACAACGAAAGCTCGCCGTTGCCGAAGTCGATCGTCGTGAACCCATGCCGCTCCAGGAAAGCCAGGAAGGCGTCGGTCTCGGCGATATTGTTGCCCCGGCGGGGCTTGAGGGGGTTGCGGCGGATATAGTAGCGGCGCCCCTCCGCCGGCAGGCTCTTTCCGACAAGCGCCCTCAGCCAACGCAAGCCTTCGTCGGACTGCCAAGCCTCGACGAGCATCGGGTTCTTGAGCCGGGCCACCTCGGACGCCGGCAACAGCAGGCGATCGCCCAGAGCCTTTGAGATCATCTCGCGGAAGACGCCATTGTGGTAGATCGGGGATGGCATCACCACGACCCTGACGTCGAACCCTTGAATGAGCCGGAACTTCTGCAGGAGCTCGAAGCAGAAGTGATAATAGTTGCCGCTGTAGATGTGGCTAAAGACCGCCGCGTTCTCGATCAGAGGCAGGGCGTCCCAGTCATCTCTCAAGGTTTGGGTGTAGTCCCAGAGACCTGGCTGGTTGGCCTCGGTGAACGTCAATGTCGACGCCATGGAGCTACCGCCAGGAAAGTTCGCCTGGAGGCAGGCGCCGGCGCGGTCGAACAGCAGCAGGCCCGTGTCGCTGCTGACGAATTCGCCCTCGAGACGCCCCACCCGCTCGAAGTGGACGTGGTCGAACTCCGACATCAGCCGATGCCGCATCTCTTCGGAATCGGCGTGTACGACGAGGTTCTTCGGCGACGGGATCCGCGGGATGACGGGCGTGCGAGACGCCTCCATCCAACGCCGGCTGTCGAAAGCGTTCCAGGGATAGATCGGCGGAAAGACGCGCATGTCTTAGACCGCTTCTTGGCGCGCTTCCGGCGTCCAGATCCTGTTGTCGGCCGGGACGGACCTGACCTTGTGACGGCGGGCCAAAGCGGCCCGATAGAGGCCTTCGTAGTCGTCCACCGCCTGCATTTCACGCTCATCCTGGTCCAGTTCCAGGCCCACGCTCATATAGACGTCCAGATTGGCGAGGTCGGGGCTGGGACGTCCGCCGGACTGATACTCGGCGATCATTTCGCCGTAGAGCGTCTCCAGGCTCGACGCTAGCAGGTCCATGTTGAACAGCACGCAGGTGTCGCGATTGGCTTCAAGCGTCGCGCGCAGGGCCTGCGCCTTCTCGCGGTCGGCCCCGATCTCAACCGCCTTCTCGACATAGGCCTCGCCGCTGTCGACCACCAACTCAGGCAGACCCGCGCTGCGGACGAGGCTTCCGCAGACTCGCGAGGCGAAGCTGCGGCCCGACCAGGTCAGCACCGGCACCGCCATCCAAAGCGCGTCCGACGCGGTCGTGTGCGCGCCGTAGGGCGTGGTGTCCAGGAAGAGGTCCGCCAGGCGGTAGCGCGCCAGGTGGTAGGCGTTCTGGAGCTTCGGCGCGAAAACGATGCGCGTGCGATCGACGCCTTTCGCCTCGGCGGAATCGCGCAAGCGAGCGTTGGCCTCCGGATTGCTGTCCAGCAGCCACAGGACGCTGCCGGGCGTGCGCTTCAGGATCTGTATCCAGCGATCGAACATGTGCGGCGTGATCTTCTGAACGCCGTTGAAGCAGCAGAAGACGAAGGCGTCGTCGGGCAGGCCGGCATCGGCCCGGCTCGGGCAGGCCTCCTCGACTTTTCGGCGTCGATCATTGGGCTGGTAGCAGGGAATTCGGCGCACGGCCTCGGAGTAGTAGTGCTCCATCTCCGGCGGGATGATCCACGGGTCGGCGACGATGTAGTGGTGATAGTCGCTGCCCATCGTCCCCGGATAACCCAGCCAATTGACCAGGATCGGCGCCGGTCGGCGCGCGAAGACGGCGGTCCGGGCGTCGCGTGTGTGGCCGTTGACGTCGACCAGGATGTCGATGCCGTCGTCGACGATGCGCTGGGCGGCCTCGTCGTCGCTCATCGGGCGGATATCGATGAAGTGCTCCACCGCCGCGCGGATGCGGGTGTTCAAGCCGTCGCTGGACTCCGGACCACAATAATAGGCGAAGACCTCGACCTTCTCCCGGTCGTGCACCTCGAACAGCTCGGCCATCAGATAGCCGACGGCGTGATCGCGCAGATCGGACGAGATGTAGCCGATCCGGGGGCGGCGACCGCTCAGGTCGATCGGCGCGTCGCGGCGATCGACGCGTACCTGTTCGGGCGTGGCTTTCGCCTCGCGTTCGATGAACGTGTTGGCCGCCGCCAGCAGCAAGAGCGGGTCGTCGGTATAGGCGGCGATCGACAGCGGGTTGACGCCTCTGAGGAGGGTCTCGCGGCTAACGCGCTCTGAAGGGGCCAGGATCGGCCACTTGCACTGCGACAGACGCGTGGCCACCAGCTGACCGATCACGTCCATGGCGTGCGGATCGATGTCAGCGGCGCGCTGTAGCGCCATCTCGGCGCGCGCCGGCTGATGGAGGTCGCCCAGCAGGCGGGCGATCTGCTTGAGGCAGGTGAAGGCGTAGGCGACCGCCATGCCGTTCATGGTGGCGGGTCGGTTGGCTCCAGCCTCCCAGGTGGCGATGGCCAACTCGCCGAGCCCCGCCCTCTCCTGCAGCCCGCCCAGGTTCACATAGGCCGGCATGAAATCCGGGTTCAGCGCGATCGCCTGCTCCAGAGACGCCGCGGCGCCTGAATTGTCGCCGAGCGCCGACTGCAACACCGATCGATTGAAAAGCGCCACGCATAGCTGGGGGTGGTCGGGGTTGAACCGCGCCCAGATCTTATAGGCCTGGTCCGCCACCTGGGGCTTGCCCGCCTGGCTCAGCTCCACGGCCATGTTGATCAAATCGCCGAGCGAACAGCCCTCGGCGGTTAGCTTGCTGAGCAGGTCCAGCGTGTCGAGGTCGGCCATAGTCTTCCTGATACCGGTAAGCGACGGACAGGCGCGGGTAAGCACGGCGCGAGTCGCGCGGCATGATCATGGCACGAGGCTCTAGGCCCAACCAATGCCCTACAGGCGACCGGTCGAGCACAACCCCATAAACCACAAAAGTATATTTGAAGTCAGATACTTAAGAAGGACGCGACCTAACCGCGCGCACCTCGATCCGATCCGCTTGAGAGCGATCGCCGCTCGCGCGCGTTGGCGCGAGCGGCGGCCAGGATCAGCTCACGGTCAGGTAGGCCGCGATCTGAGCGTCGTTCAGGCTTTGCACCTGGGTTTGGGTCAGGGCGTTGGCCTGGGTGGTGGTCAGGTTCGCGATGTTGGTGGTCGACAGGTAGTCGAGCTGCGTCGCGGACAGGCCGCTCAGTTGGCTCGGCTGCAGCTGGCCGACCTGGGTGGTCGTCAGGCTGTCGATCACCGTCGTCGAGAGAGCGCCGAGTTGGGTGCTCGTCAAAGCTCCCAGCTGGGTGGACGACAGGTCGCCGACGTCCGTCGACGACAGGCCCTTCAGCTGGGTCGACGTCAGGCCCTTAACCTGGGTCGCCGACAGCGCCGCGGTCTGGGTGGCGTCAAGCGCCGAGACGTTGGCCGCCGACAGAGCCGCCAGTTGCAGGATGCTCAGGGCGGCGATCTGCGTATCGACGAACTGGCCGATGTCAGTGGTGTTCAGGCCGCCGAGCTGAGTGGACGTCAGGCCCTTGACCTGGGTCGACGACAGAGCGCCGACCTGGGTCGCATCAAGGCTCGAGAACGCGGTGGACGTCAGAGCGCCCAACTGCGCGCTGCTCAGGGCGCCGACCTGGGTCACGCTCAGTTGCTGCGCCTGCGCCGTGGACAGAGCCGTGACCTGGCTATTCGTCAGCGCCCCGACCTGGGTCTCGGACAGTTCGCCGATGTCGGTCGTCGACAGGCCCTTCACCTGGTCGACGGTCAGGCTCTTGATCTGGGTGGTCGTGATCGCCCCCACCTGCGTCGCGGTCAACGCCGACAGGTTGGTGGTGTTCAGAGCCGCCAGCTGGCTGCCGGCCATCGCCGCGATCTGGGTGTTGGCCAGTTCGCCGATGTCGGTGGTGGTGAGGCTCGAGATCTGCGAGGTCGTCAGACCCTTGATCTGCGTCTCGTTCAGGGCCGCCATCTGGGTGGCGTTCAGCGCCGAGAGGTTCGCCGGCGCCAGAGCGCCGATCTGCAGCGCCGTCAGAGCGCCGACCTGGGTCTCCGTCAGCTCGCCGATGTCCGTCGCCGTCAGCCCCTTCAGCTGGGTGGCCGTCAGGCCACGCACCTGGTTCGTGCTCAGCGCGCCCATCTGGGTGGCGTCAAGGTTGGAGAGGCCGCTCGGTGCGAAGCCCGCGATCTGGGTCGAGCTCAGAGCGCCGATCTGTGTCGTGGCCAAGACCGCGATGTTGGTGGTGTTGAGGCCGGCCAACTGGCCCACCGTCAGGCCCTTGACCTGAGTTTCGGTCAGGGAGCCGATCTGGGTGGCGTTCAGGACCCCGAAGTTCGTGGTGTTGATCGCCGCGATCTGGGTGGCCGACAGGCCGCCGATCTGGGTGACCGACAGTTCCTGCACCTGGGTCGAGGTCAGGGCGCCGACCTGCGCCGCCGCGAGCGCGCCGACCTGGGTCGCCGTCAGCTCGCCCACGTCGGTGACCGACAGACCCTTCAGTTGGGTCGTCGTCAAGGCCGCGACCTGGGAGTTGGTCAGGGCGCCGACCTGGGTCGCGTCGAGGGCCGAGAGACCGGCCACCGAGAGCGACTTGACCTGGTCGGCCGTCAGGGCCGCGATCTGGGTCGTCGAGAACTCACCGATGTCGGTGGTCGTCAGGTTGGACAGCTGGCTGGTCGTCAGACCCTTGATCTGGGTCGTCGACAGCGCGCCAACCTGGGTGGCGTCCAGCGCCGAGAGGCCCGACGTGCTCAGCGCGCCCACTTGCGCCGGCGTCAGAGCGCCGACCTGGGTCTCGGTCAGTTCGCCGATGTCGGTGGTCGTGAGACCCTTCAGCTGGGTCGCCGTCAGGCCCTTGATCTGGGTCGTCGACAGCGCGCCCACCTGGGTGGCGTCCAGCGCCGAGAAGGCCGCGATCGCGCCGACCTGGGTCGGCGTCAGAGCGCCGACCTGGGTCGCCGACAGCTCACCAAGGTCGGTGGCGTTCAGACCGCCCAGCTGGGTGGCCGTCAGGCCCTTGATCTGAGTTTCGGTCAGGGCGCCGACCTGCGTGGCGTCCAGCGCCGAGAAGTTGGTGGACGAGAACGCGCCCATCTGGGCTGCGCTGAGGCCGCCCAGCTGCGTCGTCGACAGCGCCTTGACGTTGGTGATGGCCAGCGCGGCCAGCTGGGTGTTGCCAAAAGCGCCAAGCTGGGTCGCCGACAGCTCGCCGACGTCCGTCGTGGACAGATTGCTGATCTGGGTGGTCGTCAGACCCTTGACCTGCGTCGGCGTCAGGGCCGCGGTTTGGGTCGCGTCCAGGGCCGACAGGCTGGCGTTGCTCAGGAACTTGATCTGATCGGCGGTCAGGGCGCCGACCTGGGTCACCGACAGCTCGCCGACGTCGGTGGCCGAAAGGCCGCCCACCAGCGTCGAGGTCAGGCCCTTGATCTGGGTCGTGGTCAGGGCGCCGACCTGCGTGGCGTCCAGCGCCGAGAAGTTCGTCGTCGTCAGAGCGCCCAGTTGGGCGGTCGAGAGCGCGGCCAGTTGCGTGGTCGACAGCTCGGCGACGTCCGTGGTCGTCAGACCCTTCAGCTGGGTGGCGGTGATCCCCTTGACCTGGGTCTCGCTCAGAGCCCCGACTTGCGTCGCGTCCAGCGCCGAGAAGCCGTTCGCCGTCAGCGCGCCCACTTGCGAAGCGCTCAGCGCCCCCACCTGGGTCTCGCTGAGGTTGCCGATGTTCGTGGCGTCGAGGTTCGCCAGTTGGGTCGCCGTCAGGCCCTTCACTTGGGTCGTCGACAGCGCGCCGACCTGCGTCGCGTTCAGCTGCGCGACATTCGTGGACAGAGCGCCGACCTGGGCGGCCGACAGGCCGCCGATCTGGGTGACCGACAACTCTTGAACCTGGGTCGTGGTCAGAGCGCCGACTTGCAGCGCCGTCAACGCGCCGACCTGGGTCGCCGAGAGCTCGCCCACGTCGGTGACCGACAGACCCTTCAGCTGGGTCGACGTCAGCGCCGCGACCTGGGTGTTGGTCAGGGCGCCCGCCTGGGTCGCGTCCAGGGCCGAGAGGCCGGTCACCGAGAGCGACTTGACCTGGTCGGCCGTAAGGGCCGCGATCTGGGTCGTCGAGAACTCACCGATGTCGGTGGTCGTCAGGTTGGACAGCTGGGTGGAGGTCAGGCCCTTCACCTGGGTGGTCGACAGAGCTCCGACCTGCGTCGCGTCCAGCGCCGAGAAGGCGGCCGTGCTCAACGCGCCGACCTGGGTCGGCGTCAGGGCGCCGACTTGGGTCGAGGACAGCTCGCCGATGTCGGTCGTCAACAGACCCTTCAGCTGGGTCGCCGTCAGGCCCTTGATCTGGGTCGTCGACAGCGCGCCAACCTGGGTGGCGTCCAGCGCCGAGAAGGCCGCGATCGCGCCGACCTGGGTCGGCGTCAGAGCGCCGACCTGGGTCGCCGACAGCTCACCGATGTCGGTGGCGCTGAGACCGCTCAGTTGCGAGGCCGTCAGGCCCTTCATCTGGGTTTCGCTGAGGGCGGCCACCTGGGTGGCGTCCCACGCCGAGAACTTGGCCGAGCCGAGCGCGCCGATCAGGGTCGAGCTGAGCCCGCTGATCTGGGTCGCCGTCAGATCGGCGACGTTCAGAGCCGCGACCTGTTGGGCCGAGAGGGCCGACAGCTGGGTGTCGGACAGCTCGCCGACGTCCGTCGTCGAGAGGCCGGCGATCTGGGTGGTCGTCAGACCCTTGACCTGGGCGGTCGTCAGGGCCGCCGCCTGGGTCCCCGTCAGGGCGGACAGGTTGCCGGCGGAAAGATACTTGATCTGATCCGCGGTCAGGGCGCCGACCTGCGTCGCCGACAGTTCACCGATGTCCGTCGTCGAAAGACCGCCGAGCTGGGTCGAGGTCAGGCCCTTGACCTGCGTCGTGGTCAGGGCGCCGACCTGCGTCGCGTCCAGCGCCGAGAAGTTAGCCGGCGCCAGAGCGCCGATCTGCGCGGAGGACAGCGCGGCCAGCTGGGTGGTCGACAGCTCGGCCATGTCCGTGGTCGACAGACCCTTCAGCTGGGTGGCCGTCAGGCCCTTGACCTGGGTCTCGTTCAAAGCGCCGACTTGGGTCGCGTCCAGCGCCGAGAAGCCCGTCGCGCCCATGCCGCCGATTTGAGACGCGCTCAGCGCGCCCACCTGGGTCGTCGACAGAGCCGCGATGTTGGTGGTGTTGAGGCCGGCCAGCTGGCCCGCCGTCAGGCCCTTGACCTGGGTGGCGCTCAGGGAGCCGATCTGGGTGGCGTTCAGGACCCCGAAGTTCGTGGTGTTGATCGCCGCGATCTGGGTGGCCGACAGGCCGCCGATCTGGGTGACCGACAGTTCCTGAACCTGGGTCGAGGTCAGGGCGCCGACCTGCGCCGCCGCGAGCGCGCCGACCTGGGTCGCCGTCAGCTCGCCCACGTCGGTGACCGACAGCCCCTTCAGTTGGGTCGTCGTCAAGGCCGCGACCTGGGAATTGGTCAGGGCGCCGACCTGGGTCGCGTCGAGGGCCGAGAGACCGGCCACCGAGAGCGACTTGACCTGGTCGGCCGTCAGGGCCGCGATCTGGGTCGTCGAGAACTCACCGATGTCGGTGGTCGTCAGGTTGGACAGCTGGCTGGTCGTCAGACCCTTGATCTGGGTCGTCGACAGCGCGCCAACCTGGGTGGCGTCCAGCGCCGAGAGGCCCGACGTGCTCAGCGCGCCCACTTGCGCCGGCGTCAGAGCGCCGACCTGGGTCTCGGTCAGTTCGCCGATGTCGGTGGTCGTGAGACCCTTCAGCTGGGTCGCCGTCAGGCCCTTGATCTGGGTCGTCGACAGCGCGCCCACCTGGGTGGCGTCCAGCGCCGAGAAGGCCGCGATCGCGCCGACCTGGGTCGGCGTCAGAGCGCCGACCTGGGTCGCCGACAGCTCACCAAGGTCGGTGGCGTTCAGACCGCCCAGCTGGGTGGCCGTCAGGCCCTTGATCTGGGTTTCGGTCAGGGCGCCGACCTGCGTGGCGTCCAGCGCCGAGAAGTTGGTGGACGAGAACGCGCCCATCTGGGCTGCGCTGAGGCCGCCCAGCTGCGTCGTCGACAGCGCCTTGACGTTGGTGATGGCCAGCGCGGCCAGCTGGGTGTTGCCAAAAGCGCCAAGCTGGGTCGCCGACAGCTCGCCGACGTCCGTCGTGGACAGATTGCTGATCTGGGTGGTCGTCAGACCCTTGACCTGCGTCGGCGTCAGGGCCGCGGTTTGGGTCGCGTCCAGGGCCGACAGGCTGGCGTTGCTCAGGAACTTGATCTGATCGGCGGTCAGGGCGCCGACCTGGGTCACCGACAGCTCGCCGACGTCGGTGGCCGAAAGGCCGCCCACCAGCGTCGAGGTCAGGCCCTTGATCTGGGTCGTGGTCAGGGCGCCGACCTGCGTGGCGTCCAGCGCCGAGAAGTTCGTCGTCGTCAGAGCGCCCAGTTGGGCGGTCGAGAGCGCGGCCAGTTGCGTGGTCGACAGCTCGGCGACGTCCGTGGTCGTCAGACCTTTCAGCTGGGTGGCGGTGATCCCCTTGACCTGGGTCTCGCTCAGCGCCCCGACTTGCGTCGCGTCCAGCGCCGAGAAGCCGTTCGCCGTCAGCGCGCCCACTTGCGAAGCGCTCAGCGCCCCCACCTGGGTCTCGCTCAGTTCGCCAATGTCGGTGGCGCTCAGGTTGGCCAGCTGGGCGGCCGTCAGGCCTTTGACTTGGGTCGTCGACAGAGCGCCGACCTGCGTCGCGTTCAGCAGGCTGACGTTCGTTGTGGACAGAGCCCCAACCTGGGTCGACGATAGACCGCCGATCTGGGTCGTGGTCAGTTCCTGGGCCTGCTCGGTTGTCAGAGCGCCGACCTGCGCGGCCGTCAGAGCACCGACCTGCGTCGCCGACAACTCACCGATATCGGTGGTCGTCAGATTCTTGACCTGGGTCGTCGTCAGGCCGGCGATTTGCGTATTGCTCAGCGACCCCACTTGAGTGGCGCTGAGGGCCGACAGGTTGGTGGTCGACAGGTTCTTGACCTGATCGACCGTCAGAGCGCCGATCTGGGTCTCGGAAAGCTCACCGATATCGGTCGTCGTGAGTCCCTGAATCTGGGTCGTCGTCAGACCCTTGATCTGGGTGGCCGAAAGCGCCCCGACCTGCGTCGCGTCGAGGTTAGAGACGTTAGCGGCGCTCAACGCGCCGAGCTGGCTGGCCGCCAGCCCCCCGACCTGCGTCGCGGACAACTCGCCGATGTCGGTGGTCGTCAGATTCTTGAGTTGCGGCGCCGAAACGCCCTTGATCTGGGTGGTCGACAGCGCGCCCACCTGGGTCGCGTCCAGGGCGGAGAAGGCCGTGGTGCTCAGAGCGCCCAATTGAGACGCGCTCAGGGCCCCCACCTGGGTGGCGCTCAGTTCGCCCACGTCGGTGGCCGAGAGGCCGCCCATTTGCGAGGTCGTCAGGCCCTTGATCTGGGTTTCGCTCAACGCGCCGACTTGCGTCGCGTCCAGAGTCGAGAAGTTCGTGGCGCCCAGCGCGGCGACCTGGCTCGCCGACAGCACGGAAATCTGGCTGGTGGACAGCTGCTGGACTTGGGCGGGGACCAACGCGCCGATCTGAGAGGCGCTCAGGACCCCGACCTGGGTTTCGGAAAGCTCACCGATGTCGGTGGTGGACAAGCCCTTGATCTGATCGACCGTGACGCCCTTGACCTGGGTCGTCGACAGAGCGCCCACCTGGGTGGCGTTGAGGGCCGAGAAGTTGGCGGATGTCAGAGCCCCGAGCTGGGCGGCGGAAAGCGCGCCAACCTGCGCGGCCGACAGCTCGCCGACGTCGGTCGTGGTCAGGTTCTTGACCTGCGTGGTCGTCAGCGCCGCCACTTGAGTGGTCGAAAGCGCCCCGACCTGCGTCGCATCCAGCGCCGAGAAGTTGGTGGTCGAGAGAGCCGCGATACGGTCCCCCGCCAGCGCGCCGACCTGAGTGGCGGACAACTCGCCGATGTCGGCGGTCGAAAGCCCCTTCACCTGGCTGGCGGTAATCCCCTTGACCTGGGTCTCGCTCAGTTGCCCGACCTGGGTGGCGTCGAGGCCCGAGAAGTTCGTCGCCGACAGCGAGCCGATCTGCGTGGCGCTAAGGACGGCGATATGGGAGGTGTCGAGCCCGGCCAGCTGGGTCGAGGTCAGGGCCGAGACCTGTTGGCTGGAGAATTGGGTGAGTTGAGTGACGTCGAACGTCACCGAGGCCGCGAACTTCGGGATCTGGGTCGCGGTAAGCGCCTTGACCTGCGTGGCGCTAAGGGCGGCGACCTGAGTGTCCGCGAGGGCGCCAATCCCGGTGACGCTGATGGCGGCGACCTGAGTTCCGTTGAGGGACTGAATGTCCGTCGTCGTCAGCCCCTGGATCGCGGTGACCGACAGGGCTGAAATCTGAGCGGCGGAAAGGCTCGAGACCGGCATACATCCATCCTTCTGACGGACGCGCGCGCGCAGCGCGTCACTTTAGCTAACAGAAAGACGCCCCCCAATGCAGCGTCCCGCTTAAGCCCATTCTGGCTGAGCAAGGTTAAACCATATTTCGTTTCCAACTCCTTTCAACGAGACAAGCCGCCGCAGCGAAAAGCCGCACCCGGCCACCTCCCGCAAAGCGAGCCGATCAACAGGCAAGAATTGGCGCAAAGCCTTTCAGGACAAAGGCATAGCGAGGACTTGGCTCTTCACGAGGCGTCGGTCCGCACGGACAGATTCGCCTAACGAGCGAATAACCTCAATCCGCGTAGAACATTCGCCGCCCCATTCTCGCCACCTCGGAGCGCGCCAAGCGATTCGCCGCTCGCGCCTATTCGGCCGCCAGCAACTCAAAGCTGACCGCCAAGCCGTCGGTCGCCGAATTGGCGATCCACAGATCAAAGACGCCGGCTTCGGCGACCCAGCGATCGCCGTCACCGACGAACATCAGGTTTTCGCGCCTTAGTTCGAACCGGACCTCGCGCTCGCTTCCGGGTGCGAGCGAGACGCGTTGGAAGCCCTTCAGCTCGCGTACAGGCCGGGTGCGGCTGGCGACACGGTCGCGGATATAGAGTTGGAGCACGTGCTCGCCATAGATCGGGCCCGTGTTGCGCACTCTGGCTGTCACGTGGAGCGTCTCGTCCCACGCCAGCCTTTGCGTGCTGAGCCGAAGATCGGACACGGCGAAGGTCGTGTAACCCAGCCCGAAGCCGAACGGATAGAGCGCCTCGTTGCGGATCGAACGCCAGCGGGACTTATACTCCTGGGCGTTCGGATCGGCCGGCGCGGGACGGCCGGTGGTGCGTCCGTTGTAGAAGAACGGCTCCTGACCGCTGTCCAGCGGGAAGCTGACCGGCAGGCGGCCGGACGGATTGACCCCGCCAAACAGGACGTCGGCGACGGCGTGGCCCATCTCGCTGCCCAGAAACCAGGTCGCCAGGATCGCCGGCGCGTCGCGCACCGGGCCTTCGAGGGCGAGAGCCCGCCCATGACGGAGCAGAACGACCACCGGCTTGCCGGTGGCGGCGATCGCCTCGGCCAGGCGCTGCTGGGCCGGCGGGATCCGGATGTCGGTGCGGGACTTGGCCTCGCCAGTCATGGTCTCGCTCTCACCGATCGCCAACAGGACGACATCGGCGGCCTGGGCGACGGCGACCGCCCGCTCGATTCCCCCGGCGATCGGCGCCTCGATATCCGAGCCGCGCTCCACGATCAGGCTCGCCGGATCGGCCATCTGGGCTCGCAGGCCCGTGGCGAGGTCGACGTTCAGGGACTTGTCGGCGAAGAAGCCCCCCCAGGCGCCCAGGACGTTGTCGCGGTCGTCGGCGAACGGGCCGATCAGCGCCAAGCGCTTCCCAGCCTTAGGCAAGGGCAGCAGGCCGCGATCGTTCTTCAGGAGCACGATAGACCGCGCGCCAGCCTCCCGGCTCAGGGCGCGCAGCGCGGGCGTGGCGGTGCGGGCGCGCTCGGCGGCGGGATTCAACGATCGGTAGGGGTTGTCAAAGAGGCCGATCGCCTCCTTCAGCGCCAGGACCCGACGCACCGAGGCGTCGACCACCGCCATCGGCACGGCGCCCGAGGCGACCAGTTCCGGCAGGTAGCGGATGTAGAGACCGCTCTGCATGCTGATGTCGACGCCAGCCAGGATCGCCAGCCGCGCGGCGTCGCGGTCATCCGCGGCGAAGCCGTGCGCGACGAGCTCCTGGTCTGAGGTGTAGTCGGAGATCACGACGCCCTTGAAGCCCCACTCCCCGCGCAGCACGTCGGTCAAGAGCCGCTTGTTGGCCGTGGACGGGACGCCGTTCACGTCGTTGAAGGCCGACATCACCGTCATGGCGCCGGCGGCGAACGCGGCCTGGAACGGCGGCAGGTGGACTTCGCGCAGGGTCGCTTCGGACAGTTCGACCGAATTGTATTCCAGTCCCGCCGCCACCGCGCCGTACGCGGCGAAGTGCTTGGGCGTGGCCAGCATGCTGTCGTCAGCCTTCAGGTCCTTGCCCTGGAAGCCGCGAACCCGGGCGGCCGCCATGACCTCGCCGAGATAAGGATCTTCGCCCGAACCCTCGGCCACGCGGCCCCAGCGCTGGTCGCGGGCCACATCGACCATGGGCGCGAAGGTCCAGTGCAGACCCGACGCGCTCGCCTCCGACGCCGCCGCGCGGGCGGTGCGCTCGGCCAGGTGCGGGTCGAAGCTGGCGGCCTCGGCCAGCGGGATCGGGAACACCGTGCGGAAACCGTGGATCACGTCGGCCGCGAACAGCAGCGGGATCTTCAGCCGCGAACCTTCGACCGCGGCCTTTTGGGTGTCCAGCGCGGCCTGGGCGCCGACGCCGTTCATCAGGACGCCGATCCGGCCAGCCTGGATCTCGGCGGTCAGGGTCTGGGCGTTGCGAAGATTGACCAGCGGGTTCATGTCGCCGACCGGCGGCCGGATCATGTCGGCGAAGCAGGAGAGCTGGCCGGCCTTCTCCTCGATCGTCATCTGGGCGAGCAAGCCCTCGACGCGATCGGAAGCTCGGGCGAAGGCGCGGGGCGCGGTGACGGCGAGACCCGCAAGGGCGGCGGCGGAGGACAGGAATCCACGCCGGCTCGGCCCTTCCGGGCCGCCGTTCGCCGTCTTCAGAACCATGGAATCCCCCGGGGACGCTTTACGAGGCGCGCAAACTCGCCGCTAAAGCTTTCCGGCGCAACCGGTCAGGCCTATTCCGCGGCGATCAGCCCCGCCTCGGCCGGAACGCGAGCGGCGTTGTAGGTCTCGAGATCGAGAATCCCTTCCCGCTTGGCGACGATGGTCGGGACCAGCGCCTGGCCGGCGACGTTCACGGCGGTGCGCCCCATGTCGAGGATCGGGTCGATCGCCAGCAGCAAGCCAGCGCCCTCGAGCGGCAGGCCCAAGGTCGACAGGGTCAAGGTCAGCATCACCGTCGCGCCGGTCAGGCCCGCCGTGGCGGCCGAGCCGATCACCGAGACGAAGACGATCAGGAAGTAGTCGGACAGGGCCAGGTGCACGCCGAAGAACTGTGCCACGAAGATCGCCGAGATCGCCGGATAGATGGCCGCGCAGCCGTCCATCTTGGTCGTCGAGCCCAGCGGCACGGCGAAGGCGGCGTAGGCGCGCGGCACGCCCAGGCTGGTCTCGGTCACGGCCTCGGTCACCGGCAGGGTGCCGACCGACGAGCGCGAGACGAAGCCCAGCTGGATCGCCGGCCAGGCGCCCTGGAAGAACTTGATCGGATTGAGGCCGTTCAGCGCCAGGATGGTCGGATAGACGACCAGCAGCACGAGGGCCAGGCCGACATAGATCGCGCCGGTGAAGGCGCCGAGCTGGCCCAGGGTGGTCCAGCCGTACTGGGCCACGGCATTGCCGAACAGACCGATCGTACCGATCGGGGTCAGACGGATCACCCACCAGAGCACCTTGCGCACGATCGCCAGGGCCGAGGCGTTGAACTTCAGGAAAGCCTCGCCCGCCTCGCCGACCTTCAGAGCCGCCACGCCGGTCACCAGCGAGATCACCACGATCTGCAGCACGTTGAACGACAGCGAGGTCGAAGCGGCGCCGGCGTCGCTGATCTTGGTGGAGGCGGCCAGGCCCAGGATGTTGACGGGCACGAGGCCGGTCAGGAAGTCGAGCCAGGAGCCGTGGGTCTTGGGCGCCTTGGCGGCGGCGGCCTCGACCGTGGTGTGCAGGCCCGGCTGCAGGATGAGGCCGAGAGCGATGCCGATCAGCACCGCGATCAGCGCGGTCACGGCGAACCAGAACAGGGTGCGCCAGACCAGGCGCGCGGCGTTCTGCATTTGAGCGATGTTGGCGATGCTGGCGACGATGGCGGTGAAGACCAGCGGCGGCACCAGGACACGCAGAAGCTGAACGAAGATCGCGCCGACCTGGTGCAGGGTCTCGGCCAGCGCGTAGCCCGCCTGCCCTTCCGCCGGTCCCAGCTGCCGCGCCAGCAGGCCAAGGCCCAGACCAATGGCCATGGCGGCCAGGACCTGGACGCCGAAACCGCTGATGAAGCGGCTGCTCTTGGGTTGGACGGCGGCCATGGTGTTCCTTCGTTCGTAGGCCCTCCAATGTCGTGCCGCGCACTGGGAATTACGATCGAGGTTTTTCGATAGGCGCCTTCAGGAAAACTGATCGGGCAAAAAGAAACCCCGGAAAGCCGAAGCTTTCCGGGGCTCTTCGAGACGGCTCCGTTGGGCCTAGTGGCCGCCGGCGACGCCTTCGTCCTCGATCTCGTGGGTCGGGGCGTTCTTGGACACCAGCGCGAACCACAGGACGTAGACGTAGCAGACCAGCGGAGCGATGAAGGCCAGCGACTTCGAACCCGTCATCTCCTCGATCTTGGCGAAGGCCAGCGGCAGGAAGGCGCCGCCGACGATGGCCATGCACAGCAGACCCGAGGTCGCCGAGGCCGGAGCCGACGAGCGCTGCAGGGTCAGGGTGAAGATGGTCGGGAACATGATCGAGTTGAACAGGCCGATCAGCAGGGCCGCGAAGGCCGGGATCAGGCCGGTGGTCATCGGAACCGTGGCCAGCAGCAGGTTGATGTCGCCGGTATGGGCGCTCGGAACCATGTCCTTGGTCAGGATCACGACCAGGCTCAGCGCGATGGCGCCCACGGCCACGGCGGTCAGCAGCCAGTAGTCCTTGAACGACTTCAGGAGGGCCGAGCCGGCGAAGCGGCCGATCATGGCGAAGACCATGTAGAAGGTGGTCATCTTGCCGGCCTGCTCGGCCGGGATGTTCAGAATGTGCGCTTCTTCCAGGAACAGCAGCAGGTTCAGCGAGATCGCCACCTCGGCGCCGACATAGAGGAAGATGCCGATCGCGCCCAGGTTCGCCCACTTGGACGACAGGGCCGACAGCGGGTTGACGTAGTGGCCGGTCTTCGGAGCGGCTTCGGTGATCTGGCGACGCACGAAGAAGATGGCCAGGATGAACAGGGCCAGGCCCGCGCCGATCACGAAATAGACGTTGGACACGAAGCCGAGGGCCTGCTCGCGCATGGCGTCGGTGATCGTGATGTCCTTCTCGAAGATCTGGCCCTTGAGCAGGAAGTTGGCGCCGAACCACAGGCCGCAGGCCGCGCCCAGCGAGTTGAACGCCTGGGACAGGTTCAGTCGGAACGAACTGTCCTCGGGACGGCCCATCGAGGCGATGAGCGGGTTGGCCGCCACCTGCAGAAGGGTGATGCCCGAGGCCATGATGAACAGCGCCGTCAGCACCAGGGCGAAGGTGTGCAACTTGGCCGCCGCGATGGCGATGAAGCAGCCCAGCACGATGCCGCCCAGGCCGACCATGACCGAGCGGGCGTAACCGAACTTGGACAGGAACGCCGCCGAGGGCATCGACATGACGCCATAGGCGATGAAGAAGGCGAAACCGGTCAGGCTGGCTTCGACGGGCGTGAGGGTGAAGACCGTCTTCATGGTCTTCAGCAGCGGATCAAGCAGGTTGGTGACCAGCGCCCAGATGAAGAACAGGCACGTCACGTAGACGATGGCCAGCTTCACGCCGCCGCTCTTTGGCGACGATTTTGCGATCGCGGCGTCGCTCATCGAACGCCTCCGAGATTGTACTTCAGCACCGCAATCACTGGACCACTCCCTAAGCGACGATGTTCGTGAGTCCGTCTTTGCGCGGACGCGCCATTCATTGGAAGCGTGACAACGTTGTCAACCATTTGTCGGATTTTTTGAGCTCTTGGCGGTCCTCTCAGGAACGGAAAACCCCCTGCCCCGCTTGGTCAGTGAGAGCGGGAGTTTTCCATGTTGGCGTTGGCGGTTGTGGTGATTTCCGGGGTCTTCGTGCTGGCCGCGATGGTCGGTCTCGCCGACGCGGCGGTGTGCTTCGCCTGCTGGGGCGCCGCTCGGCTGATCGGCGAATCGAAGCGCCAAAAGCCGGAGCAGACGCCCGCGAGGGGAATCACCGCCTAGGACTGCTCCGGCTCAGGCCGCGACGCGTCGCGGAGCACCCCGTTCTACACGCGGCGCCGGACGATCGTAGGCGGCGTTCTCGTCCACCTCCCAGACATCGTGAAGGCGTTCGTCGGCGATGATGTTCTCGGCCGTCAGCACGCCGGTCATCATGGCGCGGTCCTGGTCGCCATAGCGATGCATGCCGTTGCGGCCGACCAGATGCAGGCCGGGATAGTGCAGTTTGAGATCCAGGCGGATCATCCGGACGTGCTCGGCATAGGCCTCGTCATAGACCGGATAGGCCTTGCGTTGGCGGACGACGCAGGCGTCCTGCACCTCGCCCGCCGCCATCAAGCCGATGCGGGCGATCTCGTCCTTGGCCTTGGCGACCAGATCGTCGTCCGACAGCGTCCAGAGGCTGTCGCCCTCGAAGCAGAAGTACTCGAGCCCTAGCGCCGTCCCGACGCCGTCGGGGATCATGTCCGGCGACCAAGCGCCAAGATTGCGCACGCGACCGACCTGCACCGAGGCGTCATGGACATAGATCCAGGTGTCCGCCGGAGCCTTGCGCGGCTTGCCGATCAACACGACCGTCAGGAAATCGCGGTACATCAGCTCGC
This sequence comes from Caulobacter segnis ATCC 21756, assembly GCF_000092285.1. NCBI lineage: Bacteria > Pseudomonadati > Pseudomonadota > Alphaproteobacteria > Caulobacterales > Caulobacteraceae > Caulobacter > Caulobacter segnis. The sequence goes on along the minus strand of NC_014100.1, from coordinate 1,317,336 downwards.
CGGCGTGGAAGACGCTCATCGGGGTCGGACTGATCGATTGCATCAGTTCGCGCACCGGGGCCGAAGAAACCACATTGTCGGCCGTGTAGATCTCCTTGCGCCCATCGGCGCAGACCACCGAAACGGTCCAGATCCGCGCCAGCTTGTCGTAGTGCAGGCCATCGACGCGGCGGCCCAGGCGAATATCGCCGCCCAGCGCCGTAACTTTTTCGGCGCAGGCCTCCCAGACCATGCCCGCGCCCTCGCGGGGATAGTGGAAGCGTTCGTTCAGGGTCTTGCTCTTAGCGGCCGCGGGCGGCTTGCGCTTGAGGCCCAGCGAGCGCCTGACGCCGTCCATCAGCGCGGCCCCCAGGTCCAGGCCCTTGATGCGCTGGCGAGCCCAGTCGGCCGACAGCTCCTCGCAGCTCATGCCCCAGACCTTCTCGGCGTAGCTCTTGAAGAAGGTCGAAAACAGCGTCTGGCCGAAGTGGTTGCGCACCCAGTCGCGGAAGCTCTCGGGCTCTTTGATCGGCTTGACCTTGGCCCAGGCGAACGAGGCCAGGCATTTGGTCGCCATCCACGGACCCAGGTTCGTCAGCGCTTGGAAGGCCCGCAACGGGAAGGCGTAAAAGCGCCCGCGATAGTAGATGCGCGAGACCCTGGGCCGCTCGAGAAAGCCCTCGGGCAGAATCTCGCGCCAAAGGTCCAGAATCTCGGGATTGCGCGAGAAGAAGCGATGGCCGCCGATATCGAACTTCACGCCCTTGTAGTCGATGGTTCGGCTGACCCCGCCCACCTGGGTCGGATCCATCTCCAGCACGGTGACGGACCGCCCGGCCTTGGCCAGGGTGTAGGCGGTCGTCAGGCCGGCCGGCCCGCCCCCGATCACCAGCGTCTCGACGTGCTGGGCCATCCGCCCCTCCAATCCCGTTTCGATACAGCATGGGGCGGCTTGGTTAAGGCGGTGTCGCGAGGCGTGGTGAAATGGCCGTTAATCGTGAATCGGGACGATTGGCCGCGGACTATAGAAGCCCGTGCAGCCAACGAGCGGTCGCCAACCAGGCCGGGCTTTTCCAGATGAACAGGGGGCCGACTGTCACGAACAACAGCAGCAGTCCGCCAAGAACGCTGGACAAATACGGTCGCCGCGTCTGGGCGACGTCCCAGGCGATCAGCGCCACGGTGTAGATGTTGGGCAGCAAGAACGCCCCTAGCAAGAACGGCATCCCCGGGATCCGTCCGAAGGCGGCGCCAATCATCGCGGCCATCCCCAGCACCATCAGCCGCTTGTGAGCCGCCGGCTTGCGAAGCAGCGCCAGGGCCGAAAGAAACAGCAGCCCAAAGCCCACGACCGCCAGCATCGGCACGGCCAGCCAGGACAGCGGATCCAGCGGAATGGCCAAGCGATCCACCTGCCGAAGAGCCGCCCAAGTCCCCACCAGGATCATCGACAGAACGATGGGTAAGCCGGTCAGACCCAGCTTCATGTGCAGGTCTCGTCGTCCGGCGGCGACGAGACTCGTCTGGACCATGAACAGTACGATCCAGGCGCTGAACAGCAGCCCGTGCAGGTGGACCAGCGGGGTCGCGGGCTTGATGAATTCGGGCGGCGGAATAAAGGCCCGCAGGTAGTAGGTGCGGCCAAAGCCGATCACCACGGCCATGAACATGGTCGCGGCCAGAGCGGTGAAGAACAGCCGCTCGCCTGACGGCTTCGGGATTGAAACCTTGCCCGGGGAAATGGCGATGTCGATGGGCATGCGTGTCTCCTGACCGTTGGCGCGCCGACGGCCGGGATCGCAGCGCGCCCCGCCGATGGACAGGACGCCGAACCGATGATTGCCTGATGAAACGCCGATCAAGCCGCGCTATGGCGCTTTCGCGAGGGGGACCGGGGGGCAGTCTTGGGGGATACGCTTCAGCCAATCGATCTGGCGCGCGCGCCGGACTTCATGCTTGGCGGCGCCAAGGTGCGTCCCTCATTGCGCCAGGTGGTCGCCGTCGATGGCCGCGAGACAGTGCTGGAACCCCGCGTGATGCAGGTGCTGGTCGCCCTCGCCTCCGCGGGCGGCGCCATCTTGTCGCGCGACGACCTCATCCTGACCTGTTGGTCGGGCAGGATCGTCGGCGAGGACGCGATCAACCGCGTCATCTCCCGACTGCGCCGACTGTCAGAGGAGATCGGCGGCTTCCGGATCGAGACCATCACCAAGGTCGGCTACCGGATCGTCGAGGAAGGCCCGGCGGCCAGGGCCGCCCCGAGCGGCGTCGCGTCTCGAGAGGTCGCCAAGCCCAGCCGCCGCCGGCTTGTCGCTGTCGGCGGCGCGGTCGTCGCGGCGGCCAGCGCGGGCTTTCTTCTCTGGCCGCGCGGGGCGCCGGACGGGCCGGACATCGGCCCGCTGGTCGTCCAGGCGAGCACCGCGCTGGAACAAGGAACCGCGGAGGGCAACGACCAGGCGATCGGCTTGCTCAAACGCGCCGTGGAGCTGAGCCCCAAAGACGCCTCGGCCTGGGGCGCGCTGGCCTTCTGCTACGCGGCGGCCACCCACACCCGAGCTCCGCGCGTCCAGCCTGATTTCGCCCTGCGCGCCCGCGAGGCCGCCCGACGCGCCGAAAATCTCGCGCCCGGCGAGCCGAACGCGAGGACGGCGCTGGTGTTGATGGGCGTCGCCATGGGGCGATGGGGGGAGAACGAGCGCGCGCTGCGGGGCGTGCTCGCCGACCACCCCAAGCATCTGCCGGCCCGCCTGATGCTAGCCGACCTGCTCGGCGCGGTCGGCCGCTGGCGGGAGAGCGCGGACTTCCTCGACGCCGTCAACACCGAGGAAGCGCCGACACCTGGCCGAGTCCAGCGCCATCTACAAGCCCTATGGGGGGCTGGGCGGATGGAGGAAGCCGACCGGGCCGCGGCCCGGGCGGTGTCGCTGTATCCCAGTCACTTCGCGGTCTGGTTCACACACTTCCATCTGCTGCTCTACACTGGCCGCGCCCACGAGGCCCTCGGCAAGCTGGCGAACCTCGAAGCGCGCCCGGACAGCGCCGACGAAGACAATTTCCAGATGATCCTCGCCGTGGCCAAGGCGATGGAGAGCCGAACCGCCAGCGACATCGACGCGGCGCTCGGACTGGTGCGGGCGTCGGCCCGATCCGGCGCGGGCTACGCGGAAAACGCGATCCAATACGCCGCGGCGCTGGGACGTATCGATATCGCGTTCGAGATCTGCGACGCCTATTTCTTCGCCAAGGGTTTCACCGTGCCTGAGATACGGTTCACCACCCGCCAGAAGACCTACACCCCCGCGGACGACCGGCGCACCGGCTTCCTGTTCCTTCCTTCAACGTCGGCGCTTCGACTGGACCCGCGGTTCGCCGCCATGACGGAGACACTCGGGCTCGACGCCTATTGGCGCGAAGCGGGCGTGCGGCCGGACTACAAGGTCGCCTAGGCGACTCTTCGCGCATCCTTCTGGCGGTCATTCGCGTTGTGCGGGTCGAGGGACCTTCACCACGAGAACAGATATGGCTCGTCTCTTCATCATCGGCATGGTCGTCGGGGCCATCGCCCTTCCCGCCACCTTGGCGCCCAGCTCAGCGGACGCCGCTTCTTGCCGCAGTCGCAAGACCACCGGAACCGTGGTGGGCGGCCTGGGCGGCGCCTTGGTCGGCAATGCGATCTCCAAGGGGGGCGGCGGCCTGCTGATCGGCGGCGTCGGTGGCGCCCTCGTCGGTCGCGAGATCGGCAAGAGCGGCTGCCATCGCACGCGAACCGTCTACTACGATAACGGCTCCCGCGCGGCCTCGGCGCCCCGCAGCGAGCCGCGTCCGGTGCGGCAGGTCTACTACGACCACATGGGCAATCCCGTCGCGACCGGCGAGGTCCGCAACGGATCCTTCCAGCAGGTCTCGGCCCCAAGCGGCGGCGTCTGCCGCGACGCAACCATCTCCTATTACGACGAGCGAGGCCGTCTGAGCCAACGCGCCGTCCAGATCTGTCCCCGCTAAAATCGAACGGAAATCCAGATGATGATCCGCAAGCCCGCGATGGCCGTCCTGGTCCTCGCCGCCCTGAGTCTCGCCGCATGCGAAGATCGCGACCACGACGGCATGGCCAACCCCAAGATCTGCGCCGACTTCAAGACCGCGCCGGGCGCCATGGCCGCGTCCGATCCGGCCACGCCGGTCGACGAATGCACGCGCCGCTGGGCCTACAGCCTGGCCGGCTCTCGCGACAGCGGCGAGGTCGTGGCCGAGGCCGTGGTCGCCGCCTGCGCGCCCGTACTCAGCAAGTGGAACCAGGCTTCGTTGGGCCAAGCCGCGCCCGGCGGCGGCGAGCAGGCGCTCAGCCTGACCACCGGCCAGCCGACCAATCCGCTGGCCGAGCACAGCGCCTTCGCCCAAGGCCGCGCGCTGTTCTACGTCGTCCAGGCCCGCGCCGGCCGCTGCAAGGCGCCGCCGGTCAAGAACGGCGTTCCCGAAGGCCTTTAAGGTCGATCAGCCGGCCCGCGACGCGCTTTCCCACTCCAGGAACTCCGGCGTTTCGAGCAGCCGTTCGGCGTAGGCTCCGGCCGCGCCGGCGTCTCCGTAGTCCGACAGGTGGATTGCGTAGGTGCGAAAGCGCGTCGCCACCGGCGTGAAGAAGGCGTCGGCGATCGACCATTCACCCAGCAGGAACGGCCCCCCGGAACGCTTGAGCAGCTGGTTCCAGCGCTCGACGATCTTGCGGACGTCCTTCTGGGTGGCCTCGGAGATGTCCAGCTTGCGTGGCGCTTCGTCCAGCGCCATGGGGCACTCGCCACGCAGCGACTGGAAGCCCGAGTGCATCTCGGCCGAGGCGGAGCGGCCCAGCGCCCGCAGCGCGGGATCTGCGGGCCAGAGCTTCGCCTCTGGGAATTTCTCGGCGAGGTACTCGCAGATCGCCAGCGAGTCCCAGACCACAAGATCTCCATCCCTCAAGGCCGGCGCCAGCTTGCTCGGCGAATGAGCGGCGATGTCATGCGTCGTGGCGTCGCCGCGCCGCAGCTCGATCTCGATTTCCTTGAACGATTGGCCGGTCCGTTTCAGCGCCAGCCAGGGACGCAAAGACCAGCTTGACCACCGCTTGGTGCCGATCACGAGTTCCATGGCGCTTTCCTCCGCTGACGCAAATGCCGGGTGGCCCTTCGGCTTAGCCTGCGTCTAAGGTGGCCTCAACGATTAGAACAAATGTTCGAGGGAGAGACGCATGGCCAAGGACGCCGCGCCCACCGGATCGCCCCTGATCGCGCCGGTGTCGACCGCCTACCGGCGCTACGCGCTCTGGGTGCTGCTGATCATCTACACCCTGAATTTCCTGGACCGTCAGGTGGTCAACATCCTGGCCGAACCGATCAAGCAGGAACTGGGCCTGGCCGACTGGCAGCTGGGCATGATGACGGGCCTGGCCTTCGCGATCTTCTACACCGTGCTGGGCATCCCGATCGCGCGCCTGGCCGAACGCAAGAACCGGCCGCTGATCATCGCCGGCTCGGTGGCCGCCTGGAGCGCCTTCACCGTGCTGTGCGGCTTCGCCCAGAACTTCTGGCACCTGATCCTGGCCCGCATCGGCGTCGGCATTGGCGAGGCCGGCTGCACCCCGCCCGCCCACTCGCTGATCACCGACTATGTCCCCAAGGAGAAGCGCGCCAGCGCCATCGCCTTCTATTCGATCGGCACTCCGCTGGGCACGCTGGTCGGCATGGCGATGGGCGGACTGGTGGCCGACGCCTATGGATGGCGCGTGGCGTTCATGGTCGCCGGTGCGCCGGGCGTGGTGTTCGCGATCATCGCCGCCCTCACCCTGGTCGAGCCACGCAAAAGGCTCGCCGCCGACCTCGCCGCCCGCGCCGCCCAGCCCATCGGCTTCGGCGCCGCGCTGGCCGTGCTGATGGCCAAGAAGACGTTCTGGCTGGTGGCCCTGGCCGCGGCGATCAAGGCCTTCATCGGCTATGGCCAGGCGCCGTTCACCGCGTCGTTCTTCTTCCGCAACCACACGGCCGAGCTCGCCAGCCTCGCGGCCCAATTCGGTCTGAAGTCCGCCGGTTTCCTGGGCCTGTCGCTGGGCCTGATGGGCGGCACGGCCGGCGTCGTCGGCGCCTGGCTGGGCGGGGTGATCGCCGATCGCTACGGCTCCAAGGATATCAGGGCCTACGTCATCGCCCCCGCGCTCGCGTCCCTGGTGGCGGTTCCCGCTTACATCGCCGCCATCAACCTGCCCGGCGCCGTTCCAGCCCTGATCCTGCTGGTCCCCTACTACCTGCTCGGCGCCCTGTGGTACGGCCCCGTCTACGCCACCGCCCAGAGCATCGTCGATCCGGCCATGCGCGCCACGACCGCCGCCGTGCTGCTGTTCATCATCAACCTGATCGGTCTGGGTCTTGGCCCGCTGGGCGTGGGCCTGCTGAGCGACCTGTTCGCCGGCCCGCTGGGCATGGGATCGGCCGAGGGCGTTCGCTGGGCGCTGATCGTCTCGGCCCTTATGGGCGTGGTGTCGTTCGGGCTGTTCTGGCGCGCGCGCCGCACGATCGCGGCCGACATGGTGTCCTGAGATCAAGGGCGTCGGGGGCCGGAATTTAGCCCCTGGCGCTTTGGCTTCCGCTCCGTCACAGTCCCTTCAAGAATTAGAACAAATGTTTGAAGGGAGAGAGTCAGGATGGCCGACGCGCGTGCGTCCGGCGGCGATGGGCCGCTTTACTCGAACGGTTACAAGGCCGCGGTCCTCGGACTTCTGCTGGCGACCTACACGTTCAACTTCATCGATCGGACGATCATCGCCGTCATCGGTCAGGCCATCAAGGTCGACCTCAAGCTGACCGACACCCCCAGCTGGGCTTGCTGGGGGGGCTATATTTCGCCCTGCTCTACACGATCCTGGGCATTCCGATCGCGCGGCTGGCCGAGCGCTACAACCGCGTCACCATCATCTCGGTGTCGCTAGTGGTCTGGTCGGGCTTTACCGCCTTGTGCGGGGCGGCCGCCAACTTCGCCCAGCTGGCCCTGTTCCGCTTCGGCGTCGGCGTCGGCGAGGCCGGCTGCTCGCCGCCCAGCCACTCGCTGATCAGCGACTATTTCGAGCCCAAGAAGCGCGCCTCGGCCTTGTCGATCTATTCGTTCGGCATCCCGCTTGGCACGATGTTCGGCGCGGTGGCAGGCGGCTGGCTGGCCCAGGAGTTCAGCTGGCGCGTGGCCTTCGTCATCGTCGGCCTGCCCGGCGTCCTCCTGGCGCTCATCGTCAAGCTGGTGGTCAAGGAGCCGCCGCGCGGTCATTCGGAGATCGTCGAGCGCCCGATCGAGGCCGAGGGCCTGGTCGTCGAACCCGCCGCCAAGCCCGGCTTCTCGATGGCCCAGGAGTTCTCCGAGCTCTGGGCCGTGACCAAGGTGCTGTTCGGCAAGTGGCCGGTGCTGCACATGGTGCTGGGCGTGACGATCGCCTCGTTCGGCTCATACGGCTCGGGCGCGTTCGTGCCGCCCTATTTCGTGCGGACCTATGGTCTTGGCCTGGCGCAGGTCGGGCTGATCACGGGCCTGATCATGGGCTTCTCGGCGGGGATCGGCACCCTTGTCGGCGGCTTCCTGTCCGACTGGGCCGGCAAGAAGAGCGCCAAGTGGTACGCCCTGACGCCCGCCATCGGCCTGCTGATCGCCACGCCGATCTATATCAGCGCCTATCTGCAGACGAACTGGCAGACCACCGCCCTGATCCTGCTGATCCCAGGCATCTTCCACTACACCTACCTCGCGCCGACCTTCGCCGTGGTGCAGAACTCGGTCGAGCCGCGCCGGCGAGCCACCGCGACGGCCCTGCTGTTCTTCTTCCTCAACCTGATCGCCCTGGGCGGCGGACCGGTCTTCACGGGCTGGCTGATCGACCACCTGGCCCAGTTCAACTTCAACAACCCGGGCTCCACCGGCGTCCTGCACGCGCTGGTCGGATCGTTCGGCGATCCGGGCCCGGTCAACTTCGGCGCCACATGCCCCGGCGGCGTGGCGCCCAAGGGCTCCGCCCCAGAGCTGGCCATGGCCTGCGCTGGCGCGGTCGCCCGGTCGACCCAGCAGGGCATCATCGTCTCGCTGTGCTTCTATGCCTGGGCCGGCGTCCACTACGCCCTGGCGGCCATCGGGCTGGTCAAGCACATGCGGGAGCGGACGGGGGCCTGATCGAAGATGCTCCCCCGCGAGGCGGGGGAGCTGTCGCGGAGCGACTGAGGGGGCAAGCTGGACTTTGGCGGAGCTAGCCCCCTCCGACCCTCTGGGCCACCTCCCCGCGTCGCGGGGGAGGATCTATTCCGCGCTAAGTAATAACCCTCTTCCCTTGACTCCCGGAGCGGTCGGGCCGAAACGCCCGCGCATGATCAGCCGCTACGCCCGCCCCGAAGCCGCCGCCATCTGGTCCAGCCAGACCAAGTACAAGATCTGGTTCGAGATCGAGGCCCACGCCGCCGACGCCATGGCCGAGCTTGGGGTTATCCCCAAGATCGCCGCCGAGACGATCTGGGAAAAGGGCCGCGACGCGGTCTGGGACAGCGACCGCATCGACGAGATCGAACGCGTCACCAAGCATGACGTCATCGCCTTCCTGACCCACGTCTCGGAGATCGTTGGACCGGAAGCTCGCTTCCTGCACCAGGGCATGACCAGCTCGGACGTGCTGGACACCTGTTTCGCCGTGCAGCTGTCGCGCGCCACGGATCTGTTGCTGGAAGATGTCGACCTGGTCCTGGCCGCGCTGAAGCGCCGGGCGCTCGAGCACAAGATGACCGTCTGCGTCGGGCGCAGCCACGGCATCCACGCCGAGCCGATCACCTTCGGCCTGAAGCTGGCCGGCTACTACGCCGAGTTCCAGCGGGCGAAAGAACGACTTGCGATGGCCAAGTTCGAGATCGCCACCTGCGCGATCTCGGGCGCCGTCGGCACCTTCGCCAATGTCGATCCCCGCGTCGAACAGCACGTGGCCGACAAGATGGGCCTGGCCGTCGAGCCGGTCTCGACCCAGGTCATCCCGCGCGACCGCCACGCGGCCTACTTCGCGGCCCTTGGCGTCGTCGCCTCGTCGGTCGAGCGCCTGGCCACCGAGATCCGCCACCTGCAGCGCACGGAAGTCCTCGAAGCCGAGGAGCCCTTCGATCCGGGCCAGAAGGGCTCGTCGGCCATGCCGCACAAGCGCAACCCGATCCTGACCGAGAACCTGACCGGCCTGGCTCGCCTCGTCCGCTCGGCCGTGGTCCCCGCCATGGAAAACGTCGCCCTCTGGCACGAGCGCGATATCAGCCACTCGTCGGTCGAGCGCGGCATCGGCCCCGACGCCACCATCCACCTCGACTTCGCCCTGCGCCGCCTGGCCGGCGTCATCGAGCGTTTCAACATCTATCCCGACAACATGGCCAAGAACCTGGACAAGCTGGGCGGCCTCGTTTTCTCGCAGCGCGTCATGCTGGCCCTGACCCACAAGGACGTCAGCCGCGAGGACGCCTATGCGGCCGTGCAAGGCAACGCCATGAAGGTCTGGCGCGGCGAAGGTCGGTTCCTCGATTTCCTGAAGGCCGACCCCGTGGTCTCCAAGGCCCTGACGACCGCCGAGCTCGAGGACCTCTTCGACCTGGGCTATCACACCAAGAACGTCGACGTGATCTTCAAGCGCGTCTTCGGCGAGGGCGCGTAAGACCTTGGACGACGCGCCGATCCTGCGCCTGAACCCGGCGCTCGATCCGGCGGCCTTCGCGGCCGCCTACGCCCGCGAAGGCGTGGCGCGTATCCCGGACGTCTTCGAGCCCGCCGTGGTCGACCGCCTGGCGGGCATCCTCGAACAGACCATCGACTGGGACATCATCTGCTCCGACGAGCGGGGCAAGGCCGACGTGATGGACCGCGAACGCCGACAGGCCTTGGGCGGCGAGGTGGTGGCGGGACGGCTTCACGCGGCCACGGCCAGGGCCCGCAACGGCTTCGCCTATGTCTATCTCGGCTATCCGATGATCGACGCCTACATCGCCGGCCGCGATCCGGGCCATCCGATCCACGCCCTCACCGAGTTTCTGAACAGCGAGGCGTATATCGGCTTCTGCTCGGCCGTGACGGGCGAGACGACCGTCACCAAGATCGACGGCCAAGCCACCTGCTATCGCCCTGGAGACTTCCTGACGCTGCACGACGACACCGGCGTGGGCGAGCGCCTGGCCGCCTACACCCTGGGCCTGACGCGGAGCTGGCGTCCGGACTGGGGCGGGCAATTGCTGTTCCACGACGCCCAGGGCGATGTCGAGCGCGGCTATGCGCCGGCGTTCAACACCCTGACCCTGTTCCGCGTGCCCCGCGTCCATTCGGTCGCGCCCGTGGCGCCCTATGCCGGCGCGCTGCGCCTGACGGTCACCGGCTGGCTGAGGAACGATCCACCCCATGGCGGCGGTTAAGCGCGGCTTCCCGCCGGTCGTCGACGCGGACGCCCGCGTCCTGATCCTGGGCAGTCTCCCGGGCGAGGCTTCACTGGCCGCGCGTCAGTACTACGGCCATCCCCGGAACGCCTTCTGGCGCCTCATGGAGCAGGTACTGGACTCGCCGCTTGTCGCCCTGGACTACGAAGGCCGGCTGGTCGTCCTCAAGACGCATGGCGTCGGCCTCTGGGACGTCATCGCCGAGGCGCAGCGCCCAGGAAGCCTGGACGCCGCCATTCGCGCGCCCGCGGCGAACGACCTTTTGGCGCTGATCCAGACCTTGCCGGCCCTAAGAGTCGTGGCGTTCAACGGCGGCGCGGCGGCCAAGCTGGGCGAGCGGCTGATCGGTGGGCGGATCCCGACCCTGGCCCTGCCCTCCTCGTCTCCGGCTCACGCCGCGCGAAGCTTCGCGGAGAAGGCGCAAGCCTGGCGTCAGCTTCGCCCCTTCGTCGGGCCCATTCCCCCGCAATAGCGAAGAAGCAAAAAGCCCGCGCCGCCGGCTTCGACGACGCGGGCCAGGCGCCTGGGAAGGTTAGGCGATATTCTTGACCGGCACGTTCTCCACGTGGGTCGTCACATAGTTGAAGCCGCCCGAGCCGTTCCACTGCTGGTCCACAGACAGGGCGGCGGTGAAATTGGCCAGGAACGAGCCGATCGCCGGCGGCGGGACCGAGTAGACGAACTCGCCCTGCAGCGAGACCAGCTGGTGGTTGGGACCAAAGCCGGTCTGATAGATCTGGCCCGTCACGGGGAACCGGTGGTTGCCGCCGGGCACCGCCTGGGTGATCTCCGCGATGCCGGCCACATGACCCGAGGCGGCCTGCACCGACAGCGCCAGATTGACCAACGGGGCGCCCGGGGTGCCGGCGTTGCCGACCACCGCCTTGACGAAATACAGACCCAGCACATCGCTGGCGGTCTTTTGGGTGTGAAGCGTACCGACTTCCGCAGTCATTGGACGTTCTCCCTGCTTGGAAGCGACCCTGACGGTCGCCGGCCGGCACATTGAGCTTTCGCGGTGGAGACGCCAGATAAAACCTGGGCGGAAATCTGGATTTCTAACAACCAGGACGTGCGAATTGATCCGGAGCTCGCCTAAGGTCGTTAACCAATTCCGCACGAGACAAGGCTTTGCGCGGGTGTGGCGCCTCCCGGCTCAACCTGGAGTGATTTTAGAATAAATCGAACGCTGTCCCGGACGGCGAGCGGGCATGAAAAAGGCCGCCCCGAGGGGCGGCCCATTCATCCGGGAATGACCGGAGCGCTTATTCGCCGGCCTTGATCTGCTCGCGGGCCTGAGCCAGCAGCTCGGCCATCTTCATGCGGACCTCGCCTTCGCCGATCGAGACGCCAGAACCCTTCAAGTCCTCGTAAACCTTACGGAAAACGTCGTCGTCGCCCGGCTGTTCGAAGTCGGACTTGACCACGGCGCGCGCGTATTCCTCGGCGGTCGCCAGGCCCATCAGGCCAGCCGCCCACTCGCCCAGAAGGCGGTTGCGGCGCGCGGCCGCCTTGAATTCCAGTTCCTGGTCCAGCGCGAACTTACGTTCGAAACCCTGCTCGCGTTCGTCGAAGGTGGTCATGAAGGCCCCAAAGTCGCCCGCTTGCGTGGCCAAATCCATCGATCTGGCCACGCAAGCTCTAATTCTAAACATTTTGAGCATGATGGTCGCCAAAACCGGCGTCCACTTTCGGCTATCATGCTCCTACGGCGGCTGCATATATCGTGCCGCTTCCATCCGCAATCTCGGGATCGTCCCGAGGCGGCGTTTCTGGCCTCACCATAAACCAAACTCCGCGCCTTTGTTTGCGCGTAAGCGTTCATTCGGGTAGGTTCCGACGGACATTTTTTAGTGAGCGGCCTTGAGTCGAAAGCCGCGCGCAGCTATCCGCCGCGCGCGCTTTTCGTTTCTCGGGAAGTTTTTCCGGGTAAGGCGGCGCGCGCTTCCAAAAAGGGCCTCGACGAGAGCCATGACGACCCGTCGCAAGAAGATCTACGAAGGCAAGGCCAAGATCCTGTACGAGGGCCCCGAGCCCGGCACCCTGATCCAGTACTTCAAGGACGACGCCACCGCGTTCAACGCGCAGAAGAAGGCCGTTCTGGAAGGCAAGGGCGTGATCAACAATCGGATCAGCGAGTACATCATGACTCGCCTGAATTCGATCGGCGTCCAGAACCACTTCATCCGCCGCTTGAACCTGCGCGAGCAGCTCATCAAGGAAGTCGAGATCGTCCCGCTCGAGGTCGTGGTGCGCAACATCGCCGCCGGCTCGATCGCCACGCGCCTGGGCCTGACCGAAGGCCAGCCCCTGCCCCGCTCGATCATCGAGTTCTACTACAAGGACGACAAGCTCGGCGACCCGATGGTTTCCGAGGAGCACATCACCGCGTTCAACTGGGCCGCGACCCAGGAGATCGACGACATGATGGCCATGGCCCTGCGCGTGAACGACTACCTGTCGGGCCTGTTCAGCGGCGTCGGCATCACGCTGGTGGACTTCAAGATCGAGTTCGGCCGCATCTACGAAGGCGACTTCTCGCGCATCATCCTGGCCGACGAGATCAGCCCCGACAGCTGCCGTCTGTGGGACGCCGCGACCAACGAGAAGCTGGACAAGGACCGCTTCCGCCGCGATCTCGGCAACGTCATCGAGAGCTATACCGAGGTGGCCCGCCGCCTGGGGATCATGAAGGAAATGCCGACCGTCATCCAAGGCGGCGTGCACTAAGCTTGGGTTATCCTCCCCCGCGCGCGGGGGAGGTGGCGCGCGGCGCGGCCGCGTGACGGAGGGGGCGCAAAGCCCGATGCGATGGATGGCTGGGCGACGCCCCCTCCACCGCTTCGCGGTCCCCCTCCCCCGTTCCACGGGTGAGGAGATTTAGAGTGAAAGCCACCGTCCACGTGTTCCTGAAGCCCGGCGTGCTCGACGTCCAGGGCAAGGCCGTCGAGAACGCCCTGCATGGTCTGGGCTGGCCCTCGGTCAAGGACGCCCGTGTCGGCCGCGTGATCGAGTTCGACCTGGCCGAGACCGACGCCGAAAAGGCCAAGGCCGAGGTCAAGGCCATGTGCGAGAAGCTGCTGGCCAACACCGTCATCGAAAGCTACCGCATCGATATCGCCTAAACGGCGAAGCTGCTGCGCAGCATCGCCAGGCTGGTCTCCCGGATGGGCTCCAGGTCCATGCCGGGATCGATCAGCAGCTGGGTCGACAGGCCCAGTAGCAAAGACCCCACCATCAGGGCGACCGCGTCGGCGTTGAGCGCCTTGCGGATCACGCCCTCGGCCTGGCCGCGCAGGACCATGGCCTCCAGCCGCTCCTCGGCGCCCTTGTGCGCCAGGGCGAAGGGCGCGCGCAGCTCCGACACGTCGGCCACGGCGCCGGCCAGCAGCACGAAATAGGCCCGCATCTCGCCGTCCCGCGACAGGTTCGTCAGGAAGGCGTCGACGAAGCCCAGCACCGCCTCCAGACCGTCGAGCTGGTCGAGGCGGCGGTCGTCCATCTGAGCCTCGAGCCGCGCCTGCAGCCGGGCGATCAACGCCTCGATCAGCCCCTGCTTGGAGCCGAAGCGCTGGGTCACGAGCCCTCGGCTATAGCCGGCCCGCAGCCCGATGTTCTCGAAGGTGGCCGCCGCCACACCCTGCTCGGCGATCAGTTCGGCCGCGGCGCGCAGCAGTTCGGCCTCCGACTGCTGTCGGCGGTCGGACTGGGTGCGGCGCTCGGGAACCTTAAGGGACGATGTCATCTTGTCGAACTTAGTTATTTGTTGGACAACAAGCAAATATTGAGATGGCCGCAGAGCCATCCTCGGGAGGAGCCAGGAGGCCTGCATGACGATCCCCGCCGACATCGCCAAGGACATTGTCGACCCCACCGCCTACGCCGACGGCGATCGCGTCGATCAGGCCTTCGCCTGGCTACGCAGGGAGGCTCCGCTCGACATCGCCCAGCCCGAGGGTTTCGATCCGTTCTGGGTCGTCACGCGCCACGCCGACATCCTGGAGGTCGAGCGGCAGAACGAGCTGTTCCACAACGGCGACCGCGCCACGGTGCTGACCACGATCGAGGCCGACCGCAAGGTGCGCGAGATGATGGGCGGATCTCCTCACCTGGTCCGCTCGCTGGTGCAGATGGATAACCCCGACCACTTCGCCTACCGCAAGGTCACCCAAGGCGCGCTGCTGCCGCAGAACCTGCGGGCGCTGGAGGCCCGGATCCGCGAGATCGCCCGAGGCTTCGTCGACCGGATGGCCGAGCATGGCGACCGCTGCGATTTCGCCCGCGATGTGGCGTTCCTTTATCCGCTGCACGTGATCATGGAGGTGCTGGGCGTCCCCGAAAGCGACGAGCCCCGCATGCTGAAACTGACCCAGGAGCTGTTCGGCAACGCCGACCCGGACCTGAACCGCAGCGGCAAGACGATCACCGACGCCGGCGAAGGCGTCGACAGCATCCAGTCCGTGGTCATGGACTTCATGATGTACTTCAACGCCATCACCGAGGACCGCCGCGCCAAGCCGCGCGACGACCTGGCCAGCCTGATCGCCAATGGCAAGATCAATGGCGAGCCGATGGGGCACCTGGAGGCGATGAGCTATTACATCATCGCCGCCACGGCCGGCCACGACACGACCTCCTCGACCACCGCCGGAGCGCTGTGGGCCCTGGCCGAGAACCCCGAGCAGTTCGCCAAGGTCAAGGCCGACCCGTCGCTGATCTCGGGCCTGATCGAGGAGTCGATCCGCTGGGTCACGCCGGTGAAGCACTTCATGCGCACCGCCACGGCCGACGCCGAACTGGCCGGCAAGAAGATCGCCAAGGGCGACTGGTTGTTCCTGTCCTATCCGTCCGGCAATCGCGACGAGACGGTGTTCGAGGACCCCTTCAGCTTCAAGGTCGACCGCGCGCCCAACAAGCACCTCGCCTTCGGCTACGGCGCGCACATCTGCCTGGGCCAACACCTGGCGCGGATGGAGATGCGGGTGCTCTGGGAAGAGCTGCTTTCCCGCCTCGACAGCGTCGAGCTGGACGGGACGCCCACTCGGATGACCGCCAACTTCGTCTGCGGCCCCAAGGCCGTGCCGATCCGCTTCAAGATGCACTGAGGGCGGGCGATGAGCGCGGAACCCTTCAAGGTCTGGCAGTGCCGCACCTGCGGCTACATCTACGACGAGGAACAGGGCGATCCCGCCGAGGGCCTCGCGCCCGGAACCCGCTGGGCCGACATCCCCGCCGGCTGGATCTGTCCGATGTGCGGAACGCCGAAGTCCGACTTCGACATGATCGAGCTGTAGGCGTTCCCGCGATGACGAAAGTTTAAGGCGGGTCTCGCGCCGCGCCCCCTTCCGCTCGAAGCTTCGCAGCACAATGTTCGGCGTCGAGCGGAAGGGAGACCCTCATGAGCGAGACGTTCCACCTGGCCCAGGTCAATGTCGGCCGCCTGAAGGCGCCGATCGATCATCCGATGATCAAGGACTTCGCCGACAACCTCGACCGCATCAACGCCCTGGCCGAGGGCTCGCCCGGTTTTGTCTGGCGGCTGAAAGGCGACGGCGACAACGCCACGGACCTGGCGATCGGCGACGACCCGCTGTTCATCCCGAACCTCTCGGTCTGGACCGACATCCCGTCCCTTGGCGCCTTCGTCTATCGCAGCGGCCACATCGAGATCATGCGCCGCCGCCGCGAGTGGTTCGAGCACATGGACCTCTACATGACGCTGTGGTGGGTTCCGGCCGGCCACACGCCGACCGTCGAGGAGGCGCTGGAAAAGCTCGCCCACCTGGAAGCCCACGGCCCGACGCCGGCCGCATTCACCTTCAAGTCGCCCTTCCCGCCCCCGAGCGGCGAGGCGGTGGCGCCGGAATTGGATCAGTGCGCGTAATATCCGTCCGACGTGACTGACATTCCGCCCGAACGGTGCTACAGGCCCGCGCCATGAAAGCCGCCGTCGTCGTTTTTCCGGGTTCGAACTGCGATCGTGACTGCAAGGTCGCCATCGAGCGCTCCGCTGGGGCGCGTGTCGAAATGGTCTGGCACCAGGAGACGGCGCTGCCGGACGACCTGGACCTGATCGTGCTGCCCGGCGGCTTCTCCTACGGCGATTATCTGCGCTGCGGCGCCATGGCGGCGCTGAGCCCCGTCATGAAGGAAGTCGTCGCCGCCGCCGACAAGGGCGTGGCGGTCGTGGGCATCTGCAACGGCTTCCAGGTGCTGACCGAAGTGGGCCTGCTGCCCGGCGCCCTGCTGCGCAACGCCGGCCTGAAGTACGTCTGCAAGCCCGTCGAGCTCGATATCGTCAACGGCCAGACCCGCTTCACCGCCGGCTACGGCGAACAGCGCCAGGCGGTGATGACGGTCGGCAACGGCGAGGGCAACTACTTCGCCGACGAGGAGACCCTCGACCGGATCGAAGGCGAAGGCCAGGTGGTGTTCCGCTACAAGGAAAACCCCAACGGCTCGGCCCGCGACATCGCCGGCATCGTCAACGCCAAGGGCAACGTCCTGGGCCTGATGCCCCACCCCGATCGCGCCTTCGACGCCGACCTCGGCTCGGAGGACGGCGCGGTGCTGTTCCGCAGCATCTTCCAGAGCGCCTAGGCGCTCTGCTCTCGGACAAAAATGGGCTCCGGGACGCTGTTACAGTGTAGCAGCCCGCCAATCCCGGTCCTAAGGTGCCGCTCTCTGTAGGAGGGCCCATCATGCGTTTCGTTTCCGCCTTGCGCGCCGGCTTGCTCGCCGCCGCGGCCGCTTCCGTGTTCGCCGTCGCCGCGCACGCCCAGATCACGGCGATGACGCCGGACATCGACGGCAAGTACGTCCAGACCAAGGTCAATTACGACTACGACAAGCGCGTCGTGATGGTGCCGATGCGCGACGGGACCAAGCTCTACACCGTCATCGTCGTGCCCAAGGGCGGCAAGAACCTGCCCATCATGCTGACCCGCACCCCCTACAACGCCGCCAAGCGCGCCGCCCGCGCCGACAGCCCACGCATGGTCGCGGCCATGCCGCAGGGCGACGAGCCGTTCGTGGCCGACGGCGGCTATATCCGCGTCTTCCAGGACATCCGGGGCAAGTACGGCTCGGAGGGCGAGTACGTGATGACGCGCCCGCTGAAGGGGCCGCTGAACAGCTCCGAGGTCGACCACTCCACCGACGCCTACGACACCATCGACTGGCTGGTGAAGAACGTGCCCGAGACCAACGGCAAGGTCGGGATGCTGGGCAGCTCCTACGAGGGCTTCACCGTCGTGATGGCGCTGGTCAATCCGCACCCGGCCCTGAAGGCCGCCGCGCCCATGAGCCCGATGGTCGACGGCTGGATGGGCGACGACTGGTTCCAGTACGGCGCCTTCCGCCAGATCAACTTCGACTACTTCGCTCGCCAGACGACCGTGCGCGGCGCGGGCGAAGGCGTCCAGCGCCAGGGCTATGACGACTATTCCAACTTCCTGCGCGAGGGCTCGGCCGGCGACTACGCCAAGAACCACGGCCTGGACAAGCTGCCCTGGGCCCAGAAGCTGTTCGCCCACACGGCCTATGACAGCTTCTGGAGCGAGCAGGCGCTGGACAAGACCATGGAGAAGACGCCGCTGAAGGTGCCGACCATGTGGATCCAGGGCCTGTGGGACCAGGAGGACATCTGGGGCGCGGTTCACTCGTACCCGGCGCTGGAGTCCAAGGACAAGAACAACGACATGAACTACCTGGTGCTGGGCCCGTGGCGGCACAGCCAGGTGAACTACGACGGCTACAACCTGGGTCCGTTCAAGTGGGACGGCGACACCGCGCTGCAGTTCCGCCGCGACGTGCTGAAACCCTTCTTCGACCAGCACC
This sequence comes from Caulobacter segnis ATCC 21756, assembly GCF_000092285.1. NCBI lineage: Bacteria > Pseudomonadati > Pseudomonadota > Alphaproteobacteria > Caulobacterales > Caulobacteraceae > Caulobacter > Caulobacter segnis. The sequence continues at coordinate 1,299,076 of NC_014100.1, read as the reverse complement.
TGAAGGACGCCGCCAAGGCCGACACCCCGCCGGTCCTGATCTATGACCCCGGCCAGAACAAGTGGAACCGCTACGCCAGCTGGCCGCAAGGCGGCACGGACGCCAAGACGACCAAGAACCTCTATCTCGGCGCCAACGGCGGCCTGTCCTTCACCGCGCCCGCGGCCACGAAGGGCGCGGCGGCCTATGACGAGTATGTCTCGGATCCGGCCAAGCCGGTGCCCTATGTGCAGCGCCCCGTCCAGTTCGCCGACGGCGACCGCTGGAAGGCCTGGCTGGTCACCGATCAGCGCCACGCCGAAAGCCGCACCGACGTCGTGACCTACGTCACCGAGCCGCTGAAAGAGCCGCTGAAGATCGCCGGCGTGCCGAAGGTGAACCTGTTCGCCTCGACCAGCGGCACGGACAGCGACTGGGTGGTGAAACTGATCGACATCTATCCGGACGAGGTTCCCAGCCAGACCGAACTAGGCGGCTACGAGCTGCCGGTGAGCATGACCATCTTCCGCGGCCGCTATCGCGAGAGCTTCAGCCAACCCAAGGCGCTGACGCCGAACAAGGCGCTGAAGTACGAGTTCATCCTTCCGACCGCGAACTACACCTTCAAGCCCGGACACCGCATCATGGTGCAGGTCCAGTCCAGCTGGTTCCCGCTTTACGATCGCAACCCGCAGACCTTCGTGCCGAACATCTTCTTCGCCAAGCCCAGCGACTACGTGAAGGCGACGCAGCGGGTGTTCCACGCCGGCGACACGGCCAGCTTCATCGAGCTGCCGGTGGTCGACGCCAAGTAGCCAAAAAGAAAGGCCGGCGGATCACCGCCGGCCTTTCCTCTACGGAGAGATTTTCGAGGTCAGCGCTGGTCGCGCCGTTCCTCGGTTTGACCTGCCTGGTCGGCCTGACCGCCTGGATTGCGGCCTTGCTCGTTCTGGCGCGGCTGGCCTTGCTGTTGTTGCTGGCCCGGCGCCGGGCGTTGTTGGTCGTTCTGCTGCTGCTGCGGATTGCGGTCGTTGTCAGCCATCGGGCTTCTCCTTGGTTCACAGCGCGCTCGTGACGCACGTGAAAAGAACGAACCCGGAGTCGACCCGTTCCTCCGGTCAAGCCGCCTTAATTGCAGCTAAGCTCATGAAATATCGGATATTCACGCCATCTATGGGGGCGCAACCAGAGGCGATCAGCATGACGCGCTCCGGCGCCGCCAACCTCTGAGACCCCGGGGAAGCCGCCAGTCGCGAACTTGTCACGACGCTTGCCAATACTGTCGGAGAGGATGACCATCTTCTCTACTCTAGCGGGATGATCGCCATGGCCGAGATCACCGATCCTCCACCCCAAGTCGTTCTGGACGACCTATCGGCGCTGTCGACCGTGCTGGCGCAAATCCCCCCCAAGACCGACGGCGACAATCTGCTGATCGGCACGTGGAACATCCGCGCCTTCGGCAACCTGACCAAGACCTGGGCCAGCCAGCCCGGAGACTCTCCGCGCCGCGACTTCCACGCCTGCGTGCTAATCGCCGAGGTGCTGTCTCGGTTCGACATCGTCGCGATCCAGGAGGTGAAGGCCAATCTTCGCGCCCTGCGCCACACCTTGAAGAGGTTGGGTCCCGACTACGGCTTCGTCATGACCGACGTCACATATGGCCAGCCCGGCAACGGCGAAAGGCTGGCCTATGTCTTCGACACGCGGCGGGTGAAGCTCTCGGGCCTGGCCTGCGAACTGGTGGTGCCCGAGGACATCGACACACCGTTCTCCTCGCCCGCCAACGCTTTTCAGCGTCAGTTCGTCCGCACGCCCTACGCGGTCGGCTTTCAGGCCGGCGAACAGACTGTCGTGCTGGTCACGCTGCATGTGATCTATGGCGCGGCCAGCCAGGATCGCGTCGCCGAACTGACCGGCATCGCCAAGTGGCTGCGCCAGTGGGCCGAACAGGAGGACGACTTCGGCCACAACCTGATCGCCATGGGCGACTTCAACATCGACCGCCACGGAGATCCGTTGTGGCAAGCCTTCACGTCCACGGGTCTCACGCCGGCGCCAGGCTTGCTGAAGGTGCCGCGGACCCTGTCGTCATCGCTGGACACCCCCGATCTAAAGAGCTTCTTCGACCAGATCGCCTGGTTCGAGACCGTGAGGGGCAGGCCCTATTTGTCGCTGAAGTACCGCCAGGCGGGCGGCGTGAACTTTCAGGGCGTGGTGCTGAAAGACCTGAACCGCACCGAGTTGTCCTGGCGGATTTCGGACCATTATCCGCTGTGGGTCGAATTTGGCCTCTAGGCGCGCCCGGTTTGCGGGACCTCCGCCGCTGACAGGGCTCTTGGAATCCGCTAGACCCCGCGTCCATGAGCACGCCCCAAAAGCCCATGGCCGAATTGGCCGCCGAGTTCGGCCTGAAACCCGCCGAGTACGACGTCGTTCTGAAGCGTCTGGGCCGCGAGCCCAACCTGGTGGAGCTGGGCGTCTTTTCGGTGATGTGGTCCGAGCACTGCTCGTACAAGTCCTCGAAGAACCAGCTGAAGAAGTTCCCGATCAGCGGTCCGCGCGTGATCTGCGGCCCGGGCGAGAACGCCGGCGTGATCGATATCGGCGACGGCGACGCGATCATCTTCAAGATGGAAAGCCACAACCACCCCTCGTATATCGAGCCCTACCAGGGCGCGGCGACGGGCGTGGGCGGCATCATGCGCGACGTCTTCACGATGGGCGCGCGGCCGATCGCGCTGTTGAACGCCCTGCGCTTCGGTGAGCCCGACCATCCCAAGACCAAGCGCCTGGTCGACGGCGTGGTCGCCGGCATCGCCGGCTACGGCAACTGCGTCGGCGTGCCGACCGTCGCGGGCGAGACCAATTTCCACAAGGGCTACAACGGCAACATCCTGGTCAACGCCATGTGCGTGGGCCTGGCCAAGGCCGACAGCATCTTCTACTCGGCCGCCCCGGGCCCGGGCCTGGCGGTCGTCTATTTCGGCTCCAAGACCGGCCGCGACGGCATCCACGGCGCGACCATGTCCTCGGCCGAGTTCTCGGAGGACTCCGAGGAGAAGCGTCCGACCGTGCAAGTCGGCGACCCCTTCGCCGAAAAGTTGCTGATCGAGGCGACGCTGGAGCTGATGGCCACCGGCGCGGTCGCCGCCATCCAGGACATGGGCGCGGCGGGCTTGACGTCCTCGTCGGTCGAGATGGCCGGCAAGGGCGGCGTCGGCATCGAGCTGAACATGGACATGGTTCCTCAGCGCGAAGAAGGCATGAGCGCCTACGAGATGATGCTGTCGGAAAGCCAGGAGCGCATGCTGGCGGTTCTGAAGCCCGGCCGCGAGCAGGACGGCCACGCCATCTTCGAGAAATGGGGCCTGGACGCCGCCGTCATCGGCTACACGACGGACACCGGCCGGCTGGTGCTGAAGCACCACGGCGAGACCGTTTGCGACGTGCCGCTGGCCCCGTTGTTCGACGATGCGCCGCTGTATGACCGTCCCTGGGTCCAGCCCAAGCTCGACCCACGCCTCGACCCGGGGAGCATCCCGGCCCCGATCGATTGGACGCAAGCGGTGCTGAAGGTCGTCGGCTGCCCCGACATGGCCTCCAAGCGCTGGCTGTGGGAGCAGTACGACCGTCACGTCATGGCCGACACGCTGGAAGACAGCGCCACCGGCTGCGACGCGGGCATCGTGCGCATCCACGACAGCGGCAAGGCCATCGCGGTCACCAGCGACTGCACTCCGCGCTACGTCCAGGCCGACCCGTACGAGGGCGGCAAGCAGGCGGTCGCCGAGGCTTGGCGCAACCTGACGGCCGCCGGCGCCCTGCCGATCGCCATCACCGACAACCTGAACTTCGGCAGCCCCGAAAAGCCCGAGACCATGGGCCAGATCGTCCGGGCCACCGACGGCATGGCCGAGGCCTGCCGCGCGCTGGACTTCCCGGTCGTGTCGGGCAACGTCAGCCTCTACAACGAGACCAACGGCGTCGCCATTCCGCCAACCCCGACCGTCGGCGCCGTGGGCCTGCTCGAGGACTACGACCTGCGCACGGGCTTCGGCAACGTGGCCGAGGGCGACACGCTGGTGCTGATCGGCGAGACCCACGGCGAGCTCGGCGCTTCCATCTATCTGCGCGAGATCCTGGGCCGCGAGGACGGCGCCCCGCCGCCGGTCGACCTGGCCGCCGAGCGCAAGAATGGCGACTTCGTGCGCGGCCTGATCAGCTCGGGCCTGGTCGCGGGCGTCCACGACCTGTCGGACGGCGGCCTGCTGGTCGCCGCGGCCGATGTGGCCCTGGCCAGCAAGGTCGGCGTCGCCCTGAACGCCACCAGCCAAGCTCACGCGCATCCGTACCTGTTCGGTGAAGACCAGGCTCGCTACCTGATCGCCACGCCCGACGCCGACGCAGTTCTGGAGGCGGCCAAGGAAGCCGGCGTCCACGCCATGGTCGCTGGCGTCGCCGGCGGCGAGACCTTCGCCTCTGAAGGCCTGTTCAGCATCCCGCTCGCGACCCTGCGCGCGGCGCACGAAGCTTGGCTGCCGGGCTACATGAACGCGCCCAAGGCCTGACTGGAAGGATCGACAGTATGCGTACCCTGGCCCTGACCGCCCTCGCCGCCCTGCTGCTCTCCGGCTGCGCGCCCACCGCCCAGCCGACGGCGCCGACGGCCGAGACCCTGGCGTCCGCCTGTTCGGCCAAGGGCGGGACGATCCAGCCCGTCGGCAAGGCGCAAATCCCGACCTGCGTCACGCCCTATGCCGACGCCGGCAAGGCCTGCACCGACAAGAGCCAGTGCCAGGGCGCCTGCATCCTGGAAGGCAATCTCGAGCCGCAAGGCGCCGTCACCGGTCAGTGCCAGAAGACCGATCGCCAGTTCGGTTGCTACGCCAAGGTCGAAAACGGCAAGGCGACCGCCGCGATCTGCGTGGACTGAGGACGGGCGCGTTCTTGCCAGCCTTGGACTAGATCTCCAGCAGGCTCTCGACCGGGGCCGTAAGACGAACCGTCAGACCCTCCGGCCCGAAATCCCTTTCGACGCCGCCATTTCCAGTCAGACCCAAGCCGACAAGGCGGGATCCGAAACCCTTGCGCTTGGGCGCGGTGGCGGGCGGCCCTCCCCGTTCGCGCCATTCCATGAACACAGCGCCGTCCTCGCGGGTCCAGCGGACCAACACACGGCCGTCGGCCCGGGTCAGGGCGCCGTACTTGATCGCATTGGTGGCCAATTCGTGGATCAGCAGCGAGACGTTCTGGGCGATCGGCGCCTTCACCACCAACTGCGGCCCTTCGACATGAAACCGGGCGCGGTCGACCAGGCGCCCCAAGGCCGTCTCAACGAGACCCTGCAGATCCGCGCCGTTCCACTCGTGTTGCAGAAGCACGTCATGGGCGCTGGCCAGGGCGTGGAGCCTGTCATCGAAGGCCTGAACGCGCTCCCGGTCCGGGACGTCGCGAAGTGTCTGCTGGGCGATGGCCTGCACCAGGGCCAGGGTATTCTTCAGCCGGTGAGTGGTCTCGCCCATCACCAGCGCGCGTTCCCGCTCGAGCACGACCTGCCCCGTCGTTTCGATGGCGATGTCGATAATGCCCTCGACCCGATCGCCGTCACGCAAGGGGCTGTAGGAGAAGGTCCAGTAGGTGTCTTCGGGAGAACCGTTCCTGGTCATCACCAGGTGCATGTTCTCCATGTAGACTCTCTCGCCCGCCCTGGCTTTTTGGATCAGGGGCGCGATGTCGTCCCAGACGTCTGACCAGACCTCGTGAATTGGCCGGCCCAAGGCCTCCGGATGCCGGGCTCCCAGAAACGGAATATAGGCGGCGTTATAGATCAGCGTCTGCTCGGGACCCCAAGTCGCGCAAGCCGCGAAATCGGTCCCCATGATTATGTCGTAGGTTGTTTTGAGCGCCGCCGGCCAAGATTCCTTGGAACCGAGCGGCGTCTGGGCCCAATCGAACTTATCTATGCTCTTGGGCACTGGTGGATCTCACGACGCCTCGGCGCCTGCATTTTACCATGACACCCAGCCTCGCCCAGCAATTGGCTCCGCAAAAAGCAGGAGCGCATCCCTGGAAACCAGATCGTCTATCCATGGCGCCGCCAGGGGACGCCCGCAACTAGGCCGCGTGACTTCGGCCCGACCAACGCGCCACCGCCTCCAGGAGCTTCGACGGGCTGATCGGCTTACCCAGGTGGTCGTCCATGCCGGCGGCCAGGCAGTTGGCGACCTGTTCGGGCAGCACGTTGGCGGTCATGGCGATAATCGGCGTCGCCGCGCCCCGCGCGCCTTCCAGGGCCCGAATTTCGCGGGTGGCGGTGAGGCCGTCCTTGACCGGCATCTGAACGTCCATCAGCACCAGGTCGAACTCGCCTTGCCGCATGGCCTCGACGCCGGCGACGCCGTCGTTGGCGGTTTCCACGACCACGCCGAACGGCTCCAGCATCGCCCGGACCAGTTCGCGGTTCACGGCGTTGTCCTCGACCAGCAGCAGCCGGACTCCGGACTCCGCGTTGAGAGGCTCGACGATGTCGGTGGGGGCCGAGGGCGCGTCGGCCACAGGCCCCCGCACCTCGAACCAGAAGGTGGAGCCCTCGCCCTCGACGCTGTCGACGCCGATCCGGCCGCCCATATGCTCGATGATGCGGCGCGAGATGGCCAGGCCCAGGCCAGTGCCGCCAAACCGTCGCGAAACGGCCGCGTCAGCCTGCGAGAAGCGGTCGAAGATCGCCTCGCGGTTCTCGGGCGCGATGCCGATGCCGGTATCGATCACCTCGCCGCGCAGCACCGCCTGATCGCCCTCGACCACCTGGCTCAGCCGCACCGTGATCGCGCCGCGGGCGGTGAACTTCACCGCGTTGGACAGGAAGTTCAGCAGAACCTGCGACAGGCGGGAGCCGTCCAGGTTCATCGGCGCGATGGCTTCCGCGGTCTCCACGACGACGGCCAGGCCCTTGGCGCCCGCCCGCTCCTCGACCAGGGTGGCGCAGGACGAGGCCATGGCGGCGGGATCGAAAGGCGCGGGGTCCAGCTCCAGGCCGGCCGCCTCCAGGCGCGAGAAGTCCAGCACGTCGTTGACGACGCTGAGCAGGGTGTTGCTGGCGTCGAGAATATGGCCCGCCTGACGAGCGGCCGTCTCGTCCAGCCGTCCCGACCGACGCAGCACCTCGGCGAAGCCGATGATCGCGGTGAGCGGCGTGCGCAGCTCGTGGGTCATGTTGGCCAGGAAGTCGGACTTGGCGGCCGAGGCCGCCTCGGCCAACTCCAGCGCCTTGGCGATATCCAGCTCCAGCCGCTTGCGTTCGGTGATGTCGCGCGAGGTCACCAGCAGGATGCCCGAACCGTCGCCCAAACGCGAATAGGAGCTCTCCAGCCACATGACGGACCCGTCCTTGCGGAAGCACTCATAGTCGACGCTGGCGGGCGGCCCGCCTGGGGTGAGGCCGCGTATCACGTTCTGGACGCGCTTGAAGTCCGGTCCGCTGACCATGGCTGTCGGCGGCAGGTTCAGGAACTCCTCGGCGCTGTAGCCTGAGATCCGTTCGATGCTGGGAGAGCTGTAGAGCCGCTCGCCCTTCGGACTCCAAAGGGCGACGTGGTCGGTCAGGTTGTCGCCGAGGAGGTGGTACAGCCGATCGACCTCGCGATACTTGGCGAGGGCTTCCTCGGCTTCCTCGACCGCCTTTTGCTTGCTTTGAAGGCTGGCGGAAAGCGCGTCGCGCAGCTCCTCGAGGTGGAGGCGTTGGCCGGTCAGCCAGTAGGTCAGAGGCGAGGCCACGATCGAGGCGATGATCACGGTTGTCGCGGGCGTGAAATCCGACGGAGCCCCGCGTATCAAAACGTTGAGAACGTAGTCGGCCGCCAACGCTGCGCCAACGATCATGGCGACGATCGGCAAGGCCTTGAGCACACGCTCCTTCACGCCGGCGATATTGATCTTCTGCCTCCCTGCGTATGACCCCACGATGCCCTGCGCCGGTTCAGGGAGAAATGAGAATTTTCAACCTCACGCCCTAGGTCAGCCCGCTTTGGGTCAAGCTAGCGCCCGGACGCCTTGGCGACGCTATCCAGTTCTCGTTCCAGCGCCAGGCTCGCTTGGACCACGGTCGCCACGGAACGCTTGAAGAAGTCCTGGGGCACCGTGGCGAAGTCGTCGGCGGGCTTATGATACTCGGGATGGTCCTCGACGCCGAAATAGACCCAGGGCAGGCCCTTTTCAGCGAAAGCGTAGTGGTCGGACTGGTTGGTCCAGTTGTTCTCCTTGCCTTCCGCGTCGGTGTCGTGACCCAGCTTCAGGGTGACGGGCGCGGTCATCGCCACCTTGACCAGGATCGGCTTCAGATACGGGAACGGCGCGGTCCCGGAGACGTAGAGTTCGTTCTTCGGGTTCTTGCTGAGCATGTCGAAATTGACGTTCAGCGCGATCGTCTCCAGCGGAACGGGGGGCGCGGCGGCGAAGGCGCGGGCGCCGCGCAGGCCGCCTTCCTCGGCGTCGACCACCGCGAAGATCACATCATGCTTGGGCGGCTGGGCCTTGAACGCCTCGGCCACGGCCAGCAGGCCGGCCACGCCTGAGGCGTTGTCATCGGCGCCGTTGTAGATCTCGCCGTCGCGGACGCCGAGGTGGTCGTAGTGGGCCGAGACGACCATCGCCTTGCCGCCTTCCGTACCCCTGATGCGCGCGATCAGGTTCACGCCCTGGACGGTCGAGCCGTCGCGCTTGGCGAAGGTGAACGGCTGCTCGAACCGCTCGCCGATGGGCGTAAGGCCGAGCTGGGCGAAGCGCGAGAGGATATAGGCCCTGGCCTTCTCCGACCCCGGCGTGCCAGGAGCGCGCCCCTGCATGTCGTCGGCCGACAGGATGCGGACGTCCTCCAACGCCTTATCGCCCGGCCCGGCGAAGGCGGGATGCGCAACGCTCATGGCAATGGCGACGGCGAGCAGAGCGGAGCGGGCGCGGGAAAGCTTGATCATGCGCTTACATGCCGTGCGCCGCGCGGCGAATTCAATTAAATCTCGCCCGGGGCCCAGGACGACGTACGATCGATTTTAAGACATCCTGTCCCAGTAAAGCTTTCGCAGACCGGAGTTCCCGCCGTGCCCATGTCCCACGCCGAGCTCGAAGCCCGCCTCACCGCGGCCTTCCCCGATTCCGAGATCGTGCTCACAGACCTGGCCGGCGACAACGACCATTGGAAGGCGCGGATCGTTTCGCCCGCCTTCAAGGGCTTGCCCCGCGTGCGCCAGCACCAGTTGGTCAACAGGGCGCTGGCCGACGTGCTGGGCGGAACCCTGCACGCCTTGGCCCTCGAAACCGCCGCCCCCGCCGACTAGGCCGCCCCGCGTGCGCTATCGTCCCTTTGGCAAGTCGGGCGTGGCGATATCGGCGCTGACCTTGCGCCTGGGCGACGCCGTGGGCCACGAGGCCCCGGCCGCGCGCGATCTCGTGCTCGCGGCGCTGGACTGCGGCGTCAACAGCATCCAGATCGACGGCGTCATGGATGGACTGAGGCAAGGCGCCCGAGAGGCTTTCGCCGCCGTCGAGCGCCAAGAGCTGTTCGTCACCTTGCGGGTGCGAGGCGCGCCGGAGCAAACGCTGACGGCCGCGTTCGCGGCGCTAGGCCTGGACCGGACGAACCTCGTCCTGGTCAACGATCCGCAAGGCCCGTCCCTGCCTCCGGCCCTGGAGAGCGATCTGCGCGCCCTGCGCCAGAAGGACGACGCCCCCGGCCTAGGTGTCGCCACACGCGGCGAGATCGATCCGGTTCTGCTGGGCAGCGACCTGCTGACCGCCGTCGCCACCCCGTTCAACCTGGCCTCGGGCCTCGCCGAACGCCAACGCCTCCGCGACGCCGAGCGCCAGGGCCTGGCGGTCTTTGGCGAGGATTTCTGGCCGCAGGCCCTCCGTGAGGGCGGACGGCCCCTCCCCCGCCCCTCACTGTGGCGGCGACGCACCGATCCGCTGCTGGACATCGGCGGCTATGATTTCCTGGATGACACGCCGGGCTGGAGCAGCGACGAGATCTGCCTCGCCTATGCCCTGACCGAACCGGCCCTGACCTCGGTCTGCGTCACCGTCGATCGGGCCGCCGAGATCCAGCGGCTGGCGTCTGTCGTCGATCGCGAGCTGCCTGACGGCGTCCGCGCTCAGATCGAGCTAGCCCGCTTTTCGGCTCAGGAACGTGAAAAGGCCGCCAGTCGGGCTTGATGGTCGCACTTGACCCCGCCCCCGGCGGCGCCTAGCTGAGAGCCTTCGCCAAGGATCCTTTCTCCATGACCGACGCCGCCACCTCCCCCGCCCTCGACTTCATCGCCAAGACCGTGGCCGAGAACCCGGTCGTGGTGTTCATGAAGGGCGTGCCCGATCAGCCGCGCTGCGGTTTCTCGTCGGTCGTGGTGCAGATCCTCGACCACCTGGGCGTCGCGTTCGTCGGCGTCGACGTCTTGCAGGACGACGATCTGCGCCAGGGCGTCAAGACCTTCACCGACTGGCCGACCATCCCCCAGCTCTATGTGAAGGGCGAATTCGTCGGCGGCAGCGACATCGTCCGCGAGATGTTCCAGTCGGGCGAGCTGAAGACCTTCCTGGCCGAACAAGGCGTGCTCGCGGCGTAATCCGCGTGAGCCCTCAGGCGAAGTGCATAGCGGTTCGCCGCTTGGAGGGCTCACCCTCTAAAAACAACGCGCGGCGACGCGCGTGAGCCGGCTGTTCGTCCCGCCCTCTGACGCCTTTTCCCTGACCTTCGAGCCCAAGGCGTCGGACATCGACGCCAACGGCCACGTCAACAACGTGGTCTATCTGGGCTGGGCGCAGGACCTCGCCATCGCCCATTGGGAAGCCTGGGCCAGCGACGAGCAGCGGGCGCCGTGGAGCTGGGTCGCGCGCCGTCACGAGATAGACTACCGCCGCGAGCTGCTGCCGGGCGAGATCGCCACGGGCTACACCTGGGTCGGCGAGCTGAAGGGACCGCGCTTCGAGCGCTATGTCCGCATCGACGGCCCCGACGGCGAGATGTGCGCCCAGAGCCGCACGGATTGGGTCCTGATCGATATCGCCGCCAAGCGCCCCGCGCGGGTGCTTCCCTGGATGGTCGAGCGCTTCACGCCGAAGGGCTGATGACCGGATTGGCGATCACGATCCGCTCGCCACGCTTCAAGCCCAACTCTTCATAGCTGAACGTCATGTCCGCCCAGCCCCTCGGGCCCTTGCACGTCTCCAGCCGCCGCCGGGCGAAGGCGACCACCGCGCGGCCATCCTGGCGATCCACCCGGAACACCATGTTGGCGCGATCCGCGCAGCCTCGGCTTTCGATCCGGATCGTCACCGCGTGACGGCCAAGCGAGACCATGAGCAGCGGCTCGAGCTCGGGCCAGGTCTCGCCGGAAACCAGCCGGGGCGTCGTCGCGCAACCCACCAGCGCGAAGGTCGCGCCGGCGAGCATGAAACCCCTGCGTGAAATGCGCCCGCTCATCGACCTCTGTACGAACCACTCGAACTGAGTTGAAGATCACCCGTCGCTGGGCGCCTGACCAGTCTTGGAGTGAGTCTTCGTGCGCATTCGTTCTGCTTTCGCGGCCCTCGGATGGGCCGTCGTTCTGGCCGCCGCTTCCATCGGGCCAGCCTCCGCCGCTTCGGACGACCGGAAACTGGACGCCGAGATCGACCGACTGAGGGATGCGGGCAAGATTCCCGGCGTGGCCGTGGCGCTCGTCGAGAATGGCAAGCTCGCCTATGTAACGGCTCGCGGCGTACGCAACGCCAAGGGCGATCCCCTGACGCCGGACACCGTGATGTACGCGGCCTCGGTGACCAAGGCGACATTCGCCTATTACGTCATGATGCTGGTCGACGAGGGCAAACTGGACCTCGACAAGCCGATCGCGACCTACCTTCCCAAGCCCCTGCCCGACTACAAGGCCTATGCAGACCTGGCCAACGACCCGCGCTGGCGCGAGATCACGCCGCGAATGCTGATGACCCATTCGGCCGGCTTCCCGAATTTCCGCTGGCTGAATCCCGACGAGAAGCTGGACATCAAGTTCCAGCCAGGAAGCCGCTACGCCTATGCGGGCGAAGGCATCAACCTGATGCAGTTCGTCATCGAGCAAGGCCTGGGCTTGAATGTCGGCGAGGAGATGAACCGGCGGCTGTTCCAACCGCTGGGCATGACGCGGTCCAGCATGATCTGGCGCGACGACTTCGCCGGAAACCTCGCCGACGGCCAGGACGAGAACGGCAAGTGGGAGCCCCACGACGACCGATCCAGCGTCAAGGCGGCCGGCTCGCTGGACACCACGATCGGCGACATGGGCAAGCTGGCGGCCGCCATGGCCTCGGGTTGGGGCCTTTCGGCCAAGGCCCGCGCCGAGTTCGCCAAGCCCAGCCTACCGATCAAGAGCGCCCACGAATTCCCCACCCTGACCACCGAGGAGAACCCGGACAACGCCAAGATCGGGCTGGCGGCCGGCATCGGCGTGGTCGTGTTCGACGGCCCTCAAGGTCCTTCGTTCTTGAAGGGCGGCCACAACGAGATCACCGACAACATGCTGGTCTGCGTCGGAAAGGGCCGCCGCTGCGTGGTCATCCTGACCAACAGCGGCGTTGGCCAGCGGGTCATCCCGGCTCTGGTCAAGGCCGCGCTCGGCGAGACCGGCGCTCCCTGGTCCTGGGAGTATAGCCGGCTGCCCGCGCTGACGCCCTAGGCCCTAGCCCCAGGGACCGGCCTTACCGCCCAGGCCGCTGGGCCGAACCGCCGGTTCCGACACGGGAACCGCCGCGCGCCGCGCGCCCTGCCGCACGCCCAGGCGCATCAAAGCCTCGACCCGGTTGCGAGTGGCCGGATGGGTCGAGAAGAGGCTGTCCGCGCCCTTCCCGGCCAGCGGGTTGATGATGAACATGTGGGCCGTGGCCGGATTGCGCTCGGCCTGCACGTTCTCATAGCCGCCGCGCGCGTAGGCTTCGATCTTCTCTAGAGCGCGGGCGAGCGAGTCGGAGTCGCCCGCGATGTGAGCGCCGACGCGGTCGGCCTCGTATTCGCGGGCCCGGCTGATGGCCATCTGCACCAGCATCGCGGCGATCGGGGCCAGAATGGCCAGGGCGATCGCGCCGATCATCCCGCCAAGGCCGCCGCCATTGCCTTCCTCGTCGCGCGAACCGCCGAAGAAGAAGGCGAAGTTGGCGAGGGCCGAGATCGCGCCGGCGATCGTCGCCGTGACAGTCATGGTCAGAGTGTCGCGGTTCTTCACGTGGGCCAGCTCGTGGGCCATCACGCCGCGGATCTCGTCGCGCGTGAGCAGCGACAGCAGGCCCGTGGTGGCGGCGACCGCCGCGTGGGCCGGATCGCGGCCGGTGGCGAAAGCGTTCGGCTGGACGCTGTCGATGATCGTGATGCGCGGGCGTGGCAGACCGGCCTGGGCCGCCATTTCAGCGACGTCGCTCGCGTAGTTGCGGATCAGCGGCTCCGGGTGGCTCTCGTCGACCTCGACGGCGCCGTAGGTCCGCAGCACGATCTTGTCGGCGTTCCAGTACGAGAAGGCGTTCATCGCCACGGCCAGGACCAGGGCGATCGCCATGCCGGTCGGGCCGCCGATCAGGTAGCCGGCGCCGGCGAACAGAGCCGTCAGGCCCGCCAGCAGCATATAGGTCTTGAAGTGGTTCATCGGTTTGTCTGTCAGTCGAAGATGTCGAACAGGTCGAAGCGCTTTTTCTTCTTATAGCCGTATGCGCCGCGATGGTCGTCGTCGTGACGCTTGTAGCCGTCCGGCCGGTGGTCGTGATGGTGGTCGGGGCGACTATACGGCCGAGGCTGGCCGTAGGCGGCCTGCGCCTCCTCTCGCTCCAGCGCCATCAGCTTCTCGAGTTCGCCCCGATCCAGCCACACGCCACGGCAACGCGGGCACATGTCGAACTCGACGCCAGCGCGTTGCACGGCCTGCATGGAGCCGTCGCAGTTGGGGCACATCAGAAGCGGCATTTAGGAACCTCCGGTCCAAAGGATGGATCGGGTGTTCTCGACCGAGCACGGCGCCTTTCGGGGAGGGGGGCATAGGCGGCCGGACCCAAGACATCGAGAACACCCGATGCGGTCCGACATCACGAGCGCTTGCATCGCTCGCCAGAGGGGCCCGGTCCCGCTGTTACTGAGCTAAGCAGCCACGCGGCGGGCTTCAAGAGGGCGGAAAGAAAAAAGGCCCCGGATCGCTCCGGGGCCTTTTCCGTATCGCTTCGGATCCGACGCTTACGAGGCGTAGAATTCGACGACGAGGTTCGGTTCCATCTTCACCGGATACGGAACTTCCGACAGTTCCGGAGCGCGGACGAAGGTGGCGGTCATCGACTTGGCTTCGACCGAAACGTACTCGCAGAAGTCACGTTCGTTCGAGGCCAGCGACTCCAGAACCAGAGCCATGTTGCGCGACTTTTCGCGAACGCTGATCACGTCGCCCGGCTTGCAGCGGTACGACGGGATGTTGACGCGCTTGCCGTTCACCAGGACGTGGCCGTGGTTGACGAACTGACGCGCGGCGAACGGGGTCGGCACGAACTTGGCGCGATAGACGATGGCGTCCAGGCGCGATTCGAGCAGGCCGATCAGGTTCTCCGAGGTGTTGCCCTTGCGGCGGGCGGCTTCCTCGTAGGTGCGCGAGAATTGCTTCTCGGTCAGGTTACCGTAGTAACCCTTCAGCTTTTGCTTGGCGCGCAGCTGCAGACCGAAGTCCGAAACCTTGCTCTTGCGGCGCTGGCCGTGTTGGCCCGGGCCGTAGGAGCGCGAGTTGACCGGGGACTTCGGACGGCCCCACAGGTTTTCACCCATGCGGCGGTCGATCTTGTACTTGGCGCTATGGCGCTTCGACATAGTCGTTCTTTCTAACGATCCGGGCCGGCTCCCCTCGAGAGAGGTGCGATTGCAACGGCGGCTTCGGGTCAATCCGTCATAAGGTCATCGCGCCGCGCGGCGAGCCGGCGGCGTGAAGGCGCGGTTTATGATCGAAGGTCGACGGGGAGTCAATCTTGGGGCGACGCGCCCTCGTCCCGGAGCCTATCGCGCAGGGCTCGTGATCGCCTCTTCCAATGACCGTCGCGAGCGCTCCAGGCCATCCATAGCGCCAAGTAGGCGGCCACGCACAGGAAGGGAAGCCAAAGGATGGCGGGCTCGAACCCTTCACGCCGCGCGCCGCGCCCCTGCATCGGCAGATCCAGGATGTCGGCCAGCACCACCGCCCAACCGGCCAGGAATATCAGCACCGCGGAGCGCCAGGGCCTCAACGGATTGACGACGTCGTCGTGGCGGTCGGGTTGCGCGCGGAGCATGGCGGGAGCCTAAGCCAAGCTCCGCCGAGGTCAATCTAAGGGCGTGCGAGTGGATTGCGCACGCGGATCTTGTCGCCGCGAGCCACGCCGAACGTCTCCAGCGGATAGCGTAGCTCGACACCCTCGGCGACCAGCGCGCGGCACATGTCAGGCCGTTTGCGGGTGAAGGTGAAGGCGGTGAGGCCATCACGGCGCTGGCTCTCGACCGCGAAGTCGTCGGAGCGCGTGCAGCCATTGGACGAGACGCGGATGACGAGATCATCCCGCTCCACCCGCACGGCCTGCAGAGGCTCGAGGCCGTCCGAAACGCTTCGGGTTACAGAGACGTCGTGGCGGCCCTCGTCGGCGTCGATGATCACGCAGGCCGAGGTGCTCAGGCCCACGGTGATAACGGCGGCGAGCGGTGCGAGTTTCATGGTTTCCCCTCCAGTCAGCTTGACCGTGAGAGGACCGCCCGCCGCCTGAACCCAGGATGAATTACGAAAGAGTCACAACCGCGCAGCGTGGAACGCCAGGTGATCGCCGATGAAGGTGCTGATGAAGAAATAGCTGTGGTCGTAGCCCGCCTGCCGCCGCACCGTGACCTCGCGGCCGGCCTTGGCGGCGGCGGCTTCGATCAGCTCGGGCTTCAGCTGGTTCTCCAGGAAGTTGTCGGCCAGACCCTGGTCGATCAGGATGTCGTCGAACTCAGCGCCCTTGCCGTCCTCGATCAGGGCGCAGGCGTCGTAAGGACGCCAGGCGGCGCGATCCGGCCCCAGATAGGCGCTCAGCGCCTTGTCGCCCCAGGGGCAGTTCAGCGGCGAGACGATCGGCGCGAAGGCGCTGACCGACTTGAAGAGCTCGGGATGCTTCAGGGCGATGGTCAGGGCCCCATGGCCGCCCATCGAGTGGCCGAAGATCCCCTTGCGCGCGCCGTCCAGCGGGAACGCCCCCTCGACCGCCGCCAGCAGGTCGCCGGTGACGTAGGAGTGCATCATGAAATGCGGCGCCCACGGGGCCTGGGTGGCGTCGACGTAGAAGCCGGCCCCCTGCCCCAGGTCGTACGCCGGATCGTCGGCGACGCCTTCTCCACGAGGGCTGGTGTCCGGCGCGACGATCGCGATCCCGTGCCGGGCGGCGTGTTGGTAGACGCCCGACTTCACTGTGAAATTGTCCTCGGTGCAGGTCAGGCCCGACAGCCAGACGAGGTAGGGGAACGGCCCCTGCCCGTCCGGCGTCCACACCGTGAACTTCATCGGCGTGCCGGTGCTGGTGCTGTCGTGGCGGCAGTAACGCAGCGCTCCGCCGTGAACGCGGTGGGTGGAGAGGGTTTCTACGGTCATGGGCTTGCCTCCACTCCCTTCCCCCTTGATGGGGGAAGGGTTGGGGATGGGGGTGATCTACGAGGGTGGCGACGCGCACGGCGTCAAACGCCAGCGTCACCCCCCACCCTACCCTCCCCCATCAAGGGGGAGGAAACTTGACGCTAGAACGTCACCACGGTCCGGATGCTCTCGCCCGCGTGCATCAGGTCGAAGGCCTTGTTGATCTCTTCCAGCGGCAGGACGTGGGTGATCATCGGGTCGATCTGGATCTTCCCGTCCATGTACCAGTCGACGATCTTGGGCGTGTCGGTGCGCCCCCGCGCGCCGCCGAAGGCCGTGCCGCGCCAGACCCGTCCGGTGACCAGCTGGAACGGACGGGTGGAGATCTCCTTCCCCGCCTCGGCCACGCCGATGATGATGCTCTCGCCCCAGCCGCGGTGGCAGGCCTCCAGAGCCGTCCGCATGACGCCGGTGTTGCCGGTGGCGTCGAAGGTGTAGTCCGCGCCGCCGTCGGTCAGCGCCACCAGGTGCTGGACGAGGTCGCCCTGCACGTCCTTGGGATTGACGAAGTGGGTCATGCCGAACTTGCGGCCCCACTCTTCGCGGTCCGGATTGATGTCGACGCCGACGATCATGTTGGCGCCGACCAGCTTCAGGCCCTGGATGACGTTCAGGCCGATGCCGCCCAGGCCGAAGACGATGGCGTTGGCGCCCGGCTCGACCTTGGCGGTGTTGGTGACCGCGCCGACGCCCGTCGTCACGCCGCAGCCGCAGTAGCAGGCCGTCTTGAACGGCGCGTCGCGGCGGATCTTGGCGACCGCGATCTCGGGCAGGACCGTGTAGTTCGAGAAGGTCGAGCAGCCCATGTAGTGATAGATCGGCTGGCCCTTGTACGAGAACCGGCTGGTGCCGTCCGGCATCAGGCCCTTGCCTTGGGTGGCGCGGATCGCCGTGCACAGGTTGGTCTTGCCCGACAGACAGCTTTTGCACTGACGGCATTCGGGCGTGTAGAGCGGGATCACGTGGTCGCCGACCGCCACGCTGGTCACCCCAGGGCCGACCTCGACCACCACGCCCGCGCCCTCGTGGCCCAGGATCGAGGGGAAGATGCCCTCGCTGTCGAAGCCGTCCAGCGTGTAGGCGTCGGTGTGGCAGACGCCCGTCGCCTTGATCTCGACCATCACCTCGCCGGCCTTGGGCCCTTCGAGGTCGACCTCGACGATCTCCAGCGGCTTCTTGGCTTCGAAAGCAACGGCGGCGCGGGTTTTCATCGGCAGGTCTCCTCAACAGCGAGTCGGCGCGACTTTGCCGCCGCGCGCCGTCCGGGTCGAGCCCCGATCAGGCCTTGACGACGGGCGGCAGGCGGAAGCGACCGTCCAGCAGTTCGGCCCTGGGCAGATAGGCGCGCAGATACATGGCGAACGGTCCGGCCTTAGGCGCTGGCAGCCAGTTGGCCGAGCGTTCGCCGCCGGGATCGGTCCGGCCGATCCAGATGTCCAGCGAACCGTCGGCGTTGCGCTTCAGCCCCCGCGTGCGATCGCCGATCGTGTAGCGGCCCAGCGGATTGTCGGTGAAGAAGAACTGCCCGTCCTTCGTGGCCTCGTACATCGACAGCGACCAGAAGCCGTCCAGCGGCAAGCGCGCGGGCAGGCTCAGCCGGTAGAGGCCGTCGCCGATGAAGGTCCCCGCCCCGTCATCGCCGGCCGCCTTCATGTACATCGCTTCGGCCACCGGTAGCGCGCCCAGCCCCTGCAGGGCGACGATGGCGCGATAGAGATAGTCCTGGCCGTAGTCGCCGAGATTGGGACGCGGATAGGCCCAGCCGCCAGTGAACGTCTGCCGCCCCTTGGCGAACATGGTGATCAGCCGCGCTTCTTCGACGCCATCGGCCGCCACAGCCGGGTCGAAGGGGCCCGCGCCCAGGAACGGAGCCGTGCGGCGCAGGAGCCGTAAGTCGCTCGGGGGAGCCGGATCGCTGGCCAGAAGCGCTCGAGCCGAGGCGAAATAGGCGTCTGGCGCGGCGTCCCGCGTGGCGTAGGTCGGCACGGGCGCGGCTGTCGGACCCTTCAGCTGGAAACCGTCCTGCGCCTTGTGCGCGGCGGCGAGGTCTTCGCCACCGTCGGTCAGCACCCGCAGCAGCAGCCACGCATGCGGCGTGGCGATGCGGGTCGGATTGGGTCCGCTCGCAACCTGCCCCGGCCCAACCAGCGTGAAGGTCCCGCCCTCCCCGCCGATCGTGCGCGTCCCCAGCACCACGTTGTTGTTGGTGAACATGTCCATCACCGCCACCGAGTAGTAGCGCTCGCCCATCGGCGGGATGGTCAGGGTCGCGGGTCCCCACGTCAGGTCCAGGAAAGTCCAGGAGTAGAGGGTGTCGTTGTTGGGCGTGGTCACGCGCCGGGACGTGTGGTCCGCCAGGGTCCGCGTGTGGTCCAACTTGTTGATGGCGGCGCCCGGCGCTTTCAGCATCCGCGCGCGGGTGGTCGCCATCTCGATCAGCGGCAGGGCGTAGAGGTAAGCGTCTTGCGCCGCCGTCGCGTTCGTCGGCGCGGCGGCGTGAGCCTGAAGACCCGGCGCGAAACTCGCTGCGCCGGCCAAGGCCAGCAGCTTTCGACGGTTCATGGCCCCCTCCCGCAAACACTTGTTCGGAAGAGTGAACGCGGGAAAAGCGAGCGGCGCAAGGCCGCCCGCCTCCCGTCTACCGCTCCCGGGGAGCCGCCGGGCGCGTATCAGGCCGCGTGGGCGTAGCGCGCGGCGTGCACCGCGGCTTCCAGCGTGATGATGGTGGCGTCGACCCGCTCGTGCGGATCCGAGCCGACGACCTTCTTAAGCAGGCCCGGCGACAGGGCTTCGCGCAGATGGCCCAGCGCGCGCGGCGGCGCGATCAGCACGACTTGGTCGAAGTGATGCTTGGCGGCGAGGCCTTCCAGCCGCTTGGCGAGGCCCGTCAGGAACGCCTTTTCGGCCCGGTCCCGGGCGTCGCCCGAATGGGTGATGTGGCTGGGGGCGGCATGGTCGTGATGTTCCTTCACGTCCGCCAGCCATTCGGGACGGTCATGAAGCGGGCCGTCGATGCGCGGCTGCTCCAGAAGGCGGGCGCGACGGCCGTCGGCGACGACGACGAGGGTGATGGCGTCTGGGTTCATGGAGAGGCTCCTTGCTAACCACTGACGGCAGCTTGCGCCTCGGCGATCCGGCGGCGGATGATCCAGGTCAAATCCGCCGCCGGATCCTGTCCTTAAGGAGCCGGCTTCTTGGCCGCCTTCTCGGCCAGCTTGGCCAGCACGCGGCCGCGCCCCTTGCTGAGCGCGGTGATCACGCCCCGGAAGGTGCGAACCTCCTGGTCGGTCAGTCGAGCCCGGGCCAGCGGGACACGCAGGTTGCGGACCATCGACGGCTTCTTCTCGGGCGGATGATAGAAGCCGGCCTTGTCGAGTTCGTCCTCGAGATGCTCGTAGAGACCCAGCAGCGTCGCCTGGTCGGCGGGCTCCTCGACATTGAGTTCGAACTTCTTCCAGGGCCGATCATCCTGGGTCATCTTCCATTCGTAGGCGTTGATCGACACCGCCTGGGCCAGGTTCAGCGAGCGGAAACGCTCGTCGATCGGGATCGAGACGATGGCTTGGCAAAGGGCGATGTCGTGGGTCTCCAGACCGGCGCGCTCGCCCCCGAACAGCAGGCCGACCTTGCGGCCTTGAGCGACCTCCTCGGCCAGATGGCCGGCGCTTTCACGCGGCGTGTAAACGGGCAGCCGCGTCTCGCGCGGACGAGCCGTGGTGGCGTAGACCAGCTTGAGGTCGGCGATCGCCGCTTCCAGGCTGTCGAACACCTTGGCGTCGTCGAGCGGCCAGTTGGCGCCCGACGCGCTGGCCCAGGCGCGCTCCTGCGGCCAGCCGTCCCGCGGCCGCACGAGCCGCAGGTCATAGAGGCCGAAATTGGCCATGACCCGCGCGACCGAGCCGATGTTCTCGGCCAGCTGGGGTTCGTTGAGGATCACGCAGGGCGGCGCGGGTTGCGCCGAGGCGGACGGGTTTTCGTCGGTCATCCGCACCCTTTGCCGCCGACAGAGCCCTGGACGCAAGAGGGCAGGCAGCCGAACCGCCATGGCCGCGTTTAGCGGGGATGTCCCGTCGCGCCTTCCTGACCGCCCTCGCCGCCCTGCCTCTGCTCGCCGCCTGTGGGCAGAAACCAATGCTGGGTCAGGAAGAGCCGGCGATGGATCCCAAGGGCCTTCAGAAAGCCATCCTGCCCATCGCGGCGCGAGCCGAGCCGGCGGTGCTGGGCGTCGCGGCGGAAGACTTGGGGACGCGTCAGATCTGGGGCTTCAATGGCGATCGCGCGTTCGTGCTGGGCGGGGCCGCCCGCGTCCCCGTCCTGGCGGCGGTGATGGCGGAGCGGGCGGCCGGCCGCTTGGACCTGAACGAGCAGATCGATGCCCGCGACGTCGACCTCTCGCCACCGCCCAGCGCGGTGGCCGACGCGTGGCCCGGCCGAGAATCCTACACCGTGGCCGAACTGGAGGCGCTGGCGCGAACCGGCGACAACACAGCCCTCGATCTTCTGACGAAGCGCATAGGCGGTCCAGGCGCCGTCAACGGGTGGCTGGACGTAAGACAACTACGCGGCGTTTCCGTGGATCGTTATCGCCGACAGGTGGAGACCGATACGATGGGCATGGCCTCGTTCCGCGCCGACTGGAGGGGCGAGACCGCCTGGCGGCGCGCGCTCGCGAGCGTCTCCGCCGATAAACGCGCGACGGCCGCGCGCCAGCGTGCGGCTGATCCACGCGACACGACCACGCCTGTGGGCGTTGTTCGGCTCCTGGAAACCTTCAACACGCGCGAAGCCTTCGCGAGCGCGGACCCCCGCCTGCTTCTCGGAAACGATCCCGGCTATCTGGCGTCCGCCCTGCCTGAAGGCGCCAAGATCTGGCAGGCGGCGGGATCGGCCCGTCCCGACCTCGGCGTGGTCGCCGAGAGCCATGCGGTCGCCCTGATCGAGCTGAAGGACGGTCGGCGCATCGCCCTGGCGGTTTTCCTGACTCGCTCGACGACCGACGTCGCCGCGCGCGAGGCGATCATCACCGAGGCCGGCCGGACGGTGCTGAAGTCGTTCTAGGTCCGCCGGGCGCGCGCCAGGGCCTCGATCAGCTGCGCCGGATGCAGGGGCTTGGCGAGATGCAGGTCCGCGCCAGCGGCCTCGGCGGCGGCGATGTGCTCTTCCATGGCGTTGGCGGTCAGCATGATCACCAGCATCGGACGCGCGCCCGAGGCGGCCTCCCGCGCGCGGATGGCCCGCGTGGCGGAAAGGCCGTCCATGACGGGCATCTGCATGTCCATCAACACTGCGTCGAACGGCTTTTCATCCAGCGCCGCCAGCGCCGCCTCCCCGTCGGCCACCAGGGTCATGTCCACGCCGAACGGCTCCAGCACGATCTCCACGACCTTGCGATTGGTCGGATGGTCCTCGGCGACCAAGACGCGCAAGCCCTCCAGCGACACCGTTTCGGCGGCCTCTTCCTCGGCTTCGGCCGGAAGCTCCGCGCAGCGCTGCAGAGGGAGGACGACCTCGAAACGCGCGCCCTCGCCCGGCGCGCCGTCGGCGGTGATGCGCCCGCCCATCTTGTCGGTGAGGGCGGCGCAGATGGACAGGCCAAGCCCCGTGCCGCCGTACTGACGGGTGATCGACTGGTCGGCCTGGACGAAGCGCTTGAACAAGCGCTCGCGCACCGACGCGTCAAACCCGACCCCGGTGTCGCGCACAACGAAACGCACGCCTTCGTCGCTCCGATCAACCTCAAGGGCCACCTCGCCGTCGTCGGTGAACTTCACGGCGTTGGCCAGCAGGTTCGAGAGGATTTGGCTGATCCGTCCCGAATCCCCCTCGTAGGTTCCCGCCGCCTCCGGCTCGACCGACCAGCGGAAGGTCAGCGCCTTGGCCTGGGCGGCGGCGGCGTGCAGTTCGGCCATGCCCTGGACAAGACGCGCCAGGTCGAACGGCTCGGGGGTGAGTTGGAACTCGCCCGCCTCGATCTTGGACACATCCAAGATGTCGCTGAGCACCTGCTCCAGTAGTCGTCCGGAAGATGAAACCACCGCCGCGAGCTCGCGACGCACCGCGGGATCCCTTTCCTCGGCCAAGCGATCGCTGATGGCGATGACGCCGTTGAGCGGCGTGCGCAGCTCATGGCTCATATTGGCCAAGAAGACCGACTTGGCCTGGTTCGCGCTCTGGAGCTCCGCCGTGCGCTCGGCCACGCGCTCCTCCAGCGACCGCAAGAGCTCCTCGTTACGGTCCCTCTGGCCGCGCAGCGAGCGCGCCAGCACGCCGATTTCGTCCTCGCGCGCCTCGATCGGCGCGGCCGCCGCCGGATCGCCCAGTCTTTGAGCTTCGGCCAGGTGATGCAGCGGCGCGACCACCATCTGGTTCGTCAGGCGATACAGCAACAGAACCTGAGCGAGCACGCCCAGGAAACCGAATAGCAGCACCCAGGAAGCGGTCTTCAGCGAAGACCAGACAATATCGCCCGACGGGAAGGTCATCAGGAACCACCAGCCAGGCTCGATCAGCCGGCCATAAGCCACCAGCCGGTCGCCCTTCGGGGAAAGCACAGTTCCCACGTCCCGGTCCTGCGCCCGGATGTGCTGCATCAGCCGCTTGAGATCGCTTTCGGTCTCGAACCGCCGCAGGGCGGCGGCGTCGACCATGCCCTTGCGGGAAACGGCCTGCGCGGCGATCAGCTCGCCGTTGTCGGCGACGATCATGTTGCGGCCGCCAGGCAAGGCGTCGCCGACCGCGCGCAGCAGATAGGAATCCAGCGACAAGCTCGATCCGAACGCGCCGACGAAGCGGCCGTCCCGGTAGAAGGGCGTCATGCAGGCCGCGTTGAGCCTGCGGCCCGACGGATCCGAGATCAGCCGCCGAAGCTTGGTGCACTTCATCACGCCATCGGGATTATTCTCCGGCAACGTCAGGAGCGTCATCTCCTCGGAGGCGATGCTGAGGTCGGGAGGCGCGTCACGCCGATAGAACTGGAGCTTGTCGGCGCGCTTGGGCCCGAACATCACCAGCCGCGAGTCCGGCGTGAAGAAATAGAAGTTGTCGTAGTGGCGGAGCTGGGCTTCCCCGGTGGCGGCCACGACCTCCAAGGCCGAGACGATGAGCGCCTTGTCGGCGACCGTCAACGTGGCGGCGCGGGGAAGAAAGGCCCCGACGCCGTAGACGTACTGCTCACCGATCCGCGCGCCATCGAACAATCCCGGCGCCGAGCGACGCGTGCCGTCACCGTAGTCCGGAAACAGAGTGTCAAACCTCGCTAGCTTACGAGCGTCCTCCCTCTGGGCTAGCCGTCGGGTCAGGGCCTCCCCCGCCGCGTCATGAACCTTCACGAGGTCGGAGAACAGGCGGTCCTCGGTCTTGACGCGTTCGCCCACATAGGCGGCCAGATGACGGGTCTGGGAGTCGGCCGCGCTCTCGCGCACGAAGACGAATGCGGCCGCCGTGGCGACGCCCGTGACGGCGATGGACAACATCGCCACCATGGTCAGCAGGCGCCGCGCCAAGGGCCTTGTCACCTGACCATTCGTTGTTGCGCTGCCGTTCAAACACGCCCCCGCACCGATCCGACGCCGCGGATCGGTCATTCACCAAAATCCAAACGCCCAACCTACCAAGCACGCTCTTCGCACTCGGCGCTCGCTCCGCGCCCCCACGGAAGAACACCCAAAACAGCGGCCCCGAGCTCATCGCCGAGGCCAGACGTCCAACCGATCCGCTTTTCCCTCGCCACGCAACAGTCTATAGCGACCCGGTCCGCGCCGCGTCCTGGCCCTGTGCGCCAGGCCGCTCCAGGCGCGCCACCGCCAGAGGAACTGCCCCGCAATGGCCAAGATCAAAGTCGCCAATCCCGTCGTCGACATGGACGGGGACGAAATGACCCGGATCATCTGGAAGCTCATCAAGGATAAGCTGATCTTCCCGTACCTGGACCTGGAACTGGATTACTACGACCTTTCGGTTGAAAATCGCGACGCCACCGACGACCAGGTGACGATCGACGCCGCCAACGCCACCAAGAAGCACGGCGTGGCCGTCAAGTGCGCCACCATCACGCCGGACGAAGCCCGCGTGAAGGAATTCAATCTCAAGAAGATGTGGAAGTCGCCGAACGGCACGATCCGCAACATCCTGGGCGGCGTGATCTTCCGTGAACCGATCATCTGCCAGAACGTGCCGCGCCTGGTGCCGGGCTGGACCCAGCCGATCATCGTCGGCCGCCACGCCTTTGGCGACCAGTACCGCGCCACCGACTTCCTGTTCCCCGGCAAGGGCACCCTGACGATCAAGTTCGTCGGCGAAGACGGCCAGACCATCGAGCACGAAGTGTTCAAGGCCCCGGGCTCGGGCGTCGCCATGGCGATGTACAACCTCGACGAGTCGATCCGCGAGTTCGCCCACGCCTCGTTCGCCTATGGCCTGAACCGCAAGTACCCGGTCTACCTGTCGACCAAGAACACGATCCTCAAGGCCTATGACGGTCGCTTCAAGGACATCTTCCAAGAGGTCTACGACGCCGAGTACGCCGAGAAGTTCAAGGCCCTGGGCATCCACTACGAGCACCGCCTGATCGACGACATGGTCGCCTCGGCGCTGAAGTGGTCGGGCGGCTACGTCTGGGCTTGCAAGAACTACGACGGCGACGTGCAGTCGGACATCGTCGCCCAGGGCTTCGGGTCGCTCGGCCTGATGACCTCGGTGCTGATGACGCCGGACGGCAAGACGGTGGAAGCCGAAGCCGCCCACGGCACGGTCACCCGCCACTACCGTCAGCATCAGAAGGGCGAGAGCACCTCGACCAACTCGATCGCCTCGATCTTCGCCTGGACCCGTGGCCTGGCCCACCGCGCCAAGCTCGACAACAACACCGAACTGGCCAACTTCGCCGCCACCCTTGAGAAGGTCTGCGTCGACACCGTCGAGAGCGGCTACATGACCAAGGACCTGGCTCTGCTGGTCGGTGACAAGCAAGGCTGGCTGACCACCGAAGGCTTCCTCGACAAGATCGACGAGAACCTGAAGAAGGCCATGGCCGTCGCCTAACCTTCGCTTCCAGCGAAGACGCCGACAAAGGCGCCCCCGGACAAGCTCCGGGGGCGTTTTTCGTTCTGGACGATCGAGCGAAGGCTTGATCTACCCCACTGGACCTCCGGAGGCCTCATGACCCTGCAGAAGCGGATCTGGGATCTGATCGTGCTGGCGATCTTCGTGTTCGCCGCCGCGTTCGTCTCCGCGCCCTGGTTCGCGTTCCGGGCGCTCAAGTCCGCCGCCCAGTACGAGGATGTGCAGGCGATCGGCGAACTGGTCGATTTCCCCGCTGTGCGCCGCGGCCTGACGGCCCAGTTGGTCGTCGATGCGCCCGCCGCCAAGCCGGAAAACCCCTCGATCTGGCGCGACCCATTGGGCGTCTTCAAGAAGGCGGTGGAGCCGATCGCGCCACCCGAACCCAGGGTCGACCGCTATCTGACGGTGTCCGGCTTCAACGCCTTGACGCGCGGCTATGCGCCGAACGTGGCGCCGGCGGAGCCATCGTCTTCCGATGCGATCAAGCAAGCCCTGAAGGGCCCTCACCCCACGATCGCCTATTGGGACCCGAACCGCGTTCGCATCGCGGTCAAGCGGCCGGAGGCGCGCGGCAAGCTGACGGTGTTCACGTTCGAACGCCGAGCGCTGTTCACCTGGAAGCTGGTCCACATCCGCCTGCCGGCCAACGAGCGCCAAGGCTGAGCATCCGCCCGAGGTTCTGGTCTTGATCGCTATTGTTACGGACGTTCTGGTTCGGGTCTGGCCCTTCTTCCTGCTGGTCGGGGCGGGACTGGCGCTGACCCGTCTGCGCCTGCTGGACGCTCACCAGGCGCGAGGGCTGTCGATCTATGTGTACTGGATCGGCTTTCCCGCCCTGCTGATCCACTCCTTGTCGCGCGTGGGCCGTCCGACGCCAGAGCTCGCCGCCGGTTTGGCGGCCTGTGCCGTCGCCGGCCTCGCGGTCATTGCGACGGTCGTCATCCTGGGCCGAACGCTGAGATGGACGAAGGCCGAACAGGCCGGCGCGGCGATCACCAGCGGGGTCGGCAACAGCGCGTTCCTGACCTTGCCGATCACCGCGGCCGTCATGGGCGCCGAGACCGCACGTCTGGTGGCCGGCGTGGTCGCGGTGGACTTCGTGATCCTCTCGGCCGCGGGTGTAGGGTTGCTGGGCTGGGCCGCCGGACGGTCGGTGTGGCGCTCGATCTTGCAAGCGTTCCGCAATCCCGTCGTCGCGGCCGCCCTGGCCGGAGCCGCCCTGGCCCTGCTCGACCTGAAGCCCCCCGAGGCGCTGGACCGCGCCCTTGGGTTGGCCGCCGCGTCGGGCAGCCCCGTCGGCCTCGTCGCGCTCGGCGCGGCGCTGGGCCTTCGCGAAGCCGAGGGCGAAGCCGCGCCGCACAACGTCCCAATCGCCACGGCGGCGGTCGCCAAGCTCGCCCTGTTTCCGCTTCTGGCCTGGTTCGCCATCGGCCTGACGTCCGCGCCGCCGGCCTTCCGCGCCGGGGCGACCTTGCTGGCGGCCGCGCCTACGGCGGTCAGCGCCTTCATCCAGACCCGCGCCTATGACGTTTTCGCGCGCGGCGCGGCGCGCATCGTTGCCCTGACCACCGCCGCCGCGCTCCTGACCCTCGCCATCGCGGTGTTGCTGCTGGTTCCAACCGCAACGCCTTAAGGGCCGAGCTGGTTTGACACCGCGAGACCCGGCCGATAGATGACTTTGCGAGTCATTATCGTTTGCATTGAGGTTTTCCATGTCGCCGACTTTCCGCGCCCTCTTGCTCGGCGGGGCCGCGCTGGCCTGCGTCGGCGTTTCGAGCTTCGCGCTCGCCGAGGAAGTCGGATTGGACGCCGCGGACACCAATCAGGTCGACCGGGTTGTGATCACCGGCGCGCGCACGCGCACGTCGGCCGTCGCGGGTCTGGATATGAGCCTGCGTGAAACCCCTCAGTCCGTGACCTTGATCAATCAGGACCGGATCAAGGACTTCGCCTTGACCGACGTGAACCAACTGCTGGCCCAGATCACCGGGGTGAATGTCGAACGGGTCGAGACAGATCGCACCTATTACAACTCGCGCGGCTTCGACATCACCAACTTCCAGGTCGACGGCATCGGCCTGCCGCTGATCTGGGGCATTCAGTTCGGCGATCTCGACACGGTGCTGTTCGAGCGGGCCGAGGCCGTACGCGGCGCCAACAGCATGATGACCGGCGCCGGTAACCCGTCGGCGACCATCAACTACGTCCGCAAGCGCCCGACCAACACCTTCCAGGCCAGCGGCGCGCTGCAGTACGGCTCCTGGAACGACTACCGGCTCGAGGCCGATGTGTCGGGCCCGTTGAACGCCTCGGGCACGCTCGCTGGCCGCGTGATCTACGCCAATGAGGACAAGGACAGCTATCTCGACCACTACGGCGTCAACCGGAACGTCTATGGCGCCCTGCTGGCCTGGGACGCCACGCCGAAGCTCACGGCCACCGTCGGCTGGTCGATGCAGGACAACCGCGCGCGCGGCAACAACTGGGGCGCCCTGCCCCTGACCTACAGCGACGGAACGCGGATCAACTACCCGCGCTCGGCCTCGACCTCGGCCGACTGGACGCACTGGAACGTCAAGGACCAGACCGGCTTTGGCGAGTTGGCCTGGCGCCTCGACAACGGCTGGCAGATCAAGACGATCGGCACGCTCAAGCGCTTCGAGGAAAACGCCAAGCTGCTCTACGCCTACGGCGCGCCGGACAAGACCACGGGGCTCGGCGTGCAGGGCATGGCCGGCGTCTACCCGTCGATCTACGAAAGCGCCATCCTCGACGCCTACGCCGCGGGCCCCTTCCAGCTGTTCGGGCGCACGCACCAGTTGGTGGTCGGCGGCCAGGTCTCACGCTCGCACGGGCATGAGTACGAAGCCTTCTCGGATGAGACGATCGTCTATGGGCCGGTCGGGACCTGGGCGGGCGTGCAGCCCGCCGAACCGACCTTCCCCGACGCCTATCTCGCCGCCGACCAGGTGGACCGCCAGGCCCGCTTCTACGCCGCGACGCATCTCAGCCTCAGCGACAAGCTGAAGGCGGTCGTGGGCTTCAATGCGCTGAAGCTGAAATCGAAGGGCTTCTCGTACGGCGTCGATGCGCGGCGGGATGAGGAGAAGGTCAGCCCCTATGTCGGGGCGGTCTACGATCTGAACCAGAACGTCTCGCTGTACGCCAGCTACACCGACATCTTCAATCCGCAGTCGGAAGTCGACGTCAACCACGAGACCTTGGCCGCCGCGCACGGCAAGGCCTACGAGGCCGGGGTGAAAAGCGAGTGGTTCGACGGCCGGCTGTATGTGACCGGCGCGGTCTTCACGTCCCGCCAGGCCAACCTCGCCGAATACGCCGGCACCTTCACCGACACGCTGCAGAGCTACTACGCCGGGGTCGACACCAAGGCGAAAGGCTATGAGCTGGAGGCCGTCGGCGCGATCAACGCCCAATGGCGCGTCAGCCTCGGCTGGACGGACCTGTCGATCAAGGACGGCGACGGAAACAAGGCCCGCACCTACCTGCCGCGCAAGACACTGAAAGCCTCGACGACCTACACCATCCCGTCGGTTCGCAACCTGACCCTGGGCGCCCAGCTTCGCTGGCAGGACGACATCCAGAGCCAGGACGTCGCTCTGCTCGAGCAGAAGGCCTATGCCGTGCTCGACCTGATGGCCGGGATCGACGTGACCGAAAAGGTGCGCGCGACGCTCAACGTCAAGAACGCCACTGACAAGACCTATCTGACCAGCCTGATGTGGGCCCAGTCCTACTACGCCGCGCCGCGCAGCGTGTCCGTCCGACTGGACTACGCGTTCTAGGGCCGGGACGATGGACGCGCGGACCCCACCTAAGCTCGCCAGCAAGACCGGTCGGACGCTGTTCCGACCGGCTGTGCGGCCATTCCTGGGCTTCCTGCATCGGTGGGGCGGCCTGGCCATCGCCGGGTTTCTGTTCATCTCGGGCGTGACGGGGGCGATCATCTCGTGGGACCACGAGCTGGATGACTTGCTCAATCCGCACCTGACCCACGCGCGCACGGCGGGCCCCAGCCTGCCGCCGCTGGAGCTGGCCAAGCGGATCGAGGCGCGAGACCCACGTGTCCAGGTCACCTACATCCCCCTGACGCCCGAGCCGGGCGAGGCCTACGCCTTCGGCGTCGAGCCCAAGCGAAACCCCGCCACCGGCAAGCTGTTCGAGCCGGGCTACAATCAAGTCTTCGTCGATCCGGCCACCGGCGACGAGCAGGGCCGTCGCCAGTGGGGCGCTGCCTGGCCGATCACCAGCGAGACGCTGGTCTCGTTCCTCTACGTGCTGCACTACAGCCTGCACATCCCGGCCATGTGGGGGATCGACCGCTGGGGCGTCTGGCTGATGGGCGTCATCGCCGTCATCTGGACGCTGGACTGCTTCGTCGGCTTCTATCTGACCCTGCCCTCCCGCGCATCGGTCAAGAGCGGCAAGAGCTTCTGGAGCCGCTGGAAGCCGGCCTGGCAGATCAAGACCAAGGCCAGCGCCTATCGGATCAATTTCGACATCCACCGCGCCTTCGGCCTGTGGCTGTGGGGCGTGCTGTTCACGGTGGCCTTCACCGCCTTCTCGCTGAATCTCTACAGCGAGGTGTTCTACCCGGTCTTGTCCAAGGTCTCGAAGACCACGCCGGGTCCGTTCGAGCTGCGCGCGCCGGCGCCGCTGGACCAGCCGATCATCGCCCAGCGCGGCTATGCCGAGATCATCGAAACGGCCAAGGCGGAGGCCAGGTCGCGCGGCTGGAGCACGCCGGCGGGCGGGGCCTTCTATTCCCCGGCCTATGGGATCTACGGAGTCGGTTTCTTCGAGCCCGGCGGGGATCATGGCGCGGCCGGCGTCGGCCCGCCCTATCTCTACTATGATGGCCAGACGGGCCAGTTCGCGGGTCAGCGTCTGCCGTGGGTCGGGACCGCCGCCGACATCTTCGTCCAGGCCCAGTTCCCACTGCACTCGGGCCGCATCCTGGGCCTGCCCGGGCGGATTCTGATCTCGTTCACGGGCCTCGTCGTCGCCGCGCTCAGCGTCACGGGCGTCGTGATCTGGTGGAAGAAGCGCAAGGCGCGCGTGGGTCGGACGCGCCGCTGAGCTATCGGACGGCCAAAGCGTGACCGCTCAACAGGTTCGAGGTCGCGCGCCCGCCTGGCGGCCCCTGGTCGCCCGCGGACCATCCCGCCGGACAAGCTCCCAGCCGCTGGTAGCGTCGCGCCTGGACGATTTTGCCGCCGGAGTCTTGCAGCGGCTGAAGCGCGAAACGGACCGTGAAATCGTCGGACGCCTGCCGTGTCGTCGTGACGTAAAGGCCGTAACGCGCGCCGCCGGCTTCGCAGCGCGCGATGCGTTCATTGGCGCTGGCCTTGGCGGGCTTGCCCACGAGCTCGCATGGCAAGCCGTTGATGCGCGGTTCGACGCGGGCGAACGAGGCGATCAGTTCCGGATTGGCGCAGACGTCAACGGCCGCCGATCGGCCGCCGGAGTCCTCAACCACGGCGACGCGCCACAGGGATGGCGGCGCGAAATTGAGCTGTGTCCTGGCGACTTCGCGCTCGCAGCCGCCGAGCGTCAGGATCAGGCCCACCATCGCCAGCCGCCATGTCGATATCGGTGAAGACATCGCCAACCCCAAGATTACAATTGTAACTCACTTGAGGCCTGAACTGGGCGCCCGTCAAGAGGACAGGCTTCGTCGCGAATATCCCGCGGCGCCGACCCAGCGACGCTGCTGACACAATTGGCCGAGGCTTCGATCTAGCGTTTCGCCAGGAGGACGCCCGATGATCAGCTACATCACGATCGGCGCCAGCGACACCGACCGCGCTGGGGCCTTTTACGACGCCGTTCTAGGCGCGCTGGGACACACGCGGCTTTGGCGACAGGACCATTGGATCGGCTACGGGCCGGATCCGGAGCATGCCACCATCCTGATCTGCAGCCCGGAAAATGGCCTGCCCGCCAAGGCCGGCAACGGGATCATGGTGGGGCTGACCGCCCAAACCGAGGCCCAGGTCGACGCGTTCCACGCCGCCGCCTTGGCCCATGGCGGCGCTTGCGCGGGGCCGCCCGGCCCGCGCCCCGCCTATGGCGAGGGATATTACCTCGCCTACGTCCGCGATCCGGACGGCAACAAGCTGTCGGCGTTCTTCAAATCCTGATCCGAAAAGCGGCATGAAAAAGGGGGCGCTTGGAGGCGCCCCCTTCGTTCTGGTCTCGATCCCGCCGGATCAGCCGGCCAGCGCCGCCTTGACGGCCGCGAGGCCTTCATCAGCCTTGCTGTCGTCGGGCGCGCCGCCTTGGGCGAAGTCGGCCTTGCCGCCGGCGCCCTGGCCGCCCATGGCGATCACGGCGGCCTTGGCCAGATCGGCGGCGCTGAACTTGCCGGTCAGGTCGGCGGTGACGGCCACCGTCACGGCGGCCTTGCCGTCGGAGGTGCCGACCAGGGCGACGACGCCCGAGGTCAGCTGCTTCTTGAACTCCTCGGCCACGCCGCGCAGCTCCTTGCCGCCGACGCCGTCCAAGACGCGAGCGATCAGGGCCACGCCATTGACGTCCTCGGGACCCGAGGCCGCGCCGCCGCCGCCCAGGGCGAGCTGCTTCTTGGCCTCGGCCAGTTCCTTCTCGAGCCGCTTGCGGTCGGCGATCAGGGCGTCGACGCGCTGGGCCACCTCGGCGACCGGGGTCTTGAACTGGTCGGCCAGCGACTTGGCGACACCCGCCTGATCCAGCAGGAAGCGACGGGCCGCTTCGCCGGTCAG
This sequence comes from Caulobacter segnis ATCC 21756, assembly GCF_000092285.1. NCBI lineage: Bacteria > Pseudomonadati > Pseudomonadota > Alphaproteobacteria > Caulobacterales > Caulobacteraceae > Caulobacter > Caulobacter segnis. The sequence goes on along the minus strand of NC_014100.1, from coordinate 1,266,600 downwards.
GGCCTCGATACGGCGCACGCCGGCGGCGACGCCCTGCTCCGAGACGATCTTGAACAGAGCGATGTCACCGGTGCGGGACACGTGGGTGCCGCCGCACAGCTCGACCGAATAGGCCTTGGACTCGTCGGTCAGCGACTTGCCCAGGGTCAGCACGCGGACGCTATCGCCGTACTTTTCGCCGAACAGCGCCACCGCGCCGGCCTCGATGGCCTCCTGCGGGGCCATTTCCTTGGTCTCGGCCGGGACGTTCTGGCGGATCACCGCATTGACCTCGGCCTCGATCTTGTCGAGCTCTTCCGGCGTCAGCGGGCCGCCGTGGCTGAAGTCGAAACGCATGCGCTCGCCGTCGACCATCTGGCCCTTCTGGGCGACGTGCGGGCCCAGCACATGGTGCAGGGCGGCGTGGACCAAGTGCGCGGCCGAGTGGTTGGAGCGGGTCGTTTGACGGCGATCGGCGTCGACCGAGACCACGACCTTGTCGCCGACCTTCAGCTCGCCCGACAGCTCGACGCGGTGAACGTGCAGCTCGCCGGCCTGCTTCTGGGTGTCGATGACGCGGTTCTCGCGGCCGTTGGCCTCAAGCGCGCCCTGGTCGCCGGCCTGGCCGCCGCTTTCGGCGTAGAAGCTGGTGCGGTCCAGCAGGACCTCGACGGTCGTACCGCCGGTCGCGCTTTGGACCTCGGCGCCGTCCACGACGATCGCCTGGACCACGCCGGTGGTCTCGGTGGTCTCGTAGCCGACAAAGTCCGTGGCGCCGTTCTTTTCCTTGATCGCGAACCAAGCGGCGGCCGCCCCCTGCTGGCCCGAGCCCGCCCAGTTGGCGCGCGCCATCTCGCGCTGCTTCTGCATGGCGGCGTCGAAGCCGTCGGTGTCGACGGTCAGGCCCTTGGCGCGGACGGCGTCCTGGGTCAGGTCCAGCGGGAAGCCGTAGGTGTCGTAGAGCTTGAAGGCGGTCTCGCCGTCCAGCACGCCACCCGCCGAAAGGTTGGCGGTCGCCTCGTCCAGCAGACCCATGCCGCGGCCGAGCGTCGTGCGGAAGCGCTCTTCCTCCTGGCGCAGGGTCTCGACGATCGAGGCCTCGGCGCGGCGCAGTTCCGGATAGGCCTGCCCCATCTCGGCGACCAGGGTCGGGGCCAAGCGGTGCATCAGGGGCTCCTGCGCGCCCAGCAGGTAGGCGTGGCGCATCGCGCGGCGCATGATCCGGCGCAGCACGTAACCGCGACCTTCGTTCGAGGGCGAGACGCCATCGGCCAGCAGGAACGAGGACGAGCGCAGGTGGTCGGCGATCACGCGGTGCGACGGAGCCTGGTCTCCCTCGGCCTTGACGCCCGTCAGCTCGACGCTGGCGGCGATCAGGGCCTTGAACAGGTCCACGTCGTAGTTGTTGTGCACGCCCTGCAGCACGGCCGCGACCCGCTCCAGGCCCATGCCAGTGTCGATCGAGGGCTTGGGCAGCGACACGCGATCGCCGCCGGCCAGCTGCTCGAACTGCATGAACACGAGGTTCCAGATCTCGATGAAGCGGTCGCCGTCTTCATCGGGGCTGCCCGGAGGGCCGCCGGCGATCGAGGGGCCATGGTCGTAGAAGATTTCCGAGCACGGGCCGCAGGGGCCGGTGTCGCCCATGGACCAGAAGTTGTCGCTGGTCGGAATCCGGATGATGCGATCGTCGGACAGACCGGCGATCTTCTTCCACAGGTCCGCCGCCTCGTCATCGGTGTGGTAGACCGTGACCAGCAGCTTTTCCTTCGGCAGCTTGAACTCGCCGGTCAGCAGGGTCCAGGCGTGGTGGATCGCCTGTTCCTTGAAGTAGTCGCCGAACGAGAAGTTGCCCAGCATCTCGAAGAAGGTGTGGTGGCGGGCGGTGTAGCCGACGTTGTCGAGGTCGTTGTGCTTGCCGCCGGCGCGGACGCACTTTTGCGAGCTGGCCGCGCGCGGATGGGCCGGGGTCTCGGCGCCGGTGAACACGTTCTTGAACGGCACCATGCCGGCGTTGACGAACAGCAGAGTCGGATCGTTCTGCGGCACCAGCGGCGCGGACGGGACCACGGCGTGGTCGGCCTTGCCGAAGTAGTCGAGGAAGGTGCTGCGGATCTCGTTCAAGCTGGGCATGAGCGTCTCAAGTCTTAAGCGTCCGGCGAGCGGCCGGGAGTCGCGCGCTGCATAGCGCGGTTTTTAGCGAAGGGGAAACCGACTCGGGAAATGGGGCGCTCATCGTGAGCGACAAGACCTCGGTCCCAGACCCGTCTTGGAGGATCAGCGATCCCCCTCGGACACGAGATCGGTGAAATCCGGGCGAGGCAAGATCGGGGGCGTGCTGTCGGGATAGGTCAGCCAGTCTCGCCACAGCGAAAAGGTCCGCAAGCGCGTCTGGCGGATGCTGCATTGCAGCTCGAAGCTGGTTCGGATGGTCCCTTCCCGCCAATAGTCGTAGACGGCGCCACATTCGGCGTCGCTGTAGGCCCGCCAGGCCTCCTGCGCGCGAACTAGGCCGGAAAGGGCGTCATCGGCGGGCGGGCGCTGTTCGGTCGCTAACCGTTTCACCGCCGCTTCGTAATAGCGCTTCATTTCGCCGTCGAACCCCCTGAGCGTTTCGTTCAGACATTCGTTGACCTCGACCGTGGTCCTGGCGTCCGGACACGGAGGCTTTGGCGCGCTCGCGAGCGCCAAGGCGAAAAGCAGAGCAGCCAAGAAGGTCCCTCCCGAAACGCGAATACGGCCACATCCAGAGACTTGGCCCCTTCGTCGTCAAGCGAGCAGCCACGGGTTGGTGGAAACGCGGCGCATAAATCACCGCTCGTCCGGCATATTTCAAATTGCCAGCGCCCACTCCTGGGACGTCGCGCTTTAACTTCGCCCCTCCAAAAGAGTAGGCCGCCTGGCATGGGGTCCAGGCGGCCTGATCGCGGCCGTCGCGGCGGTGGCGCCGCGGGCGTGTTGAAGGCGGGGACCGCCCGTGGCTGGGAGCGAAGGCCGCGAAACCCTGGAGCGTTGATCCAATGGATTGCAACGCTCCAATGTCTGGTTTTAACGGGCGAGACCTATTCCTCGTCGCCCTCCTCAGGGCCGCCGACCAGAAGCTCTTCCTCGATCTTCTGCGACGATTTGCGGACCGCCGCCTCGATGCTGCTGGCGATGTCCGGATTGTTCTTCAGGAACTCGCGGACGTTGTCGCGGCCCTGGCCGATGCGCTGGCTGCCGTACGAGAACCATGAGCCGGCCTTCTCGATGATGCCGGCCTTGACGCCCAGGTCGATCACCTCGCCCAGCTTGGAGATGCCCTCGCCGTACATGATGTCGAACTCGACCTCGCGGAACGGCGGGGCCACCTTGTTCTTGACGACCTTCACGCGGACGTTGTTGCCGATGATCTCGTCCCGGACCTTCACCGAGCCAGTGCGGCGGATGTCCAGGCGCACCGAGGCGTAGAACTTCAGCGCGTTGCCGCCCGTGGTCGTCTCCGGGCTGCCGTACATCACCCCGATCTTGTGACGGATCTGGTTGATGAAGATGACGATGGTGTTGGCCTTGTTGATCGAGGCGGTCAGCTTGCGCAGCGCCTGGCTCATCAAACGCGCCTGAAGGCCCGGCAGGCTGTCGCCCATCTCGCCTTCGATTTCGGCCTTCGGCGTCAAGGCCGCCACCGAGTCGATCACGACGATGTCGACAGCGCCCGAACGCACCAGGGTATCGGTGATCTCCAGCGCCTGCTCGCCGTTGTCGGGCTGCGACACCAGCAGGCTATCGAGGTTGACGCCAAGCTTGTGCGCATAGGACGGGTCCAGCGCGTGCTCGGCGTCGACGAAGGCGGCGGTGCCGCCGGCCTTCTGGACCTCGGCCACGACGTGCAGGGCCAGGGTGGTCTTGCCCGAGCTTTCCGGGCCATAGACCTCGATGATCCGCCCCTTGGGCAGGCCGCCAATGCCGAGCGCGATGTCCAGGCCGAGCGAGCCGGTGGAGACAGACTCCATCTCGACCTTGCCCTTTTCGCCCAGCTTCATCACCGAGCCCTTGCCGAACGCGCGGTCGATCTGGGCGAGAGCCGCCTCTAGCGCGCGTTGCTTATCGCCTTCTTCCTTGGCCACGAGTTTCAAAGCCGCCTGACTGGTCATTGTTGATCCGCCCTCTATCCCATGATTCCAGTGGGTCGCCCGGCGCTTACAGCGCCCTGTCTCAACGACCTGTGGAACACCCTTAATGCGTACCGCCTTTGTTCCATGTTCGCAAGATGTTCTCACACATAGAAACGTCCGTTTCTGACGTATGCGTCTGGCGGTGGAAAAATGGGCTGGGCTCGAGGCGCTGAACCCAGGGATGGCAACTGCTCCTTAAGCCAATTGTGGAAGCTTGCCTTCAATCCTGGAGAAGGCCGCTTTGTCGATCGATCCACGTCGCCTCTTGGGCCTTGCGTTCGCCAGCGCCGATCTCCTCGTGGAGCTGCGTGACGGCCAGGTGCGCCTCGTTCTGGGCGCCGCCCAACGGATCATGGGCAGAAGCGAGGCCGCCTTGACGGGCGCGACCTGGAGCAGCCTGTTCCATCCGGATGACCGCCCCTTGATGGACGCCGTGCTGGCGTCCGCTGAAGACGGCCAACGCCGCGGCCCCATTGTCGTACGCCTGGCCGACGATGAAACGCGGTATGTCGGGGTCATTCTCCGCGCCCTCCCCGAGAACGAAGGCCGCATCTCCTGCGCCGTGACCGTCGCCCAGGCGTCCGCCCCGGCGCTGAAGCCGGGCGAGCTTCAGCCGCGCGAGTCGTTCGACGACATCGCCAAGGGCCTGTTCGAAGCCGCCCGCGCCACCGGCATGGAGCTGGAGCTGGCGATGGTGGAGTTCGCCGGGCTCGGGGCCATGCGTGACGGCCTGTCGCCCAGCGAAGCCGCCGAGCTGGATGTTCGGGTCGCGGGCGCTGTGCGCGCGGAGTCCCACGGCGGCTCGGCCGCCACGCAGCTGTCGCAGGACCGTTTCGCCCTGGTGCGCTCGCGCGACGATCAATCTGACAACATGCTCAAACGCCTGAGCCGCATCGTCAGCGCCGAGGCCACCGCCCACGTCGTGCCGCTGGAGAACAGCGCGCCGCCCTCGCGGGCCCTGCGGGCGCTACGCTACGCGCTGGACGACTTCCTGCGCGCAGGGCTGAAGGATGGCCCGCCCGCCAATCTGACCGACGCGATGAACCGCTCGGTCAAGCGCACCCTGGCCCAGGCCGGAGCCCTGAGCGCGGTCATCACCCAAAGGCGCTTCAACCTCGCCTTCCAGCCGGTGGTGGCGCTGGCGACCGGCCAGGCCCACCACCACGAGGCGCTGGTGCGGTTCGAGGACGGCGCCAGTCCCTTCGCCATGATCCGCATGGCCGAGGAGTTCGACCTGATCGAGGAACTCGACAAGGTCGTGGTGGAACAGGTGATCAAGCGCCTGGCCAACGACTACGAAGGCAAGCTGAAGCTGGCGGTGAACATTTCGGGCCGCACGATCGTCAGCGAGACCTTCGTCGACCACATCGACCGCCTGCTGGCCCGCTTCGACGCGGTCAAGGGCCGCCTGATCTTCGAGATCACCGAGACCTCGGCGATCGACGATCTGCCCTACGCCAACCAGAACATCCAGGCGCTGCGGTCCATGGGCTCGATGGTCTGTCTGGACGACTTCGGCGCCGGTTCGGCCTCGTTCGCCTATCTGCAGCAGCTGAACCTGGACATCGTGAAGATCGACGGCCGCTATGTCCGCGAACTGGCCGACAACAGCCGCGACGGGGCCATGGTCCGCCATCTCGTGCAGATGTGCCGGGATCTGAAAATCCGCACCGTGGCCGAGATGGTCGAGACGCCGGAAGTCGAGGACATCGTTCGCAACGCCGGCGTCGACTTCGCTCAAGGCTGGCTCTACGGCAAGGCCGCCGAGAAGCCCGCTCCGGCCTTGCGGACCAGCGCGCCGGTGCGCGCCATGGCGCGACGCGCCGGCGCGTCGGAGAGCTGGGGGTAGAAGAACGCTCCTCCCCCAAAGGAGGAGGAGCGCCGAACGGCCCTAGGCCTTGCCGCCCTTGGCGACGATGTAGTTGTCGACGACCCGCTCGAGCACGGTCAGCGGCGTCATGCCCGACAGCAGACCCGCATCGTGGAACTCACGGATGTCGAACTTCTTGCCAAGCGCCTTTTGAGCCTTGGCCCGCGCGCGCAGCCAGACGATCTTGCCGATCATGTAGCTGCAGGCCTGGCCCGGCCATACGACGTAGCGCTCGATCTCGGTGGTCGCGCCGCTTTCCTCGTCGCCCATGGTCTCGGCCATGTACTTGATGGCCTGCTCGCGGCTCCATTTCTTGTGGTGCATGCCCGTGTCGACCACCAGGCGCACGGCGCGGAACAAGGCGTCGTGCAGCATGCCGATCTGGCCGCGCGGGTCGTTCTTGTAGATACCCATCTCGACGGCCAGCTGCTCGGAATAGAGCGCCCAGCCCTCGGCGTAGCCCGAGAAGCCGATGATCTTGCGGATCATGGGCAGGCCCTTGGCCTCGTTGGACAGCGACAGCTGGAGGTGGTGGCCAGGAACGCCCTCGTGGACCGTCAGCGTGGTCAGGGTGTACTTGGCCTGCTCCTTGGTGTCGCGCAGGTTGATCCAGTAGATCCCCGGACGCTTTCCATCCAACGAGGGCGAGTTGTAGTACCCGCCCGGCGCGCCGGCCTCGATGGCCTTGGGCACACGACGGATCTCCAGCTGCGCCTTGGGCAGTTGGCCGAAATAGGCCGGCAGCTGCTTTTCGATCCACTTGGCCTTTTCGTTGAGGTCACGGATCAGCTGTTCCTTGGCCTCGTCGGTGTTCGGGTAGAAGTCCTCACCCAGCTTGCGCATCCGGTCGCCGACCGTGCCCTGGCTCATGCCGATCTTCTTGAACAGCTTGTCGGCCTCGGCCTCGATCGACTTGACCATGTCCAGACCCAGCTGGTGGATCTCGTCGGGAGTCAGGGTGGCGGTCGTGTAGTTCTTCAGCGAGAGAGCGTAGTAGTCCGCCCCGTCCTTCAGCCGCCAGACGCCCGCGTCGTGCGTCGCCTTGGGCCGGATGCTCTCCATCAGCGCGATCTGGCGCTTCAGCGCCGGCAGCACCGAGTTCTCGTAGATCTTCGACGCCTCGCCGGCCCAGTCGCCGGCGATGTTCTTCTCCTTGGTCCGGCGCGCGATCGACTTGACCAGCGGCGCTTCCGCCGTCGGCGTGCCGGCGAAGGCGCGCATCTGGATCAGGGTCTTGTCGATAATGAAGTCAGGCGGGATCACGCCATCGGCGATGTCGCGCTTGGCGATCGCCGTCTCCTGGTCCATCAGGCGCGCGAAACCCTCCATCCGCGACAGATAGGCGTCGGCGTCGGCCTTGGTCTCGATGCTGTGCTGGGTGTCGAGGAAGTCCGGCATGTACTGGTAGCTGCCGGTCAACTGGCTCAGCGCGTACGGCGCGCCGGAGCCACCGCCCGCGTAGGTGAACTTCTTGTTGCCTTCGTCCTGGACGGACAGCACGAACTCGACCGTGTCGTAGTTCACGGCGTCCATGCCGTTGAGGGCGCGGCGGTCGATCGCGCGCAGGGCGGCCAGTTGCTTGCTGGTTGTGGCCGCGCCGGCCTCGATGGCGCTGAACGAGCGGTCGCTCAGCAGCCCCTTGGTCCAGGCCAGGTCGCCGCTGTCGAGGCCAAGACCGGTGGCCGTCTCGGGAGACTGGCGCAGCTGCAGCGCCATGGCCTCGTCGAAGAAGGCGTTCAGCTTGGCGACCTCGCCCTCGCGAGCCAGGGCCAAGGACGGCAGACCACCGGTCGCGGCGAACCCCGCGGCGGCGGAGGCGAACATCATTTGACGGCGATTGAGCAAGGCTTTTCCTCCCCAGAACCAATTTCGAGGACGAAGGCGTAAGGCCGCCGCCCAGTGCGGCGAAATTAATTCCGAGTCATCAAGCCGCGTCCAGCCTCGCTGGTCACGCCAGCGTCACGAACAGCTCATTCTCGATCACCCATTGGCCGGTGACCTTCTTCCAGGTGGCCAGATAGGTCCCCGACTGCTCGGGCGCGTCCTTCCACGATCCCATCCAACGACCGCGCTCGGCGGCGCGCGTGCCGTCGGCGTTGAGCGCGATGTCCTCGGTGGTGCGAACATAGGCCACGAAGCCCTTCTCCGCGAACTGGCCCGCGAACGCCGCGAGCACGTCTTCGACGCCCAGCAACAGAGAGCCGTCGCCGGCGATCAGCGTGACGCGCGGGTCGAAGAAAGGTTTGAGGCGCGCGGCGTCCTTGGCGGCGATCAGCTTGTTGGTCAGCTTGCGGCGGGCGGCGATGGCGTCTGCGGGAGAGGTCATGGGGTCTTCCCTGAAAGGCCCGTCCGTGTAGCTTGCTACGCGTCCGATCCGCAAACCCCTCCGACGATGTCCGCACCCACCCTGACCACCCCGCGCCTGACCCTGACACCGCCGATCCTGGCCGATTTTGAGGACAGTCGCGCCATGTGGGCCGATCCGCTGGTGACTCGCCACGTGGGAGGGCGCCCCTTCACCGAGGAGGAAAGCTGGACGCGCCTAATGCGCGCGCGCGGGCTGTGGGATGTGCTGGGCTATGGCTACTGGGCTGTGCGCGAGACGTCCACGGGGCGCTATGTTGGAGAAGTCGGCTTCGCGGACCTTCGGCGCGAACTGGAGCCAAGCCTCTACGGCCTACCCGAGATGGGCTGGGTGCTGGCGGCCTGGTCGCATGGCCAGGGCTTCGGCGCCGAGGCGGTGCGCGCGGGTCTCGCGTGGATCGACCAGGCCATCGCCCCGGAGGTGGTGCCCTGCATCATCAACGTCGAGAACGCGCCCTCTATCGCCTTAGCGACGAAGGTCGGCTTCCGCGTGAAGACTCACGCCAGCTACCGCGGCTCGCCGATCCTGCTGATGGAGCGGCGACGCCCGGCCGAGCGCTAAACGGCGGCAGGTTCCGTCGCGGCCGCGAACCGCTTGGCCTGGGCGATCCAAGCGTCGCGTTCGGCGCGCCCCTTCAGGCCCAGCTTCAGGTCAATCTCGGCGAGCTCTTCAGGCGTCCAGGCGGCGATCTGGCTGAAGGTCGTGAAGCCCAATTCCGCCAGCGACGCGGCCAGCTTCGGACCAACCCCGACCAGGCGGGTCAAGTCGTCGCCGACGGCCTCAACCGTTTCGACGATGGCGGACGGCTCGGCCAAGACCGGCGCGGCCACAGGCGTGTCGGCCACAGGCGCGTCGACCACAGGCGCGTCGGCCAGCACTTCAGCAGCGAGACGTTCGACTTCCTTCTCGGCTTCACCGATGGTCTCGATGGCTTGCTCGGCGACTTCCAGCGCCGCGTCGTTGGCGACCTCGACCACGGCGTCCGACGCTTGGGCGAGCGTCTCGACCGCCGCCTCCGTCGCGTCAATCATAACCTCCGCCGTCTCCGCCATCTCCGTCACGGCCTCGACGACCGGCTCGGGAGCGGCCTCCAGGGCCTCTTGCGCTTCCGTTGCGGGCGCGACCGGCTCGGGCGCCAGAGCCAAGATGGCTTCCAGGTTCACCGCCTCGCGCCAGCGAGACGCCCACCACCAGTAGGCCGCGCCAGCGGCCGCCGCGCCGCCGAACATCAGCCAAAGCGGCGAGATGGCGCCCACCGCCACGCGCGGGGCGAGTTCCGGCTCGACCTTGTCGGCGTGGAATTCAGAAAAGAAGGAGGGCGAGGAAACCATGGGGACGCTCCTGGCTACCGCGATTTTGTGCGTCGCAGCATAACACAGAAACCTCGTTCGCAAGCGCAAAAATAATAACGTTACGTCAACTAAATCCGACAGCCTTCAACAACACGCCGGCGACGATCATGACCGCGATCATGGCCAGCATCGGCAACCGGCTCAGCAGAGCTAGCGCCAGAGCCGTGAGTCCGAGAGCGGCGTAGTCCAGGCTCGCCGGGTCGGGCAGCATCAGCCTGAGCGGCCCGGCTTCCAGCGTATGGCCTGAACGAAACATCAGGTGCAGGGCGAACCAAAGGGCCAGTTGCCCGATCACGCCGACGGCCGCGGCCGAGATCAGGGCCAGGGCGCGGGCGGGACGCGGTCTCCGCCCCCACCGTTCGAACAGTGGTCCGCCGGCGAAGATCCAGAGGAAGGACGGTGCGAAGGTGGTCCAGGCGGCCATCACCCCCCCCAGGACGGCGAGGACCCAGGCCCATTCCGGCGCGGCCGTCTGATAGGCGCCGACGAAGCCGACGAAAACGAAGACGAGGATCAGCGGACCGGGCGTGGTCTCGGCGAGGCCCAGGCCGTCCAGCATCTGGGTGGTCGTCAGCCAGCCGAACGCCGAGGCCGCCTGCCCCAGGTAGGCCAGCGCCGCATAGGCGCCGCCGAAGCTGATCGCCGCCAGGCCTCCGAAAGCCAAGCCCATCCAGGCCAGGGCCGAGCCCGGCGCCAGCAGCCACGCCAAGCCGATGGGCGCGAGCCATAGCGCCAGGCAGACCAGCGCCGTGCGCGGCCGTCCCGTCGCGGGTCTCGACGCATCCGCGATCGCCTCTTCGCCATTCCCGGCCGTCAACCAGCCCAGGGCGCCCGCGCCCAGCACCACCAGCGGGAACGGCGCGGCGGTGAAGGCCAGGAGGACGAAGGCCGCGGCGCAGACAAAAGCCGAGAGCCGGTCCTTCACGGCCCGCTTGCCGATCTTCAACAGAGCTTGAAGCACCAGCGCGACCACCGCCGCTTTAAGGCCCAGCAGCACAGGCGCGGCCCAGTCAGACCGGCCGTGCGCGACATACAGCGCCGACAGTCCCAGCATGACCAGCAGGCCGGGCAGCACGAACAGCAGCCCCGCGGCCACGCCCCCTCGGATCCCGTGCAGCCGCCAGCCGAGCCAGGTCGCCAGTTGCTGAGCTTCGGGGCCAGGCAAAAGCATGCAGAAGCTCAGGGCCCGCGCGAACTCGTCCTCGTCGACCCAGTCGCGCGTCTCAACGATCTCTTTGTGCAGGAGGGCGATCTGGCCGGCGGGGCCGCCAAAACCCAGCAAGCCGATCTTCAGCCAGACCGGCAGGGCTTCACCAAGACTGGGAGCCGCCTTAAGCCTCAACTCAAGCCCGCCAGACGCGCGAGCGGCCGCCCGGCTCGCCCAGCCGCGAGGCCAGCCAGTCTCCAGCCTCGACCGCGGCCGTATCGACGCTGGCTGGCGCGCCGATCATCACCATCGCGCTGCCGTTCATCTTCATGGGATCCGTCAAGGGCCGCAGACGAAGTTCGGCGACTAACAGGTCGCCCGTGACAGTTTCCATCGCGCGCAGGAAGGCGTCGAAGGTCTCGAGGTCCTTGAGCGGCAGCCAGATGGCGAGGACCGCGTCCGACGCGCGCTTCAGGACGGCCCGCGAGGTCTCGGCGATCCGCGCATAGTCGTCCGGCCGCTCGAACGGCGGGTCGATGAGCACGAAGGCCCGCCCGCCCCTGCCCGCCTGGACGGCGGCGGTGGAGAAGCCATCCGCCTCGAGGGCTTTGGCGTTGGCGTAGGGCGCCAGCGTCTTGCTTAGAAGGATCGCGTCATCGGGCCGAAGCTCGCAACCGGCGTAGCGGTCGCCTTTGCGCAGCGCCCGGGCGATCAAAAGCGGCGAGCCGGGATAGAGATCGCCGGGTTGGCCGCTGTTGATCTTGAGCACCGCCTGCAGCAGCGGCCCGAAGACCGCCGGCGCATCGGCCGCCGCCTTCAGCTGGAAAATTCCCGCCTGGGCCTCGCCCGAGCGTCGCGCCATTTCGCCGGAGAGATCATACGCCCCCGCGCCCGCGTGAGTGTCGATGACCGCCAGCGCCTCGCTCTCGCCCTGCAAGGCCGACAGAATGGCCAGCAGGATCGTGTGCTTGTGAAGGTCGGCGAAGTTGCCGGCGTGGAAGGCATGGCGGTAGTTCATCGCGTTCCCTACCACGCCCCGTGCGCGCGGCCAGCCTCGCGCAGCTCCTGGACCATCATGTCCTTCAGCGCCTGGGGTGCGACGATCTCGATGTCGCCGCCCCAGGTGAAGAGGTGCCAGGAGAGCTCTCGCATGCCGCCGGCGCGGAAGGTCACCAGCACCGAGCCGTCCGCCTCCTGCGCCACCTTCTGGGTGGCGTGGAAGCGCCAGCGCAGGGCGTCCTCGGCGCGGCTCTTGTTGATGCGCAGCACCACGTCCTGGATCTCGTCGTGATAGATGCCGAAACTCTCGTCGGCGAAGGCCTGTAGCGAAAAGTCCTCCGGCGGCGAGGCCGGCTTGTCGAGCACCTTCAGGTCGCTCATCCGGTCCAGGCGCCATGACCGCGGCTTGCCGCCCTTGCCCTCCAAAGCTACCAGATAGTTGCTTCGGCCGAACAGGACGCCCAACGGCGTCACCTCGCGCACGCGGCCTGGCGTGCTGCCGCCTTCGTAGCGGAAAGACAGGGCCTGGAGCCCCTTGATGGCGTTGCGGATGGCCGACAGCACCGCCGCGTCCTCGAACGGCCGGGGCCCGGCGTGGACGGCGATGGTCTCGGCCTGCACCAGGGCCTCGACGTCCGGCGCGACACGGCGGCGCGCCGAGCCCCGCAGGGCCGCCAGCAGCTTCGCCTCAAGGGCGTAGAGCGAGGCCGCGCGCGTTTCGGCGCCGGAGGCCTTGTAGCCGTCGGCCGCCGTGCGCAGGGCCGCCAGCTCCTCGGCGGTCGGCGTCTGGAACACGCCGTCCAGGCCCGAGGGAATGCGGAAGCGCTTGGTCGGCGGATCGTCGATCGCCTCCATCTGGGGAAAGGCCGCCCAAACCGCGTCGCGCATCCGCTCGGCCGTGCGCCGGCCGACGCCCAGGGCCTCGGCCATCTCATCGAGGGTCAGCCCTTCGGCGGATCCGGCCAGCATTCGGGCCAGGTCTAAAAGGCGGGTGGCTTTCTCGTGTCGCATGCGCGAGCTTATACGACCGTTTCTGTCGCAGCGCGCGGACATTCTTCGAACGTCGAGATTGGAGACCTCTCCAAGGAGCCCTTGATGTCGCGCTTCGCCTGTTCCCCCTGGGCCATCGCCCCCGTCAACGCCGCCATGATCTCGGCCGTGCTCGACTACGCCGACATCCACCGCGATCTCGGCGGCGGCCGCACCCTGCGCCGGATCAGCCACGAACGCGCCGCCAAGGCGGACATCTTCCTGCTGTTGGGGCGCGACGCCGAGCGTGTCACCGACATCGGCCTCGTCTGGAACGACCGCGAAGACCAGATCGTGCGCGTCACCGACGACGCGGACCTGCGCGATTCCCGCCTCACCGCCTGGGAAGAGGCCTTCGATCTGTTTGAGACCGAAGAGACCGACGAGATGGCCGAACCGATGCGCCTCTGCGCGTGAACATGGCGCGAAGGACACGCTCCGCGTGATTTCCGACCACGAACGAAAACGCCGTTCTGCCTAAAATCCGAGATCGACCGCCGCGCAAAACGGCGCCCACTGGGCGTCGGCGCGGTTATCGCGCTTTCCGGCCGCCCCCGCATTGCCGAACGCCGAAACTTCCACCCCCAATGAATAGATCGGCCAGTTGCCGATGTTTTCGAGTGCCCGCGTCAAAAAACATAATCGTCGGGAGAAAAACGCCATGGAAAAGGGAATCTAAGCACGTCAATAAACAGAATGAGGGGGTAGTTTATGAATCGGCGTATTAAACCCGCACTGTTGGCGGGTATTTCCGCCTTGTCGGTTACTTTTGGATACTCAGAGGCTTTCGCCGCCGACGCCGCGACCACGCCGCCAGCCGCCGCACCGGACACCGAACTAGACGTCGTCGTCGTCACCGCGCGCGGCAAACCCCGGACCGTTCTGGACTCGGCGGTGCCGGTAGACTCTTTCAGCGAAAGCGACATCAAGGCGTCGACCTTCACGGACACCAACGACATCCTGAAGACGCTGGTCCCGTCCTACACCCTGGCCCGTGAGCCGATTTCGGACGGCGCCACCTTCATCCGCCCCGCCAGCCTGCGCGGCCTGCCGACCGATAAGACCCTGTTCATGGTCAACTCCAAGCGCCGCCACCGTTCGGCGCTGGTGACCATCGGCGGTACGGGCGCCCAAGCGCCGGACGCCGCCACCATTCCCGCCTCCGCCCTCAAGAACGTGGTCGTCACCCGTGACGGCGCGGGCGCTCAATATGGTTCGGACGCCATCGCCGGCGTGATCGATTTCCAGCTGAAGGACAGCCCCAGCGGCGGTTCGCTGACCGCCCAATACGGCCAGTTCTACCTGGGCGATGGCGAGGACGTGCTGGTCACCGGCAACCTCGGCCTGCCGATCGGCGAAAAGGGCTTCATCAACACCACGGTCGAGTACACCAGCCAGAATCAGGTCAACCGCGGTCGCCAGTACTGCAACGCTGGCATCCCGAACCAGTCGGCCGGCTTCTGCGTGACCAGCTATGCGGCCGCCAACCCGTCGTATGGCGCTCTGATCACCGACTACGTGCAGAAGTGGGGCCAGCCCGACGCCGAAGCCACCCGCGCGGTCGTAAACGCGGGCTATGAGTTCTCCGAAAATCTCTCGGTCTACGCCTTCGGCAACTACTCGAAGAGCAGCGCGGTCGAGTACTTCAACTATCGTCCGCCGGTCAGCAACGCGGTGAACGCCACGCCGATCCGTCTGCAGGATGGCTCGACCTTCCTGTTCAGCTCGATCTTCCCGGCCGGCTTCACCCCGATGTTCGGCGGCGACGTCACCGACTACAGCGCCACCGGCGGCTTCAAGGGCAAGATGAGCTCGGGCCTGAGCTACGACCTGTCGGCCCGCTACGGCAACGACAAGATCGCCTATTCGATCTGGGACACGGTCAACCCGTCGATGGGTCCGTTGTCGCCGAAGAAGTTCTATGACGGCGCGCTGATCTCGTCGGAAACGGCGGTCAACGCCGACTTCGCCTACGACTGGGCGGGCCTGGGCTTCAAGGACCCGGTGACCATCAACTTCGGCGCCGAATACCGCAAGGAAGGCTACGAGATCGAGGAGGGCGACAAGCCGTCCTATATCGCCGGCGCCTGGGCCACGCCCGATCCCTTCAAATTCTGCGACGCCACGACCCACACGGCCACGGCCGCCGGCGCGGCTCTGCCGGTCACCGCTGGCCTGAACTGCGCCAACTACAAGTCAGACGCCACGGACGGCTTCGCGGGGATCGACCCCGTCTACAACGCCCTGGCCGTGGGGTCGAACGGCTTCCCCGGCAACACGCCGCAGTACTCGGGCAAGCTGACGCGCGACTCTTACGCCGGCTACCTGGAAACCTCAGCCAACATCACCGACGAGTGGTTCCTGGACCTGGCGGTTCGCGGCGAGCACTTCTCGGACTTCGGCAGCACCTGGAACGGCAAGGCCGCGACTCAATATCAAGTGTCGCCGATGTTCGGCGTCCGCGCCTCGATCGGCACGGGCTTCCGCGCACCCACGCCCGGCCAGGCCTTCACCACCAACGTCTCCACCCGTGTCGAGAACGGCGCGATCATCGCCTCGGGCCTGTTCCCGGCGACCAATCCGGTCGCCAAGTACATGGGCGCCAAGGAGCTGAAGCCTGAGAAGTCGTTCAACATCGCGGCGGGCTTCACCGCCACCCCGCTGGAGAACCTCAGCCTCACGGTCGACTTCTACAGCATCAAGATCGAGGATCAGTTCTACGCCACGACCCCGATCACCGTGACGCCGGCCATCCGCACCGCCCTGCTGGCCGCCAGCATCCCGGGCGCCGACACCATCGGTCAGGTCCAGTTCTTCCAGAACGCCTTCGACTCGACGACCACCGGCGTCGACGTCGTGGCGACCTACCGCAAGGCCTGGGAAAACGGCCAGACGACCAACTTCACGGTCAGCGGCAACTACAACAAGTTCAAGGTCGACAAGATCAACCCGCCGGCGGCGAGCACCTCGGGCGTCACCTACACCTTCTTCGACGCCGAAGGGGTCTACGACTTCGAGCACGCCCAGCCGCGCTGGCGTTCGGTCATCTCGGCCACGCACCAGATCGACAAGTTCAAGGCCACCGGCCGCCTGAACATCTGGGGTCCGTACAAGAACATGTTCAGCGTCGCCAACCCGATCGTCCAGAAGTGGGATCCGGAGACGTTCTTCGACCTGGAACTGTCGTACCAGGCCACCGAGAACTACTCGGTCGCGATCGGCGCGCGGAACCTGTTCGCCAACTATCCCGATGTCGACAAGACCGGCGAGTCGGCCACCAACGGCCGCGTCTACCGGTCGGACTCGATCGTCGATTGGCAGGGCGGCTTCTGGTACGCCAAGCTGTCCGCGACGTTCTAAGGTCAACAATCGACCAAAAAGAAAGGGCCGGGGTGTTTCCCCGGCCCTTTTGCTTGGGACTGCGCCTCGCCCTAGAGCGCCTTGCCCATCCGGATCAGCGGCACGCGGTAGCCGCTCGACGTCTCGGCCTCGAACGGTTCGATGTCCTGGTAGCCGCAGGCGCGATAGAGCGGCACGCCCCCCATCGTGGCCGCCATCTCGGCGCGTGAGAACCCTTCGGCCCGCGCCGCCGCTTCGCAGGCGTCGAGGATCATCCGCCCCACGCCTTTGCGGGTATGGTCGGGGTGGGTGTACATCGCCCGGACCCGCGCGGCGTCGCTGGCGGGGTCGAGCAGCGCCGCGTCGCGACCGGCGGAATGATCGCCGCCGAACAAGGTCGCGCGCCGGCTCCAACCGCCGCATCCCGCGATGGCTTCCCCGTCCTCCACGACGAAATAGGTGCCGTCCGCGATCAATTGAGTATCTAGGCCCATCACCTCGTAGGACGCGGCGACACCCTCCGGCGGCAGAAAGGCGGACAAGAGTTCGCCGATCGCGCGATCCATCAGGGCGGACAAAACCGGCATATCGTCGGGCCGGGCGAGGCGAAGGTGAAGGCGGGGATCAGAAGAGGTCATGAAGCTCCCATGAGCAGCGCGGGCGCGCGAGAAAAACAAGGATTCGGCACGTCAGGGACGATCTCTCCACCACGCCCACCGATCGCTCAAAGCCTGCTCCAGGCGCCCAATGGTCAGGCGTCTAACATGTCAGCCCCCGTATCGACTGAAAACGGATTGCGCCGCGCAGGCCTGGATTTGGAGATACCCTCCGTTCTGGTCCGCGCGGCTGGGCGAAGCCGGGCGTAGGGTCGCTGTCCGGCCAACAATAAGGGCGGGGTGTAATGAGCGGTTTGGATGCTGTAACGGCGAGTGGCGTTCTCACGCGTCGGCGTTTCTTCGAGAGTCTCGCCGCGGTCGGCGGCATGTCGCTGGTGCTGTCGGGCATGGAGGCCCTCGGCTTCTCCCAGGCCTCCGCGACCGAGCTGCCGCCCGAACTGACCGGCGGCGCCAAGAACACCAAAGTCGTCATCCTGGGCGCCGGCCTCGCCGGCATGACCGCCGCCTACGAGCTCAGCAAGGCCGGCTATCAAGTGCAGGTGCTGGAGGCGCGTTCGTTCGCCGGCGGCCGCTGCCAGACCGCGCGCAAGGGCTTCAAGCACACCGACCTGATCGGCAACACCCAGACCTGCGAGTTCGACGACGGGCACTATATCAACCACGGCCCGTGGCGGATTCCGTACCACCACCGCTCGACCCTGCACTACACCAAGGCGTTCGGCGTGCCGCTGGAAAGCTTCGTCAACGACAACGACGCCTCCTACGTCTATTTCGAGAAGGGTGCCGGGGCGCTGGCCGGCAAGCCGGTGCGCAAGGGCGAGATCGCCGCCGACATCCGCGGCTACACCGCCGAGGTGGTCGCCAAGGCCGCCAGCCAAGGACAACTCGACGCGCCGCTGTCGGGCCTGGATCGCGAGAAATTCATCGCCTACCTCGTCAACGAAGGCCGCCTGTCGAAGTCGGACCTGACCTACAAGGGCACCGAAGGCCGCGGCTTCTCGGTGCACCCGGGCGCGGGCGTCGATCCCGGTCCCGGCAAGGAGCTACCGCCGTTCGCCTTCAAGGATGTGCTCGACAGCAACGCCTGGCGGGTGCTGAGCTCGGTCACTGGCTATGAGCAACAACGCACGATGCTGCAGCCGATCGGCGGCATGGACCAGATCGCCAAGGGCTTCGAGAAGCACGTCGGGTCGATGATCCGCTACTCGACCGTGGTCGAGAAGATCAAGCAGTCGCCCAGCGGCGTGACGGTCTCGTTCAAGGGGGCCGACGGCAAGACCGGCGAGGTCACCGCCGACTATTGCCTTTGCACCATCCCGCTCAGCGTCCTGAAGCAGATCGACCTCGACGCCTCCGCGCCGTTCAAGGCGGCGATGGCGGGCGTCGCCTACGCGCCGGTCAACAAGATCGGCCTGCAGATGAAGTCGCGCTTCTGGGAGGAGAAGCACCACATCTACGGCGGCCACGTCTATACCGACATGCCCATCAACTCGATCACCCTGCCCTCCTACGGCTGGCAGGGTCAGAAAGGCGTGCTGCTGGGCTTCTACATGTTCGGTGGCGAGGCGGCCCGGATCAGCGCCAAAAGCCCCGCCGACCGCGCGGCCTACGCCGTCGCGGCGGGCCAGAAGGTCTTCCCCGAATACGCCGAGAACTACGAAAACGCCTTCTCCTTCTGCTGGCACCTGGCGGAGCACAACCTGGGCGGCTGGGCCGAATGGAGCCCGACCGGACGCAAGGAAGCCTATCCGGTGCTCTGCGAACCAGACGGCCGCCTCTATCTGGCCGGCGAGCACATGAGCTACCTAGGCGGATGGCAGGCCGGCGCCATCGAGTCGGCCTGGCAGCAGATCGCCAAGATCCACGCCCGCGTCCAGCAAGCTTAGGAAAGTACCGGGGAAACGCATGACTTTCGCCTATCGTCTCGCCGCCCTGGCGCTCGTCGGCGGCCTCGCCGCTCCGGCGATCGCGTCCGCCGACGGCAAGTCCCTGTTCATGGACAACTGCTCGGCCTGTCACCAGGCCAACGGCAAGGGCGTCAAGGGCGCCTTCCCGCCGCTGGACGGCGCGCCGCTCGTGAAGGGGCCGCCCAAGGTGGTGATCACCACGGTGCTGAACGGCCGCGCAGGCATGCCGGCCTTCAAGGACGACCTGTCCGACGCCGATCTGGCGGCCATCCTGACCTATGTTCGCTCGTCCTGGAGCAACAAGGCGCCGGGCGTCAAGCCCGCCGAAGTCTCCGCCGCCCGCGCCGCCGCCAAGGCGCAAGCCAACGCTCGTGGCTTGCAGGCCCACTGACCTCACCCAAGGGAGAAGAACCATGAAACGCCTGATCGCCCTCGCCGCCGGCCTCTGCGCCCTCACCGGCGCCGCCCACGCGCAAGAGATCGTCCGTGGTGGCGACCCCAAGTCGCCAATCGCCAGCGTCGTCACCGTGCCGGCGGGCTATGACACCATCTACGTCTCGGGCATGACCCCGCCGGTCATCGACGACAAGGCCACGGGTGTCGCCAAGTTCGGCGACACCAAGACCCAAACGCTCGGCGTGCTGGGCCGCATCGAGGCCGCGCTTAAGAGCCAAGGCGCGACCATGGCCGACGTCGTGATGATGCGCGTCCTGCTGGTCGGCGACCCGGCCAAGGGCGGCAAGATGGACTTCGCCGGCATGATGGAAGGCTACAAGACCTACTTCGGCACCGCGACCCAGCCCAACAAGCCCGCCCGCATCACCAGCCAGATCACGGCGCTGGTCCAAGACGGCATGCTGGTCGAGATCGAGGCCCAGGCCGCCAAGAAGAAGTAGGCTTGCGCGGCGTCGCGCCAGACGCGCCACAGCGGCGTCTGGCGCGACGCCACTATTTCACTGCTATGCGAAATAATTTCCCTGACAACGTTGTCGGCGGCGCTTCAAACAGCTATATGGAATTCAGCCCGTTTCGGGCGTTTCCTCCCAATGACTCGGCCGCCTTCTCCTCCTGGAAGGCGGCCGTTCTTTTTTCCAGTCGGGGGCGAAGCGTCCTTGGCTGATGTAGCGACCGGCCTATCATGGGCCCATGATCGCCTTCGTCGCCCTCGCGCTTCTTTCGTCAGGCTCACCGTCGCTTCCGGCCGCGGCGCGCAGCTATGTCCGGGACGTCCTGAAGGTGGAGACCTATCAGGCCGCTCAGGCCGACCTGAACGGCGACCACAGACCAGAGATCTTTGTCTACGCCACGGGACGAGAGACCTGCGGGAGCGGCGGCTGCAACCTCTACGTCCTCTCGCCCAGGAAGGGACGCTACCAGATCGTGCTGAGGGCCAGCGTGACACAGCTTCCGGTCCGGCGGTTGGCGAGCGCCACGCGAGGCTGGCGCGACATCGGCGTCTTCGTCTCCGGCGGCGGCGCGCAGCCTCACGAGGCGCGGTTGCGCTTTAACGGCAAGCGCTATCCGGGCAATCCGACCATGGCTCCCG
Organism: Caulobacter segnis ATCC 21756; assembly: GCF_000092285.1. Classification (NCBI taxonomy): domain Bacteria; kingdom Pseudomonadati; phylum Pseudomonadota; class Alphaproteobacteria; order Caulobacterales; family Caulobacteraceae; genus Caulobacter; species Caulobacter segnis. The sequence continues at coordinate 1,246,296 of NC_014100.1, read as the reverse complement.
CGTCCGGAAATCCGCGCGGGGAGGTGCTGATCGGCGACACCCCCTAGGCGGTGTAAATTCGTCCCTCCTGCGCCTGGACGGGCCAAGGCGTGAGCTTCGCCCCCACGCACGGCCCGCCGACGCAGGCGCCCTCCTCCACCGTGAACACCGCGCCGTGCCACGAACAGGTGATCAGTCCCCCGTCGGGCGTCAGGTAGTGGTCCAGCTGTTGCGCGAGAGGCAGGCCGGCGTGGGGGCAGCGATCGACATAGCCGAACACCGCCTCGCCCTTGCGGACCACGAAGCCGTGGAAGCGCTTTTCGCCAATCTGCAGCACGTAGTTGCGCGCGCCGCCGTCGGCGATCAGCTCCAGCGGGCCGAGGTTCACCCCCGCCGGCGTCGACCAGACCCGGCCAACGGCGGCGGCGCTTTCGTCCGTCAAATCCGCTCGACCGTCTGCTCGATGGCGCCGAAGACCGAATGCCCCTTGGCGTCCTTCATCTCGATCCGGACTGTGTCGCCGCCCAGCAGGAAGGGCGTCTTGGGCGCGCCATGCAGGAGGGTCTCGACGGTGCGAACCTCGGCCAGGCACGAATAGCCCAGCCCCCCTTCGCTGATCGGCTTGCCCGGACCACCGTCGGCGTCGCGGTTCGACACCGTGCCCGAGCCCACGATCGTGCCGGCGCAGAGCGAACGCGTCTTGGCCGCGTGCGCCACGAGGGTCCCGAAATCGAAGGTCATGTCGACGCCGGCGTCGGCGCGTCCGAAGTCCTTGCCGTCCAGCTCGACCAGCAAGGCGCCGTGCAGCTTGCCGTCCTTCCAGGCGGCGCCCAGCACGTCGGGCGACACCGCCACCGGCGAGAAGGCGCTGGCGGGCTTGGACTGCAGGAAGCCGAAACCCTTGGCCAGCTCAGCCGGGATCAGGTTGCGCAGGGAGACGTCGTTGCACAGCATGACGAGGCGAATGGCCGCCAGAGCCTCTTCGCGGCTGGCGCCCAGCGGCACGTCGCCGGTGATCACCGCCACCTCCCCTTCAAGGTCGCAGCCCCAGCTGGCGTCGGCCAGCGGGATCGGATCACGGGGGCAGAGAAACCCGTCCGACGCGCCCTGGTACATCAGGGGATCGGTCCAGAAGCTCTCGGGCATCTCGGCCCCGCGCGCTTTACGGACCAGTTGCACGTGGTTCACATAGGCCGAGCCGTCCACCCACTGATAGGCGCGCGGCAGGGGGCTGGCCGCATCGTGCTCGTGGAAGCGCTCGCGCGGCACGGCGCCATGCTCGAGGCTCTCGGCCAGGCCGCGCAGCAGCGGCTCGCAACGCTCCCAATCGTCGAGCGCGGCCTGCAGCGTCGGCGCGACCGTGCCTGCGTCGGTGAACCAGGCCAAGTCGTTGGACACCACCACGAGCCGGCCGTCGCGGCCGCCCTTGAGAGACGCGAGCTTCATCGGCGCTTCCTTCTTGTTGTTGTTACGGCAAGCGAGCCTTGGGGAAGCCCGACCAGCAGGCGTCATAGTCGTCCTGAAGCGCCGAAGTCTCCAGCGCGAACTTGGTCGGCCGGATCACCCAGCGGCTCTCGAACATGAAGGCCATGGTCCCGTCGATCTTGTGGGGGGCCAGTTCGGCTTCCGTGGCCTTGCGGTGGCTGGCCACGTCGGGGCCGTGGTCGCTCATGCAGTTGTGCAGGGACGCGCCCCCAGGAACGAAGCCGCCCGCCTTGGCGTCGTAGGCGCCGTGCACCAGCCCCATGAACTCGCTCATCACGTTGCGGTGGAACCACGGCGGGCGGAAGGTGTGCTCGGCCACTATCCAGCGCGGCGGGAAGATCACGAAGTCGCAGTTGGCCACGCCCGGCGTGTCGCTGGGCGAGGTCAGCACGGTGAAGATCGACGGATCGGGATGGTCGAAGCTGACCGTGTTGATCGTGTTGAACCGCGAGAGGTCGTAGCGGTACGGCGCGAGATTGCCGTGCCAGGCCACGACGTCCAGCGGGCTGTGGTCCCATTCGGCCGCCCACAGCGCGCCCTGGAACTTCTGGATCACCTCCGTCGGCGCATCCACGTCCTCGAAGGCCGCCACGGGGGTCTCGAAGTCGCGCGGGTTGGCCAGGCCGTTGGCGCCGATGGGCCCGAGCTCCGGCAGGCGGAAGGCCGCGCCGTAGTTCTCGCAGACATAGCCCCGTGACGGTCCGTCGACCTCGACCCGGAAGCGAACGCCGCGCGGGATCACGGCGATATGGCCGGGGCCGGCGATCAGCACGCCGAACTCGGTGACCAGGGTCAGCACGCCCTGCTGCGGCACGATCAGCAGCTCGCCGTCCGCGTCGTAGAACACCCGGTTCCGCATCGAGGCGTTGGCCAGATAGATGTGCACGCCGATGCCCGACAGCGTCGCGGCGTCGGCGTTCCCGGCCAGCGTCACAAGGCCGTCGACGAAGTCCGTCGGCTGCGCCGGGATCTCCAGCGGGTCCCAACGCAGCCGGTTGGGCGTCACCGGCCCGCCGAAGGCCGAGACCAGCTTGTCCTGCGCATAGGGCGTGTAAGGCCCGTGGCCGGCGCTCGGCCGCAGGCGGTACAGCCAGCTGCGGCGGTTCTCATGACGCGGCGCGGTGAAGGCCGAGCCGGACAACTGCTCGGCATAGAGGCCGAACGGGACCTTCTGCGGCGAGTTCTGCCCCACCGGCAGGGCGCCGGGATGCGCCTCGGTCTCGAAATAGGAGCCGAAGCCGGTTTGGTACTTGAGCGTTTCGGTGCTGCTCACCTGCGTCCTCCCCCACCCCGACTTTCCCGGCGAAGGCCGGGACCCAGATTCATCCTGGGCGGTTCGTGGGTGTCACCTGGGCCCCGGCCTTCGCCGGGGAGATCGGGATAGTGGGACGGCGCCGAAGCGCCGTCCATGCCCTCGCCTCAAGCCTCGACCGTGATCACCCCACGGCGGATCTGATCGAGCTCGATGCTCTCGAACAGGGCCTGGAAGTTGCCGTTGCCGAAGCCCTCGTTACCCTTGCGCTGAATGATCTCGAAGAAGATCGGGCCGAACAGGTTCTCGGTGAAGATCTGCAGCAGCAGGCCTTCCTCGCCGACGGCGCCGTCGATCAGGATGCGGTTCTTGCGCAGGCGCTCCAGGTCCTCGCCGTGGCCGGGCACGCGCTTGTCGACCAGTTCGTAATAGGTCTCGATCGTGTCCTGCAGCTTCACGCCCCGGGCGCGCAGCTTCTCGACGGTGTCGTAGATATTGTCGGTGGTCAGGGCCAGGTGCTGGATGCCCTCGCCATTGTACTGGCGGATGAACTCCTCGATCTGGCTCTTGTCGTCCTGGCTCTCGTTCAGCGGGATGCGGATGGCCTTGTCGGGCGCGATCATCGCCTGGCTGAACAGGCCCGTCGCCTGGCCCTTGATGTCGAAGTACTTCTGCTCCTCGAAGCCGAAGACCTGGTTGTAGAAGGTCGACCAGGTGCGCATCTGGCCACGCTTCACGTTGTGGGTCAGGTGGTCCAGCAGGTCGAGGCCGACATTGTTCTTGGCCTCGGCCAGGGCCGCGCCCGGAACCTGCTCCCAGCTGTCATAGATCGTGCCGGCGTCGCCATAGCGGTCGATCAGATAGAGCAAGGAACCGCCAATGCCTTCCAGCACCTTGGCGCCTTCGCCCAGCAGCGAGCGGCTGGCGTCGGCGGGCTTGGCGCCGCGCTTGATCGCGTCGGCGTAGGCGCGCTCGGCGTTCTCGACGCGGAAGGCCATGCCGTTGGCCGACGGACCGTGCTCGGCGCGGAAGTCGGCGACTTGGCCGGCCTGCTCCTCGTTGACGATCAGGTTGATGCGGCCCTGCTTGTAGCGGGTCGCGGCCTTGGTCGGATGCTTGCTGGCGGGCACGAAGCCGAGTTGCTCGATCAGCGCCTTCATGGCCGCCGGATCGGGGCTGGTGAACTCGACGAACTCGAAGCCGTCGAGGCCCAGGGGGTTCTGGTCGGTGACGAGGGTCATGAGCGGTCTCCCTAGAGTTCTTTGTTGTTATCGCGCCAGCGCCGCCGGCAGGGCGGCGATCAGGGCGTCGTTGTCGGCCGGGCGGCCGATGGTGATCCGGACCCAGCCGCCGGCGACCGGCGTCGGGCGGATGATCAGGCCTTCCTGCAACAAACGCGCGGCGGTCGCGTCAGGGCCAGCGGGCGCGCGCAGGAAGACGAAATTGGCCTCGCTGCGGGTATGCTCGACGCCCAGGTCGTCCAGCGCCGCCTCGATCCGGCCGCGCTCGGCGATGGTCAGGGCGACGGTGCGGGCCAGATGCGCCTGGTCGTCCCAGGCGGCCAGCGCCGCGGCCTGGCTGACGGCGGTGACGTTGAAGGCCGGCCGCAGGCGGTCGAGATAGCCGACGAGCTCGGCCGACGAGGCGATCCCATAGCCGACGCGCATGCCGGCCAGGCCATAGGCCTTGGAGAAGGTGCGGGCCGACACCCAGGGGCCGCCCCAGGCGTCCAGCAGGGCGAAGGTGTCGAAGGCCTCGTGGTACTCGCGATAGGCCTCGTCGACGAAGACGAGGGTCGAGCGCGGCGTGACCGACAGGATCTCTTCGATGTCCGAGGCGGTCAGCGCGTTCCCGGTCGGATTGTTGGGCGTGCACAGGACCAGCAGTTTCGGACCTTGAGCGGCGGCCGCCTTGAAGGCCGGCACGTCGAGGTCGAAGTTGGCCAGGCGCGGCACGTCGACGATCCTGGCCTCGGCGCAGCGGGCGAAGATGTCATAGGCCGGGAAGGTCGGGCTGGAGAACAGGATCGCATCGCCGGGGTGCAGCACCGCGCGGAACAGATAGTCGATCAGGGCTTCGGA